>JAUWTO010000051.1 GCA_030614685.1 Candidatus Aminicenantota bacterium
GAGATGCTGAGCGACGTGGATGTGCTGGTGTACGATATTCAGGATGTGGGGGTCAAATTCTACACCTATATCTCCAGCCTGTTCCTGTCCATGACGGCGGCCGCCCAAGCCGGCATCCCCGTGATCGTGTGCGACCGGCCCGATCCTGTGACCGCTTCCCGGGTGGAGGGCGCCATCACCAGCCCGGCCTTCTCCAGCTTCGTGGGCGTGATCCCCCTGCCCGCCCGATACGGTATGACCGTGGGAGAGCTGGCGGAGCTTTTTAATGGGGAACGCTTCGGTGGGTTCAGGATCGGAGCGGACCTGACCGTCATCCCCATGAAGGGATACGAGCGCGGCATGTGGTATGACGAGACCGGATTTCCCTGGACCGGGACCTCCCCCAACATGCAGACTTTGGAAACGGCCGTCATCTATCCCGGGATGTGCCTGCTGGAGGGAACCAATCTGTCCGAAGGCCGCGGCACGGATTTCCCCTTTCTGATCGTAGGCGCCCCCTACGTCGATCCCCGAAAATGGTTGGAGGCCCTGCCCGATGCCGTGCTGATCGGGGTAGAGGCAGTCCCGGTGACCTTCCGTCCCCGATCCATCCCCGGGAAGGTCTCCAAGCCCAAGTACCAGGGGGAGCTGTGCCAGGGACTGCGCTTCACGGTCTTGGACCGAGACGTGTTCAAGCCCATTCCCCTGACTGTGTCCCTGCTGTGCGCTGCGCAGAAACTCTGGCCAGCCCACTTCGCGATGAACACATACCTGGATAAGCTCTGGGGCAGCGAGGCCCTCCGCGCCATGGTGACGGAAGGGTCGGACCCCAACGAGATCCTGGCGACCTGCCGAGCCGGGATCGAGCGTTTCAGATCTGTGAGGGAAAAGTATCTGATTTACAGGTGATCTAAACTGGATTATTCACGGTCCAAGCTGGGATTCGCTGGATAGAAGGCCCATGCCGCAGTGCCCTCAGATCGAGGCGAAGGATTTCAGGACACAGCTGGCCGGATTAGCCCGGATTTTATTGAGAGCCTTGGACTCGATCTGCCGGATCCTCTCGCGGGTAACTTTGAATTTCAGGCCCACCTCTTCCAGCGTGTGCTCCCTTTCGTTGCTCAATCCGAACCGCATTCGCAGTATATTGGACTCCCGCTCGGAAAGCTGCTCCAGGGCGCCCTCGATCTGTTCCTTCAGGCTGATGTGGACCACCGTATCCGGAGGGGAGGGCATGTCAAGGTCCTGCAGGAAGTCGCTAAGCTGTCCGTCGCCGTTAGTCCCGACCGGGGTTTCGATGGAGACGGGATCCTGTATGACTTTGCGCAGTTTCTTTATTTTGCTTAGGGGGAGCTTCATCTTCTCTGACAGCTCCTCGGCGGTGGGCTCCCGGCCCGTGGTCTGCATGTAGGCCTTTGTGATCCTGTGCAGCTTCTGGAGCTGTTCTGTGACGTGGACCGGGACTCGAATGGTGCGGCCCTGGTCGGAGATGGCCCGGGTGATAGCCTGTCGGATCCACCAGGTGGCATAGGTGGAGAATTTGTTCCCCATACGGTACTCAAATTTTTCCACGGCCCGCATCAGGCCCAGGTTTCCCTCCTGGATCAGGTCCAGGAGCTGCAAGCCCCTGTTCTGGTATTTTTTGGCGATGGAGACCACCAACCGCAGGTTGGCGGAGACCAGAGCTTTTTTGGCCTCGTCCCGTATGCTCTTCCCGGCGGCGATGTTCTGGAGTATCGCCCGGGCCTCCCGGCTCTGAGAACGCGGCCCAGATTTTTCTGCGTCTTTTTTCAGTTTTAAATGGATATGGTCGATGATCTTGTCCATGGCCTTGGGACGGATATCCAATCCGCAGAAGAGGCGCTTGATCCTGATCACAGGGCGTCCCCGTACAAAGCCGGATGCCTTCTTACCGGTCATGCGTTCCAGGCGGCCGGCGATCTCCCTGATCTTCTTGAAGGTGCTGTGGATCTCTTCCATCTTCTGCAGGTAGCCTTCCCGTCCCGTGTCTTCTTCGTTGAGCTCGAAATAGCGACGGCCCGTGTTGGGATCGCTCTTCAAGCTCTCTTCGAGATGCATGATCTCACCTAAAATATAGGGCGTGCGGCAGAGCGCATTGATAATGACGTTCTCGCCCTTTTCGATGCTTTTCGCATACATCACTTCTTCGGACTGGGAGAGCAGGAAAATACTCCCCATCTCCCGCATGTACAGCTTCACGGGATCGGTTGTGGTGGCCAACTCCGGGTCCTGCCCTGTGCCCGATTTTTGTTCGATCTTGTAGAAACCTCCCTGATCCTCCAGGATTCGCGTGAGGATCCGGGAGATGTCCGGGTCATCGAAATATTTTGTTGTCGTGTTTGACATGGCATTCATCCTCTATAATACCCATCTAAATAGTATAACGTAAAATGACATGTTTTTGTTGCTTTTTTTTTATTGCTCGTCATTCGGTTTTGTCGTAAGCTAAAATCAGAGGAAAATCACCCCAAAGGAAGGACCTGTGGCAACCTGCATCATCCTCAGCCGTGTATCCCCCGAGGCGTTCAGGTTGAACAAATCCGGGATCAGTCTCGTATTAAAGAGTGAACATGATCGGTCTCTACCCGGGCTTCCAGGTCGGGAATGATGTGAGTGGAGGAGGGAACATTGAGCGACAACGAAACTAAAACACAACAGGCGGCCTTGGCCCGCCAGCAGGTCTCCGGTCCATCCCTGGGGCTCCTGATCACAGGGATCATGGGCGGTGTCTTCGCCCTGCTGACCATCATGGGAGTCGGTCTGGGATCGCTGGTCCACTATGCGGACCGCTGGACGGATGAGATTCCGGGCTGGTATGATGAACTGTTCAAGGGAGTGTTTGCCATGGGCGGTGCCTTCGTAGAACTGCTGATCGCAGCCTTTATAATCTATGCCGCGTTGAAAATGAAGGATCTGCAGCAGTGGAGCCTGGCCCTCGCCGCCAGCATCCTGGCCATGCTTCCCTGTATCAGCCCCTGCTGCGTGATCGGGCTTCCTATCGGCATCTGGTGCCTGGTTATCTTGATGAAGCCGGAGGTCAAGGACTCTTTCGCCTGAACTTTGGCCATGATCTCTGATCCCGCAACGAATCCCAGGACCGGCCTCCGGGGCTTATCTCTCGACCGGAGACAGATGCCGCACCTGGTGGTGCTCCTGATCTGCACGGCGATCATCGCCGCCGCCCTGATGCTGTCACCTGCCGGGCCTGCGGGCCTTCACCTGTTCTCTTTCCAGCTTCCCCCCACCTGCTCGTTCCTCGACCTGACCGGGCTGCCCTGTCCGGGATGTGGATTGACGCGCTCGGTGGTGGCGTCGGTGCACGGAGACCTGGCCGGGAGCTGGGGATTCCACCGTCTGGGGGCACTTACCGTGCTTTACATCCTGATCCAGGTGGTATTCCGGATCGGTGTGCTGGTATTTCCCCTGGGGACGGCGGCCATTTTCGGGACCGGAGTCTGGTTGAACCGTGGGATCATCGCTCTGGCGGTCCTTTACGGGATAAACTGGCTGATCAGCCTGGCCCTGCTCCTTTAACCGCGCGGCCTACTATTTCTGTCCCATCCGGAACAGCCGGGCCAAAGTAGGGGAGGTCAGGCTGTCAAGGGACCAGGCCCGGGCCAGGGATATGGCCTCTGAAATTTCGATCAGCCCGTGCCCTGAGAAGGAGTTAAAAAAGAGGCATCCCACTTTTTCGTTGGAGGCGGTCTGCTGCAGGATACTCCGTATGGATTCCGACAGCCGACCGGGTTGGGATTTTAGGGCTTCCCGTGTATCGGGATCCATGGCAGCCAGCAGGAGGGCCGCGCTGCCTGCGACAAAGGAGGTCGCCAGCGAATTCCCGTACCGGTTGTTGACCATGGGCTTGCGTTCCCGGTATTGAGGGGCTTCGACCCAGATGTCCTTGGCCGGGGCCACCACATCCACATACGATCCGGAGGCTGAATTCTCCAAGACCTGGAATGTCTCGCCGGTCTTCTCGATCCCGCCGACGGCGATGGTCCAGGGCTAGGCCGCGGGGTAGAGAGGGAGGATGGGATGGGAGGAGGACCTCTTGTTGCCCATTGAGGTGACGACCACGATGTTGTGGTCCCAGCAGTAGCGGATGGCCTTGCTCAGCTCCGGAGTGTCATGACGCAGGATCACACTCAGATTGATGATGTCGGCGCCGTTATGGGCCGCCCACATGATCCCGGCCGCGATAAGGAAGTGCGTCCAGCGGGAAGCGGGGACACGCCCCATGCTCTCGCCCTCGTAGAATTTTATGATCAAGAGCTCCACTTCGGGCGCAATCTGGAGGATGATGGAGGCCAGTGAAGTCCCGTGCCCCTCCCAGTCATATGGGAACCGACTTGCTTCCCGAAGGGGTGCGGCCCGGTCCAGCAGGTCCTTGTAGGCGATCACCCGGCTGCGGATATCCCGCAGACTGGGATCGAGGCCCGTATCGATGATGGCCAGCCGGATGCCTTGGCCCTTCGTGATCTTATGGTTTTTCCGGACCTCCATATCGTCGAAGGCCCACTGGCGTTTGACCTTTCTGTGGACACGGCGGGAGAAGCTGCGGAACGTGGGAAATGCCTCCTGAGCATAATAGCCTGTTGACAGGACCAGGGACTGCAGGGGAGAGATGCCCGGCCTGGGGCTCTCCATGGGGATGGAACGGAGAAACTCCCCGGCCATCTTGGCGGAGAGTTCCTGGAAGAGGACACCGGATTCCTCATCTCGAGCCTCATCCGGAACGCGGCTCAGGAAGTAGGAGTTCATCAGGTGCTCGTACAATCCGGGCAGCAGCAGCTGGGCCGACTGCAGTTGGCGGTAGTCATCCGCGGTGAAAGGCAGGCCCTGCGAGCTCTGCTTGAGAACGGAATAAAATGTCTTTCTGGCCGCCAGGTAGGCCTCTTGGAATCCATCCACCTTGGGAGGACCGGGGTTGGTGGCCAGGAGCAGGGTTGTGCATGCTCCGATCACCAGGAGGGTGAGAGCCATATGTTTTTTCAATGTTCTAACCCAGTTTAAGCAATTTTAATGCCATTCAGACAAATATAGCATAACATTCTATAAACAAAAAGGTTATGAGGATTTCTCTTGCCTTGAAGCCTCAGGGAATGTAAACAATATTTACAGGCCGAAAAAAGAAAGTTGGCAAACCCCTTGCCCTGTGGCTAAAATATGAGGGCAATGGAGGTTTTCCTGGTCGTTCTCGCCAGCTTCAGCATGCTGGTGGGGCTGGTGGGCTGTGTGGTACCCGGGATCGCGGGACCTCCGTTCAGTTTTCTGGGCTTGCTCCTGCTTTCCCTTGCCAGGGGCTGGGATCCGTTTTCTCCCGGTTTTCTGCTGGGTATGGGCTTCCTCGCCGCCGTGGTAACAGCGCTGGACTTCCTGATACCCGCGGCCGGGGCCCGCAAATTCGGGGCGTCACGCATGGGCTTCTGGGGCGCCGTGGCGGGCATGCTCCTGGGGCTGCTGGCTTTCCCGCCTTTCGGCCTGATCATCGGGGCCTTTCTGGGAGCCATCGGCGGAGAGATGTGGGCCGGGAAAAAGGCCCATGAGGCCCTGCGCGCCGGTTGGGGCGTATTCATGGGTGTTCTGGTCGGCATGGCCCTCAAGCTGATCGCTTCGGGGATCATGACCTTTTATTTTGTGAAGGCCTTGTTCTAATCTGGCTAATAATTAGGAGAAAGGATCATGCGCAGTTTCCTGGTTCTGCTTTTGGGGATTTTATATCCCAGGACAAGATGGACGAAAAACGGGTCGTCACATACAAGTGTTACACCTGCAACAAGGAGTTCTACGGCACCGAGGAGGATTGAAGTGAGAAATCATGTTCGCATGGCCCGTGTGATGGGTCTGGCCTGTTTGTGGATGATCATGATGGCTGCGGCCCGCCCGCTGGTCGGGCAGGCGGGACCAGCGGCCGAAGAGCCCGGATGGAGCCCGGCCCAGGGCCGGATCATGACCCGCTGGGCGGCGGCCGTGACGCCTGATAACGTGCATCCGGAGTACCCCCGGCCTCAAATGGTCAGGACCGATTGGATGAGCCTGAACGGACTTTGGGACTACGCCATTCAGCCCCGGGATCTGGAACAGCCTGAGGAATATGCCGGCCGGATCCTGGTGCCTTTTCCCGTGGAGTCTTCCCTTTCGGGAGTCGGCCGTTCCGTGGGTGAGGCCAATCAGCTGTGGTACAGGCGAACGTTCCGTCTCCCCAAGAACTGGAGATCGCAACGCCTGCTGTTGAATTTTGAGGCGGTGGATTGGGAGACCACGGTTTGGATCAACGGACACAAGGTCGGGACCCACCGGGGCGGATATGATCCCTTTTCTTTCGATGTCACTCACGCCCTCAAACAGCGGGGAGAACAGGAGATCGTGATCGCTGTGTGGGATCCCGCAGACACCGGGACCCAGCCCCGAGGCAAACAGGTTCGAGAGCCCCGGGGAATCTGGTACACGTCCGTGACCGGTATCTGGCAAAGCGTGTGGTTGGAACCGGTTTCTGAGGTTCACATCCGGGCACTCTACATTACGCCCGATGCGGCCCGGGGCCGGGCCTATGTGCGGGCCGAGTGCGCAGGCGATGCCACGGCCTATGGGATCGTGGTACAAGCCCTGGACGGGAAGTCACCCGTGGTCCTGGCTGGAGGCCGGGTGGGGCGCGACGTCCCGCTCTCCCTCAAGAACCCAAAACTCTGGTCCCCGGATTCGCCCTTCCTCTACGGCCTGCGGGTCAAACTCGAGGATGGATACGGCCGGGATGTGGACCAGGTGGAAAGCTATTTCGGCCTGCGGAGTATCGCCGTGAAGCCAGACGCCGGAGGCGTCAACCGTCTGTTCCTCAATGGCCGCCCCCTATTCCAGTTCGGCCCCCTGGATCAGGGCTGGTGGCCCGACGGGCTGTACACCGCTGCCAGCGACGAGGCCCTGCGCTACGATGTGGAGGCCACCAAAGAGCTGGGATTCAACCTGCTGCGCAAACATGTGAAGATCGAACCCCGGCGCTTCTACTACTGGTGTGACAGGCTGGGCGTCCTGGTCTGGCAGGACATGCCCAGTGGGGATGGCTACATCAGGCCCAGGGATCCGGATTTCGAAAGGTCTTTGCCCTCTGAGGAGCAGTTCTTCTATGAACTGAGCCAGATGATCGCGACCCTGTACAGCCATCCCAGCATCGTCATGTGGATCCCCTTCAACGAGGGATGGGGTCAGTTCAAGACTCCGGAGGTTGTCCAATTCATCCGGAAGCTGGATCCCACGCGCCTGATCAATAACACCAGCGGCTGGTCTGATCGCGGCGTGGGAGATGTTCACGATGTGCACGCCTACCCGGGTCCGACAGCGCCTGAAAACGAAGCCGTGCGTGCGGCCGTCCTGGGAGAGTTTGGCGGTCTGGGGCTCCCCGTGGCCGGCCACACCTGGCAGGAGGAGAAGAACTGGGGGTACCGTTCCTTCAAGACCGCAGAGGAGCTGACCGCCTCCTACCTGGACCTGCTGAAGAAGCTGGAACCGTTGATCGATGGGGGGCTCGCCGCCGCCGTCTACACGCAGACCTCGGATGTGGAGATCGAGATCAACGGCCTCCTGACCTATGACCGGGAGCTGATCAAAATGGACCTGGAGCGTGTGGCGCAGGCCAACCGGGAGATCGTTCGCCGGCTCGATCGGAGGCGGCCGTGAGAAAGGCAAAGGAGGTGGGGGACGTCCCCCAAGGGGCCTCCCTGGGAAACACATCAATTTGAGACCCGTTTTTTGAGTTTGCGTTGCGACTAAACTAAAGATGTTGTGGTACAATAGAACCAAAGTGAAGACGAGGGGAGGAAGACGAATGCAGTCTCGCTGGTTTTTTATCTGCTTGGTTATGTCCATCTTGATTCCGGGCGCGATGGCACAGGATGTCCTGGACGAGGATTATGTTCTCATCCAGGCGCGTTCCGTGCAGGGAGATGGAGCCTATTCCAACAGTCTCGAGTTGATCATAGACGGGAAGTCCGCCCCGGAAGCCGGACTCTGGAATGGGGAGCGTTGTGTGTATTGGGAGGATGAGGAGGCCTTTTTCATACTGGACCTGGGAGCCGAATTCCTGGTCGTAGATGCCTTCCTGCAGGTGGATGATGATGACATCTACACCCTCGAGTATTCCACAGACGGGTTGAACTACCTCCCGTGGTATGTCTTCTATACGGGATACGGGGAGACGGGAAGGGGGCTCGACACCATGAGTTCCAATCCCCAGGACCCCGATCATGTGCCCGTCCCGGATAAAGATCCCATGCGCGCCCGCTACATCCGGCTTTCTGCCTCGAGCGGGGACCGTCAGTATGCCCTGGCAGAGCTCCAAATCTATGGGTATGCCCTGGAAGAGGAGCAAGTCGAGGAGAGCAGGATCGTCACCCCTGCAGCGATCCAGGGATTCGGTGAGTTCTCCCGGGATCCCGCCCTGATCATCGACGGTCATACCCCGGCGCAGGGGGGCATGTTCGATAATGATGCCAATGTGTACTGGGAGGATCTCGAGGCGTATTTTGTGGTGGATCTGGGTCAGGTCTATGAAGTGATCGCCATCCAGATCCAGGTCAATGTCGGAGGTCACTACCGCATCGAGCATTCACTGGATGACCGGCAATACATTCCCCTGGTCGAGATCGTCGGTTCGGTCGGAGATCTGAGTTCCGGCATGGATACCCTGCACACCCTCCCCACGAATCCCGAGTATGGGATCGACCTGGATTTTTTCCCGGCTGAAGCTCGATACCTGAAAATCTATGTGGTCGAGGGAGACGGGCCCTTTGCCGTCTCCGAGCTCCAGGTCTACGCCAAGGCTGCGACCGGACGCTAACCGAGGAAGATTCAGTGGATCAACCTGAAATCCAACAGATCGCCGCAGACATATTGGTTATCGGATCGGGCCCGGCGGGATTGACTGCAGCCCTCTATGCTGCCCGCGCAGGCCAGAGGACCGTGATTCTGACGGGGAAGAGCAGCTCCAAACTCGACCTGGACTATGCTGTGGAAAATTACCCGGGTTTTGTGTCCATAAAGAGCCGGGAACTGCTGGACAGATTCAAAGACCATGCCCTGCATTTCGGCGCCGAGATCATCGAGGCGGATGCCATGGACATCAACCTCTCTATGGACCCCAAATACGTAGTCACCAAGGAACACATGATCGAAGCCCGGGCCGTGATCGTGGCCACCGGGCGCCCCGCACCGGCCAAGGACCGCATCTCCGGGGAGGAGCGGTTCATCGGCTTGGGTGTCAGCTACTGTGCCACCTGTGACGGCCCCCTCTACCGGGGCAGGCAGGTGCTGGCAGTCGGGAACTCGGACGAAGCCGCGGAAGACGTGCTCGCCCTCGAACAGATGGGCGTCCACGTGGAGTGGATGACAGGAGATGGGAAAGCCACAACGGGACCGGAGGAGCTGCTGGACGAGGTGAAGGCCAAGGGCATCCGCTTCCGCCCGGACAGCCGGGTACGGGAGATCCGAGGAGAAGGCCGCGTCCAAGAAGTGGACGTTGAGGAGGCTGGAGAGATCCGGACTACCCGTCCTGACGCCGTATTCATCTTCCGGAACATTCCTTTCTCTTCCCTTTACAGCAAGGCCGGGCTCAAGATCGATCACCGCAGCTGTGTGCTCACAGATACGACCCAGAAGACCAACCTGGACGGCGTCTATGCAGCCGGGGATATCACCTGTGGGGGCATGCAGATCGTGACGGCCGCCGGAGAGGGGGCACGGGCCGCCATGTCCGCGCTGAAATTCCTGCGCGGAAAGACATAATCTTCCGCCGCGGTCCCTTCCCCGGCAAAATTCACCCTCCAATTCATCCCGAGAGAGGATTGTCTGCTCTCCCCCCTGCCCTTAGTATTTAGATATCTTGATAAGGGAAGACTATATGGTGAGGAGGCTCTCGATGAAACTCCACAAATACTGGGTCCCTGTCCTTTGTCTGGGTGTGTGCCTGGCAACGGCAGCGGCCCAGACCAAGAAGCTGCGGGTTGAAGCAGAATCGGCCAAGATCTATATCGAGCCTCACAAGAGCAGTACTGTGATCGGTTCGGTCCGCAAAGGGACGGTTCTCACGCTGTTCGACTCAGGAGCCGCCAAAAAAGATACGTCATGGTTTTATATCTCCTTCTATTCCGAGGAGAAGTGGGCGACCATCACAGGATTTGTCGAGGCGTCGCTGGTCTCTGTTGTGGGTGGGACGCCAGAGAAAAGGTCCGAGGAGCCCCCGGTTCCTGTGCAGAAACAGGTCCCGGCCAAGCGGCCCCCGCAGCCGCCTCCCAAGACGACACCTCCCGAGAAAGCAGAGGTGAAAGCCAAGGAAGCGGCGGTCGCGGTAGAAAAGGCCGAAGAAAAAACCGCGGCTGCGGCTGAAGAGACGGCCCGGATTCAGGGGGACGAGGTCAAGCTAGTCCGATGCACCGGAGAGGTCAAGATCATCGGAGAGAAGCCGGCCATCCGAGCTGCTGCCGCTGACGACGGACGCATCCTGCTCGTGGCGCAGTTCGAGGAGGTCCTGGAGTTGAACGGGAAAAAGGGAGACTGGTACCGCGTCAAATACCCCCGGCCGGACGGGATTGTGCTGGTTGGGTTTGTGAACGAGGCCCAGGTCGAGGTCCTGTCCAGTTCTCTGCAGACAGAAAAACCTGCTGCCGTTGAACCGGAGCCCGCGGCCGTCCCCGCTGCTGTGAAGGCGGCGGAAGAGGCCAAAGAGGCTGATCTCCAGGAACCGCCTGTGTCTGAAAAAGCAGCGCCCACAGAGCCCCCCGCTCCCGAGCAAGAATCGGCCTCTGCGGAAGAGACACTCGGCATCGGAGTCAGGCCTCTGAGCCTGGCTTTGAACGCCGGCTATGCCCTGCCCTCTGAAAGTGGGTATGACGGAGGCTTTGCCTTTGGCGGCGACCTCTCTTATCTCGTAAATCGGAACCTGGCGGTTGTGCTGGGATTTTATCACTACCAGTCGCAGACCGAGGGTTCGATCGAGGGGCTGAGTAAAGGAAAACTGACCATCATGCCCCTTTCTATGGGCATTCAGGGACGCTATCCTGTCAATGAGCGCTTGATCCCTTACATCGCGGCGGGAGTGGCCTATCATTTCAACACTTTCAAGCTCTGCCAAGTCTGTCAGGATCACTGGGAGGCCTTGGGCTTCGATGTCCGCGAGGAGGTCAAAAACGGCCTGGGATTCCAGATCGGCGCAGGGCTGGACTACGAAGTCACGGACTATATCGACCTGAACCTGGATGTCCGTTACCAGATCGCCAAGGGCTCAGGCTCCTGGTCCCAAACCGATCAGTTCAGCGGAGCGAGTGTTTCAGGAGACCTGGAGGGCCTGAATTTCAACGCACTCATCATTCGGGTCGGGGCCAAGATCTTTCTCAAGATAATATAGGGGGAAGCAGGAATGAACAAGACGATGAAAATAAAGACCGGGATGGTCATATTGGGCGCTCTCTGGCTCATATTACTGGTGAACGGATCGTATGTAAAGCCTCTGGAAGGAGTGGTAAGCACAGAGGGCTTCTACCCCGGATTGGGAAATCCGTTGTGCCAGTTGTATGATACCTACCTGCAGAGGGGCACCAAGGCTGCCCGGCGGTTCGCGAAGCGGCATGGGATTCTGATGCAGGGAAATAGTGTCCAGGTTGTGGCCGAGTCCGGGGCCTCGGGCACGGATGTCCAGGTTCAGGCTGCAGCGACAACAGCCGCCCTGGCGGTTGAAGACCTGGGGGGGCATGTGGAGACACGCTTCAGGCACATGGTTCAGAGTATGATACCCCTCGAAGCCCTCGTGCTGCTTTCTGAGAACGCCGCAGTGAAACATGTCCGCCTCCCAATGCGGCCCGTTCCACTTGCGACCTCCGAAGGGGTCGCCAGCACCGGTGCCGACCAGTGGCATGACTTTCCCGCCTACAGAAGCGGCGGAACCCCAGCCCGGGTCTGCGTCCTGGATCTGGGATTCATGGGCTACCAGGACCTCATGGGGACCGAACTGCCTGCCGATACGACCACCGCCTCGTTCCGCGCAGACAAGGACATCGCAGCGGGGATCTCTCATGGGACCGCCTGCGCAGAGGTCATCCATGACATGGCGCCCAATGCATCCCTGATCCTCGTCAACTATTCCACAGACGTGGAACATCATCAGGCCGTGGAATGGGTCATCGCTAACAATGTGGACGTCATCTCTTACTCGATGGGCTGGCTGAGCGCCGGGGCCGGTGACGGGACAGGGCCCATATGCGAGGATGTGAATAAAGCACATCAGGCAGGGATTGTTTGGGTATCTGCGGCCGGCAACAGTGCAGAGCAGCACTGGCAGGGCAAGTTCACGGACAGGAGCGGGGATTCCTGGCACGAGTTCGATAAGAAGAACGTCGAGGAGACGGATTATTTTACTTTCAGAGTAGAGAAGGGCTCCAGTTTTTCGGTCTGGCTGAACTGGGATGACTGGGGCTCCTGGGACGGGAGTGCCTATGTTGGCTCTGAGGGCAATGACTATGATCTGTACCTGTACGACAGAAACTTCACCCTGCTCGATAAATCCAACTCCAAGCAGACGCAGGGGGCGTATCCCATAGAGGGGATCAACCTGAAAGCGAATTACCGGGGCAAATACTACATCCGGATCAAAAATCGGAAGACACAGCGAAACTGCAGCCTGGAGCTCTTTTTCAGCAGGGCCAGCGACCTGGAGCATGTCAATCCCTACAGCAGTATCAACGTACCTGCTGATTCTCCCCATGCCGTAGCCGTGGGAGCGGTCGGGTTCGGGAACGACAACTTCCATGCCTACACTTCGCGCGGGCCCACCAATGACCAGAGGATCAAGCCGGATCTGTGCGCCCCCGCAGGGATTTCGACCGAGACGTACGGCAAGTTCAGCTACTTCGGGACTTCAGCCGGCGCGGCCCATGTTGCCGGAGCCGTGGCTCTGCTGAAGGAAAAAACGCTGTATTCGAACGATCAGATCCTGGCAATCCTGAAGGCCCGTGCGCGCGACCTGGGGCCGGATGGGAAAGACAACCTCTATGGAGAGGGGCGGCTCAACCTGATAAAATAGCCTTCGCAACTCTCCCTGGAAAGACTGCCCCCTTTTTAGGGGAAATTGGGGTTTTTTGGCGGATTTAAAAAGGGGACAGTCTTTTGATCTGGGCCCAAGAGGAAGTGTCAGGGGAAAATAAAGGAGGGAGATTCTCCAGGCCCGATCTATAGTGAAACTTGCCTTTGGTGGGCATGGGGGATAAACATGATTTCTGCATCCTATCTGCAGTGATGCAGTTTTAGTGCCAAGTTGATAAGAGGCGTAACATATAGAAAATAAAACAGATCGCCAATCACTTGTGTCGTATGGCACACTCAGGTTCTTTACATGCGTAAAAAACATTTACATAGAGCAGAGGATCCTGTTTATATGAGCCGGAAGACCCACCCAACCTCCCCATTCGGCTCATATAAACAGGCTCCTCTGTGCCGATACATTAGCCGGAAGACTCACTCAGTCCCCCATGTGGCTCATATAAACAGGATCCTCTGAATGCTATATTCGCCGGAAGACCCGCTCGGTTCTTCTCCATGCGGCCCGGATGGAGACAGGTGCCTTAGCGCCAGGAATCCAGGCTGGGTTGCCTGTTCGAAGGTGTGACGGGGAGAAACGGTCACTGGATTAGAGAAACCGTATTAGAGAAGAAGAGACGGGGGGGCGTCATTCTCGCCGCCCCCCTATA
>JAUWTO010000366.1 GCA_030614685.1 Candidatus Aminicenantota bacterium
AAATTTCCCCATCTCCTTCATTCTGATCATTCCATATCCCTGTGGACTTACTAACACATTTCAAGGGGTACATCAAGGCGTTTTGTCGCGATGGGGACGCTTGAAGAGCTTGATCATAAAAGGATATAGGAACCAGGAGAGCTCCCATATGATGGGGCCCACAAAGGCGAAGGGGATGGTGATGGCGGCCGTGACCGGCTCGGCATAATACCGCTTCCGCAGTTTCTCTGCGTGCTGCTGCGTGACCTCAGGGGCGAGCAGGCGCCGGTCTTTAATGGCATACCTCCAGGCTGCCGCAGAGGTGAGTCCTACCAGAAGCGCGGTGATGCTCTCGATGGCCCGCGTGGCTACTCCGGCCCCGACGTCCATGCCCAGCTTGATGCCATATAGGAACAACAGCAAAGAAAAAATCTGCAGGATGGAGAGGGCTGTGTGCTTGCCGTCCGTATGATCCAGGTTGTCGAACAGGACATTGTTCTGGATCCAGTAGATGATGATGATCAAAAGAAAGACCAGTATCAGGACATATCCCAAAGCATTGACAGACATGAAGGCCTTCATGCCTTCGAGGGTCCAATCGCCTTTCGTGGGCCGGGGAAGGAGCTGGAAGGCACGCCAGATCATTAGAGCGAAGACCACGTCCATCACAACCTCGAGCCTCCTCAGTTGCTTTTCTTCCCGAATCAGCTGAGCGGTGTCTTTTCTGCCGTTGTCCATCCAATCACCTCCTGATATTGAAGATGGAATATCACTTGCTTCCCCAGTAGTATTGATAGCCGATGCCGATACCGTCGAAATCCGCACCTTGCTCCACACGTTTGCCGCTCACCACATAAAGTTTGAGGGCGTGCTGCGGGGCAAGAGGAACGGAAAGCGTCAGCCCGAACCGGAAGGTGGATATCCGCGTATCCCGGGCGACTCCCTGGACCACCGAACGGCCGCCGCGGCCATAGCCCAGATCCGCCGATGCCCAGATACCTTTGGATAAGCTGCGAACCAGATGGATTTTGGCCGTCCACAGAGGGCGCTGTTCCAGCAAATTGCCGCCATAGAAATCGGGATTCCTGGTGAAGAACCAGATCCCGGTGTACGCTTCGACGGTCCACCGGCCGAAGCTGGTGGCCGCGCCGAGTTGCGGCCGGATGGTCCAGCGGTTGGAGCCCAAATTGATGAGTTTATCCGGATAGTACAGGCCCAATGGAGCAGTGACCTGCAGACTGGCACCGGCGGTCCATTTCTGTGAGTAGTTCCGGAACTCACTGGCTCTGAGAGCAGGAGCTCCAAGGAAATTCACCGACAGCCGGATGCGCGGGTCTCCGAATCCTGTGCGTGATGTCGACGCCGCCTGACCTTCAAGCAGCCCGGACCAGTCTCCGGCCGCAAAGGGGACGACGACACCCAGCTTGCCGGACAGCCCGAATACATCAATTGCGCGGACATAGGCGCCAACGAATGTGTGGAGATGGCTGTCCAGATCCTCGATGGGGATAGCCGGATCGAGCAGAATATTCCCCTGGGCATAACCATAACCCAGGAACAGGAAATTCATACCCACGGGCACGTTGACCAATGCCCTGGGTTCGAGTTCCTGGGCCGGCAGCGTTTCCGAAAAGAGCGCCAGCAATGCGACTGACAGAAAAACAAGAATGCTGATTCGGACAAGCAATTGCATCCTCATTTTGCACCGATCCCCGTACCGAAAACCTGTCCCCTAATGCACCGGCTCGAGATCTTCAACCCTGTCCGATGTCATGATCTTCGCTTCGGTAATCTTCCCGAGAAGCTTCATCCCGCCCCAGAGCGCTCGGAAGCGTTCGGATCGTAAGAGACACTCCAGTTTTTCGCGGGTTTCACACTCTCCCAGATAGACATAACTTGCCGGCTTCCTGCTATCCTGCAGTATCTGCTGTTTTACGTCCTCCACCAAAATTACATTGGAATGAACCAGCCATGGAACGGCCTGTTCGAACTCCTTCATCTTCTGCGGGAGGATCTCGAAAGATATCTTCAGATACAGCATAGG
>JAUWTO010000045.1 GCA_030614685.1 Candidatus Aminicenantota bacterium
AGATACTTTTAAATCGTGAAAAATAATACAGTTGGGGCGATCGGGCTACTGCTCTCTCTCCTGGCCTTGACCTCGGCGATAACGCCACTTTACCCGGGCAGCTCCATCCCTCCTCAACAGACTCGACGAACCCAGGACGAATACTTGAGTACCCTCCTGTCCCGGAACACAGACCCGGTGGGGCTGAAGGAACACCCTGAGCTGCAGAGGCTGCTGAGCCAGCCGGCTGTGAAATGGGCTGTCCGCAGCACGCGGCGCCATATCCTGAACTGACGGGGATTTTTTTTGTTTGAACGATTCATTTATTTGGATTCAAATCCAGGTGACCGGAGCCCATGAACCGGAAGATCCTGCTCACGGTAGTGCCCCTCCTGGCCCTCCTTACCCTGGGGGGTCTCAACATCTCCCGCAGGATTTCGTGGAAGGCTCCCCATGACGGTGTGGTCTGGCAGCAGAAATCCGACAGGCTGACCGCCATCCACGTCGAGGAGATGAGCCAGGCGTACCTGGTCGGCATCCGGAAGGGGGATGTCCTCTACCGGATGAGTATCAAGAACCAGCAGCGTTCCGTCAGCACGCCGATCGATGTCACAAAGGTCCTGTGGGAAGCCCGGGTCCTGAATCAGCCGGTCATTTATGAGATCGCCCGCGAGGGACAGCTGGTCTACCCATCCGTATCCATCGGCCAGAAGAGGACGGATCTTCTGTACTACTACCTGGCCCTGGTAGGCCTGACCACACTGGTGATGGCCGTCATCGTGTTTCTCACCTCCAAACCCAAACGTCCTTTCACGCTTCCCTATATCTTCTTTTTCCTGGTGTCCCTGTCATTCTACGGCTATCACATCTTCTCTCCCACCGGTGAGATGGATCTCCTGGACAGCGCATTTTACTGGCTGGACAAGCTGGCCTTTCTCATATTCCCCCCGCTTCTGCTTCATTTTTTCATCATTTTTCCACGCAGGAAAAAGATCTTCCGCCAGAGAGCTGCCTCGGTCAACATCCTGTATCTCCCGGCTCTGGTCCTGTTCCTGAGCAGGGTGTTCATCCACCTTCCCAACATCTGGAATCTGAACGACGGATTCATCGTCCGCTTCCATGAGGTCTCCGAGAAGCTCGACCTGCTCCACTTCGCGGTCTATTCCCTGGTGGCCTTCGGGGTCATACTCTTCGACACCCTCAAGGTCTCCCAGATCATAATCAAGCGGCAGCTGAAATGGATCGTCTACGGGCTGGGGCTGGGGACCCTGCCTTTTACGCTGTTCTACATCGGGCCGTTCCTGCTGGACCAGACACCGCACCGTGTGGCTGCATTCTCGGTGATCCTGCAGGCACTGGTTCCGCTCACCTTTGCCTACTCCATCTCGCGTTACCGGCTGCTCGATATCGAAGTGGTCCTTCGCAAGGCCGTGCCCCTGATCTTCTCCTATGTAGTCATCGCGCTCCTCTATTTCATCGTCAGCTCTCAAACCAGCTTCTTTCCGGAGAACCAGTTCAACATCCTCATTCTCGGTGTCCTGGCCATTGTCCTGGGCGCCACTCTCTACTCTCCAATCAAGAAGCTCTTCCAAGCCCTGGTAGACAGAGTCATCTACCGCCGCAGCTACAAATACCGCAAGACCCTTCTCACCATCAGCCAGGAGCTCAGCCGGGAGCGGGATCTTGGGAAGCTGTCCCAGGCCTTGCTGGAGCACATCGCCTTCGCGCTCTCTCTCCAATATATCGCACTGCTGCTACCGGTCAGCGGGAAGCGCAGGACGTTCTTTGTCCTGGAATCCCGGGGGGTGGAATCGACCAAGAACGCCCGGCTGACCCTGGAAGAAGATCTTTACGTGCATCTCCAGAAACACGATTATCTTTCTGAGGATTCGCTGGCCGACCGCCGGGAACTCCAGAAAAAATTCAGGGGCCTGGCTTCCTATCATTTTTTTCATCTCATGCCGCTGAGCGTCGAGGACAAGCTGATCGGCTGCCTCGCCATGGGCAAAAAATTCGACAACACGCTGCTCAACTCCGAAGACTGGGAACTCCTGATGACGATCTCCTCGCCCATTGCCCTGGCTCTTGAAAACGCCTATCTCTACAACCAGGCGCACATCCGCGCCATGGAGCTTCAGCGCCTCAAGGACTACAGCGAGAACATCATCGAGAGCCTGACCGTGGGAGTCTCGGTGCTGGACCAAAAGGGCAAGATCATCGGCTGGAACCGCGTCATGGAAGACCTCTTCCAGATAACCAAGGACACCGCCCTGGAGAAAAGCCTGGCGGAGGTGTTGGGCAAAGGCAACTTTCGGGCCCTCTTCCCGCCCGACACACAGAAGGATTTCCGGCCTCTGAGCGAAATATCCATCTCCATGCCCACGGGAAAGAGCAAGATCTTCGATATCGCCAAGACGCCGCTGCGTGACAACCAGATGAATCCCTACGGCACCATCATCGTTTTCGAAGACACCACCGAAAAGATCTCGCTACAGCAGCAGCTCGTGACCTCGGAGAAGTTAGCCTCCGTGGGTCTGCTGTCCGCCGGTGTGGCCCACGAGATCAACACGCCCCTCACCGGGATCAGCAGCTATATCCAGATACTCCAGAAAAGGCTGAGCGATTCTCCCCATGCCGCCATCCTGGATAAGATCGAAGTCCAGACCGACCGGGTGGCCAAGATCGTTAAAAGCCTGCTCAACTTTGCACGCAATCCCTCGGAGAGCGTCTTCTATCAGGTCGACCTCAAGGAGATCATCCAGGGGATCATCTCGCTCATCGACTACAAACTTAAAAACATGAACATCACGCTGGAGCTGGACCTCGCCGCCCTCAAACCCATCTGTGCTCAGGAGGAGCAGCTCCAGCAGGTCTTCATCAACATCATACTGAACGCCATAGATGCCATGCCCGACGGGGGGACCCTGAGCATCGAGCTGACAAGAAAAAACCAGAGCGCCGTAGTCACGATCCAGGACACGGGCACCGGGATCAGCCGACAGCACCTCCCGCATATTTTCGATCCCTTCTTCACCACCAAGGGAATCGGCAAGGGAACAGGGTTGGGGCTGTCCATCAGTTACGCGATCATCAAGGAACACGAAGGCTACATTTCTGTAGAGAGCGAGATCGGCAAGGGGACCCTGTTCACCATTTCTGTCCCCATGAATTTGGACATACAGGAACAAAATATAACCTAAGCGAATCGAGACAACACATGGCAGAGAAAGGATTGATCCACATCATCGACGACGAACCCATCATCCATGAAGTCCTGGGAGAGCTGCTCACCTCTGAGGGATATCTGGTCGAAAGCTCCTCGAGAGGCGAGGAAGCCCTGGGGAAGTGGCCTTCGCACGAGTTCGACCTCATCCTCCTGGACCTGCTCATGCCCGGGATGGACGGCATCGAAGTCCTGCACCGCATCAAAAAGATCGAGCCCCAGGCTGTAGTGATCATCATCACGGCCTATGCCTCCGTTGAATCCGCCCTCGAAGCCATGAAGAGCGGGGCCTTCGACTACATACAGAAGCCCTTTAAACACGCCGAACTGATTCTCACCATCCAAAGAGCCCTGGAACACAAGCGGCTGCAGCAGGAAAATTTGAGACTGAAGAGCGAGCTCAAGAAGAAATTCAGTTTTGAGAGCATTATCGGCAAGAGCCAGGTCATGCAGGATGTGTTCGACCTCATCCGTGCCGCCGCTCCCACAAAAAGCACCATCCTCGTCCAGGGGGAAAGCGGCACTGGCAAGGAGCTGGTCGCTCGTGCCATACACCAGAACAGCGACCGGATCGATTTTCCCTTCATCACCGTCAATTCCGGTTCCCTTCCCCCTGACCTGCTGGAAAGTCATCTGTTTGGACACGTCAAGGGGGCCTTTACGGGAGCCACCTCACAGAAAATGGGATTGTTCGAAGCTGCGGACCGGGGGACCATCTTCTTCGATGAGATCTCCTCACTGAATATCGAGACCCAGGCCAAACTCCTCCGGGTGATGCAGGAAAGAGAGTTCATGCACCTGGGCGGGACCAAGACCATCAAGGTCGATGTCCGGGTCATCGCCGCAACCAACACGGCCCTGGAAGAACTCATCACACGGAAGACGTTCAGGGAAGACCTCTATTACCGCCTGAACGTCATCAAGATCGAGCTGCCCTCGCTGAAGGATCGCCTCGAGGACATCCCGCTGCTGGTCCAGCACTTCTTGAGCATATACAGCAAGGAGAACGAAAAACCGATCGATTGTGTCACAGACGACGTCATGGAGATCATGGAGGCCTATCACTGGCCCGGGAATATTCGGGAGCTGGAGAACCTGATCGAACGGGCCGTTGTTTTGAGCAAGAGCTCGGTCATCTCCAGGGAGAGCCTCCCCCCGTTCCTACTCGGCCCCCGGGGGGACGAAGGCGGGCAAAGTAACCTGGGCAGCATGCGCCTCAAGGATCAGATCCACTCGTTCCAGAAAAAGGCCATCATCGATGCCCTGCAGCGCACCAAAGGCGTCCAGAAAAAAGCGGCCGCCCTGCTGGGAGTAAAGCCCACCACACTCAACGAGATGATCAAACGGCTCGAGATCGATGTCAGCCACCTCCCGGAATAAGGGGGTTCCAGGTGTTTGTGTGGGGGGAAAGGTTGGCCGCGGGATGAAAGCGGCTATTTTATGACAAAGCGGCCGGGGACGGCCGTGTCGGGATTGCACTTTATCCTTCTCGGTTCCTGCTCGGTCTGGAACTCGACCAAAGCGGCCCGGCCGTCAATCACCATCTTCCGCCTGATCCTCCGGCCGTTTTCCCTCCACTCTATCCAGAGAGGGAACACGAATGTCGTCCCGGTCTGTGTTACCCGCACCTGCAGCCGATAGCCGCCGTTTGCAGGCTCCACCGTATGCGTGATCCGCACATCGGGCAGGAGATGCGAATTGAACCAGGGCTCGAAAAAAGCCGTCAGTTCCCAGGGAGAGATGTCATGGAAGGCGCGGAAAAAACCAGCAGTGCTGGCTGCACTGAACCGGTTCCGGGAGTAAAAGCGCCGGATCCCGATGAAGAACGCCTCGTCTCCCAGCAGGTCCCGCAGCATGTTCAGCACCAGGGCGGCCTTGTTGTAGACGATCGCCTGATACGCCTCAAAATTGAAATAACTGAGCCGAGAACCCATGGTGATGCCGCCCCATTCGGATCTCTTGTTGGTGGTCTTGGAAAATTTTTCCAGGATCTGAGCGAAGGCCCTCTCCCCATACTTGTGTCTGAGGAACAGCATGGCCGCGAACTGAGACATGCCCTCACTCAACCACTGGTCACGGTAGGTCTCCCAGGCCATCCCCTGTCCCCACCACTGGTGAGCGATCTCATGGGCCAGGAAATACTCCTTGTAGTTCGATAGGTCGACCGGGCTGTTAAGATTGCGGCGCCTTCTCTGCAGGATCACCTCGGGCAGATCGTTGAGGACGATGAATGAGGCGGGGCTGTGCCCTCCGGCCGAGGCCCACACCCTGCGCACGATGGCAAGCTTTTCATAGGGGAACTCACCAAAATGAGATCGATAAAAATCGAGGATCTCTCGGGCGCCGGAAAAGATGTCCCAGTTGTCTCCCGTGGTCTGGGATCCGCGGTAATATGTGAGAGGCACGGGCCCTTGCTCCTCCTGGCGCTTGGACAGACGGCCCACCACAAAAGACATATACTTGACGGGACGCTCGATCTTATAAACATGGACGGCGTTGCCCATCTTCCCCACATCCTCCACATCCTGCAGGCTCTCCAGTGCATAGTGTTCTGCCAAGATGCCGTTGGACAGCACCTGAAAGGAGGGAGGGGTGATGAACTTGACGCGGGCCGTAAAATAATCCACGTCATCTGGGGAAGGATACCAGAGGGACGACCGGCTGTAGAGCAGGGTATCGAGCCGGATGTTTTCAAAACGGATCGTCTGTTCGTGCCGGCCTGTTTCCACCACATCGTTGAGTATGGCCGCAGGCTCGATCTTACCCCGGTAATAGATCTCCACTGTCGAGGTCTGGCCCCGCGCAGGAGGTCGGAGGAAATAGATGTACAGGCTCTGGCGCAGTTTGTCTTCGGTGAAATAGAGCTCACGGTTGTTCTCATCAGCGATGCGCAGAACCTGGAGACCGGAATTCAGCTGGAACTTGAGGCTTTCCAGACGCCCCACCTTGCTTTCCACATGGATCCTGGCTTTACCGGCAAAAAAGCGTGAGTCGGGCTTGAAGTCCAGATCGATCTCATAGTGGTTCACATCGTATTTCTGCCCGAACGATATGAACATCCGTTTCTGCCCCTCCCTCGAGGGCGGGGAGTACAGGTTCAGAATCCGGTCTTCCTTCCACTGATAGAAGTTGATCTCGTCTCTAGCAAAAGGCGAATACACATACGTGATGTCCTCGACTTTTTTCCCCTTGAACTCGAAGACCGCCTCTTCTCCTTGCGGGAGTATGGACAGCATCTCACCAGTCAGCGAATTGCGGACCGTGAAAGAGCGCGAGTAATGCTTGGTGAACAGGGGATACGCCTTGTTGACCTCCGCTTTACTGATCGGTTCCGCGTCCTCCTCGGGGACGATGGTGATGTTGCTCTTAAAAAAAGACGGAGAGACGCGCAGGTAGAGGTATTGTAGGCGGTCCTCCAGGAACGGCTTCTTGTAGACCAGCTCGAGCTGGTGCTTCTCCCTGGGATGCGAGGGAGTGAACTGGAGCTGCCCCTCGCCCACCACGATCAGGGCGGTCTCCAGGTCGGGGATATTATCGTAGAAGCATAGGGCATCCTGGAACAAAATTCGGATATCTGCGTGCCGGACCTCGACGGACCGGGCCCGTACAATCCGTTCCGAGGGAAGCTGAAGCTTGTACAGCATCCGGACGTCCTCTGTGTGTTCCGTGCTGAAGATCTGCCATCCCGCACCGACCCAGACCACTTCCAGCCGCCACAGATCTAAAAGAACGGCGTAGGAGTTCTGAAAGAAGACTCGCAGAAAGACATGGTAGGTGCCCTCGCTCCTCTGCTGCACGGAGGCGGGATAGACCTCCAGCGTTTCCATGCCGAAATCATCGAACATGCCCCGGAACCGGATCGCTTCCTGTTCACGCAGCTCAGGATTCACGGTCTCGAGGAAAGCGGGAAGGTCTTTGGCCTCCAGCAGGGCCTTGATGTGGGCCACAAATGCCTCGATATTCTGGGAAGGGGCCTGCTGGGACTCGGGAAAGACGAGGAGGGCGCACCAGAGGATGAGCCCTATCTGAAAAAGCGTTCGTGTTTTCACCTTCATAACAAATACGGGTCCTCAGCTTCAGGGTTTTCATTATAACAGATAACAGAAGAGAGCAGCAATCAGACAGGGATGCGCCGCTCCTCTTTGACCACATTCAGCACAATGTGGGTGATGGAGCGGTCCACATTCTCCAGGGCCAGCAGGCCTTTGATGAAATCATTAAGGTCATGGCGGTCTCGGAAGTAGCCGATGATCACCGAATCCCATTCCCCGGTAACGTCATAAACAGCTGCGATTCGAGGGTCCTCGGCGATCTTCTGCTGGATGTCCAGGAGCTTACCCCTGGAGATGCGCACGGCGATGATAGCGCTCAGGGACAGACCGAAGTATTCCTGATCCACGACCGGGATGTACCCTTTGATGGCCCCGGATTCCTGGAATTTTTTGATCCTGTGGAAGACGGCGGTCACCGAGGTCCCGACCTCCTTGGCGATCTCCCGGTAGCTTCTACGCGCATTCCGATTGAGGGCCTGGATGATCTTCCTGTCCAGCTCATCGACCATGTTGCCGCCTCATGTTTGTCTTATTTTATCATATTTTTTAATATTTTTGTCATGTTATTGCGACTGTTTCTTGACAATCATATCTTATTGTATAAAATATATCAACATATGAAATTAAGACAAACCGCAAGCATTCGAGCTCAAATTATTGGATCCCCTATTGGAAAGGAGGCATGAAACACATGAGCGACACCCATTTCAAACGATTCGGGTTTTCAGATGAAAAAGAAGTCCTGGACCTGTGCCTGCATCCGGACAACAACCTTGAATTTGTCCGCATCATCTTCCCCGATATTCTCGGCCGGCACATGGATTTTTCCATTCCTGTATACGAACTGGAGAAGGCCTTTCAGGTCGGCAAAGGATTCGACGGGTCGTCGGTGGAGGGCTTCGTGCGTATCGAAGAGAGCGATCTGGTGATCAAACCCGACCCGCGGACGTTCCGTGTGCTCCCCTGGGAGTATCGAGGATTCGAAGACACAACCCGTTGGCACGAAGCGATCATGTTCGGGGACATCCTGACTCCGGAGGGAAAGCCCTACATGGGCGACTCGCGATACGTACTGAAAAAGGTGTTGGAAAGGGCCAGGACTGAGTTCGGGATCGACGACATCAAGGTGGGCCCCGAGCTGGAGTTTTTCATCTTTCCCGGCAAGACCCAGGCGGCTCCCATGGACGATGGCGGGTATTTCTTCGGCGGCATGCATGGAGAGATCCGCAAAGAGGTCCAGCTGCTGCTGAATAAAATGGGGATCGAATCGGAATATGACCACCATGAAGTGGCCCACGGGCAACACGAGGTCGATCTCAAATACATGAGCGCGCTCGAGATGGCGGATGTGAGCATGATCTTCCGCTACCTGGTCAAAAAGGTGGCCCGCATGCACGGGATCTACGCCACGTTCATGCCCAAACCACTTAACGGACAGAACGGAAACGGGATGCACGTGCACCAATCCCTGTGGTCTCAAGGCCGAAACGTCTTCTTTGACCTCAATGACGGGTATCACCTCTCCGATATGGCAAAGAGATATATCGCCGGGCTCATGACCCATGCCCACGAAATCTCGGCCGTGTTTTGCCAGTGGGTCAATTCCTACAAACGCCTGATCGAAGGCTATGAGGCGCCGGTGTATGTGGCCTGGGGGCAGCGCAACCGTTCCGCCTACATCAGGGTCCCGGAATACCAGCCCGGCAAGGAACACGCCACCCGGATCGAACTGAGGTCTCCCGACCCTGCCTGCAACCTGTACCTGGCCTTCGCTACCATGTTCATCGCAGGGATGAAGGGCCTCAAGGAAGGGTACAGCCTGCTGGATCCCGTGGAGGAAAACATCTACGAAATGAGCAGCACGCGGCAGAAAAAACTGAACATCACGACACTCCCGGCGAACCTGGACAAGGCGCTCTCCCTCATGGAGAAGAGCTCTCTCCTGGAGGAGATGCTGGGAACACACGTGTTTACGACCCTTCTCGCCAACAAGCGCTGGGAGGTTGAGGAGTACAAGAAAAACGTGTCGCGAGAATACGACAAGCAGGTTTCGGAGTTCGAGATCCAGAAATACCTCCCCTTCCTCTAGCCTGAATCATTCATAAAAATTGCCGATATTTCACGTATGTAACATCAAGGATTTTATGTGAATTATCCAGGTTATAAGAATAAGGACCGGCTACTTTTTCGGACAACAGAGTCTGTTCCCAATTCTTTCTGCCAAAGTCCTTGTGCCTTCTGTCGAGCCCATGGGGTGGTTGGGCGGGTCTTTGGTGAGGCAGAAGGCACAATGGCTTTACCGAATCCACAAGATATGCTATAAAGGGCAAAGATACACCATGAATATTGCGCTTATCGCCACTCAACTCATCGTCATTCTCTTTGCCATCACCGTCCACGAGGCCGCACACGGTTGGGCGGCCAACAAGCTGGGCGATCCTACGGCCATGATCATGGGACGGGTCACACTCAACCCGATCGCGCATATCGATCCCTTCGGGACCGTGCTTCTCCCCCTGCTCATGGTCATCATGGGGGCGCCTCCCATCGGGTGGGCCAAGCCCGTGCCCGTCAACCCCATGAACCTCAAGAATCCAAAGAAGGACAACCTGCTGATCTCCGCGGCCGGACCGGTATCCAATATCCTGGCCGCTACGCTGGCCGGTATAGTCTTCAAAGTCATCATCGGCCTGCGCCCTCGAACGATCTATGATCTGAACCTGGCCCTTGACCGGGGCGGCTCTATCCCGGGCTTCAATCCCATCCCGATCTTGGCCATTATCCTGTTCTATGCCGTATTCCTGAACATGTTCCTCGCCGTGTTCAACCTGATCCCCATCCCTCCCCTGGACGGCAGCGGCATTTTGATCGGGTTGATATCAGAGGAAGCCGCCCAGAAGGTGGAGCAGCTCCGCCCGTTCGGGATCATCATCGTCTTCGGCATGTTGTGGTTGGGCATCCTGGATCTCATCCTGAAACCCATATGGTTCATCATCCAGCAACTTCTGTTCTAATATGGATGCCGCACAGACATATCAGGTCAAGCTGGAGGTCTTCGAGGGAGCCCTGGATCTTCTGCTGTTCCTGATCCGGAAAAAGAAGCTCGACATCCACGACATCCCCATGGCCGTGATCACCCGGGAATACCTGGAGTATCTGGAGCATAAAGAGCAGATCAACCTGGAGCGGGAGGCCGAGTTTCTGCTCATTGCCGCCCTCCTAATACACATCAAATCCCAGATGCTGCTGCCGCGGGAATCCATGTCCGAGGATGCAGAGGATCCCCGTCAGACCCTGGTGGACCGCCTGCTCGACCACCAGAAGATCAAGGCCGCGTGTTCCATCCTGAGGGACAGGGAAGAGGACCAGATGCAAACCTGGCAGCGCACCGTTCTCCCCCCCCTGTCCCCATCCGACGATATGGAATTCATCGAGGTCTCGCTTTTTGACCTGGCCGAGGTTTTTTTCTCGATCATGAAACGCAAGGAGCGTGAGGACGTCCAGGTCATCCAGGGCAAGGAATTTTCGGTAAAAGACAAGATGGACGAGATCCTGCAGCACCTCAGGTCCCATAAGTACCTGGATTTCCTGGAATTCTTCAAGCAGCAGACATCATTGGAGGAAGCCCTGCTCTCGTTTCTCTGTCTGCTCGAGCTCATCAAATCCGGTGTGATCTTCGCGGCTCAGGAGAGTCTGTTCAGCCCCATCAGAGTCTGGCTGCGGCAAAAGGAACAACCCACATGACCTCTGAGCTTATGAACATCATAGAATCCCTGATCTTTGTGGCCCAGGAACCGGTTTCCCCGGAAAAACTCAAGAGCATCCTCAGCGATTTTGAGGGAGTGGAGGTCGAAAGCGCCCTGACCGAACTGGAGTACGCCTATGCCGAGAGCAATCGCGGCATCCAGATCCAGAATGCGGCGGGGGGCTATCTCTTTATCACACGGCCGGAGTTCGATCCCTGGATCAAGAAGATGCTGCACCTGGATAAGAAGACCCGACTCTCCCCCGCCGCCCTCGAGACTCTGTCTATCATCGCCTATCACCAGCCCCTCACCCTGTCCGAGATATCCGCGATGCGGGGAGTGGATTCGGCCCACTCGTTGAAGACCCTCCTCCTCAAGAGGCTGGTCAAGATCACGGGCCGGAAAAAAAGCCCTGGCAAACCTCTGATCTATCGCACGTCCAACAAGTTCTTGAGCTATTTCGGGCTGAATTCCCTGAAGGACCTCCCCACACCGGACGAGATCGAAAAGATCCTCGTGGAAGAACAGACAAATGAGTAGGCGACTGCAGTCGCTTCTCCTGATCATGCTGGCAGCAGTCCTCGCCTGTCAGACAGAACGGCCCCTAGCCCCACCTGAAGATCCCCACGCCCCCTATGACTTTGCCGCCCGGAAGGGCATGGTGGTCGCCGCACATCCCCTGGCGGCTCAGGCCGGCCTGGAGATCCTGGAGCGCGGCGGCAACGCGATCGATGCCGCGATCGCCACGGCCCTGGCCCTGAACGCCGCCGAGCCCTTCGCCTCCGGCATCGGGGGGGGCGGATTCATGGTGCTGTACCTTGCGGGAGAAAACAGGGTCACGGTCATCAATTTCCGGGAAAAGGCCCCGGCAGCCTCTTTCCCCGAGATGTTCCACCAGGATGGAAAAATCAACCTGCAGCGGCGGCGCACCCACGGCCTTGCCGTGGCGGTCCCCGGTGCTTTGGCCGGATGGACCCATGCCCTCGCGGCCTATGGGACACTGACCCTGGCTGACGTGGTCGGCGGTGCCATCCGCATCGCCGAACAGGGATACGAGGTAAGCTCCACCTTCAGCAAGGCCAACAAAGACGAATACGAAAAACTGATCAAGAACGACGGAGAGGACAGCCTCTATCTCAACCACGGATTCCCCTTCGAAGCAGGGGACATCTTTCGCAATCCCGAGCTGGCTCGCTTTTTTCGGCGGCTCGCCGAACTAGGGACAGAGGATTTCTACTCCGGCGAAACCGCCTCCCGCATCGTGGAGGCGGTCCAGGCGGCAGGCGGCGAGATGACCCTGGAAGATCTGGCGGCATACCGGCCACAGGAATACATCCCCTTGAGTGGATCGTACGGCGAGTACACCCTGTACAGCACACTGCCGCCCTCGTGCGGCGGGCTGCACATCCTTCAGCTCCTCGGCATCGCTCAGAGCTGGCCGCTGCAGGAATGGGGGCACAACTCACCCGATTACATCCATCACATGACGGAGGCCTTCCGTTTCGTATTCGCAGACAAAGCCCGCTATCTCGGGGACCCGGACTTTGTCTCCATCCCTGTGGGGCAGCTGATCTCCCAGGAGCATGCCCAAGCCGTCGCTTCCCGCATACGCCCAGGCCACACAGCCGGCCGCTATCCCTCCGGAGAATTCGGCCTGGAGGATGGCGTGGACCCAAACACCACCCATCTCTGTGTGGTGGATAAAGAGGGCAACATCGTATCGCTGACCCAATCCATCAACCACTTCTTCGGCTCAGGCATCGTGCCCGCAGATACCGGCTTCCTCCTCAACAACCACATGGACGATTTTGCGGCAGACCCCCTCTCTCCCAATGCTCCCGGGCCGCACAAACGCCCGGTCAGCAACATGGGGCCTCTGCTCCTCTTCCGGGAGGGGCACCCCTATCTGGCCCTGGGCTCGCCGGGCGGGACTCGGATCTTCCCCTCGCTAACCCAGATCCTACTCAATGTCACGGTGTTCGACATGTCGCTGGATGAAGCCATAGAGGCCCCGCGTTTCTATTCCCATTCGAACCTGGGGAAGGCCGGCAAGCTCTACCTGGAAGACCGTATCTCCGAAGCCACGCGTACTGCCTTGGAGAAGATGGGGCACAGCCTGGTGATCAAGGAGGCCTTCGACCGGTATTTTGGAGGTGCCCAAGGCCTCATGCTGCTGCCGGACAAGGGGCTCATCCTGGGAGGCGCGGATTCCCGCCGAGACGGGCATGGCGCCGGCTATTAGAGGATCCGCGCTGCCCAGACCTTTTCAGTTATTGGATCCCGGAATTGGCCTGCAAGTCTGTGGCTGTTGTGCTCGCAGCGAGTTTGTTATATCATCCTCTCTCTCAGATCACCCTCACCAAAAACAGGCAATGACATGATAAAAACAAGACATTGTTCGCTCGCAGCTTTAGCCATTGCGTTATTGTGTGCGCTCCCGGGATACGCCGGGGAAGAGGTCAAGTTCGAGCAGCCGCTGCTGATCTCGTCCGCCGGGCAGAGCGCCGAGGTCCAGATGGTCGCCATCCTGGCAAAACGGTCTGACCTGGCCTACACCCTGATAAAATTTGCTTCCGCGCAGGACCTGGACGGCGTCAAAACCCTGGTCCTGTCTCTGGGCGCGAGCCTCAAGGGATTGGGCGCCGCCGGGCTGGACGTCCAGCAGGAAAAAGACCGCCTGGTCCAACTGGTTGAAGCGGCCCGGGCCAGAAACATGCCGGTCGTCTGCCTTCATCTGGGAGGACAGGATCGTCGCGGAAAACTTTCCGATGATTTCATATCCACCTTCCTCCCTTACGCCCGGCTCACCATCGTGGTCCGGTCCGGGAACCAGGATGGTTTATTCACGCGAATCTGCAGCCAGCACGACATCCCTCTCATCGTGGTGGAAAAGACCGTGGACGCGATACAGCCGTTCAGGCAGGCGTTCCAATAAGGACGGCCGGGACTGCCGTGCACATTAAGTCGTCCAAGGATGGTTCCTGGTGCCGGACTATCTGATCCTTCTGTTGATGGTCGCCGTGTTCGCGCTCGCGGCCATGGTTTTCAAAATCCCCATTGGTCTCTCCCTCGTCGTCTCAGCCCTGGCCGGAGCTCTGCTGGCAGGCGAAGGCCTGCCGCTGCGCCACCTGGTCGAGGGAAGCTTCGGCTATTTTGACACCATCCTCATCATCATCGCAGCCATGATCTATATGCAGGCCCTGGAGAAATCCGGCATCCTGGACACGGTCACCGCCCTTCTGCTCAAAGCCTTCTACCGGCGTAAATTCCTCCTCCTCATGACCGTGATGGTGATCATCATGTTCCCGGGCATGATCACCGGCTCCTCCACAGTGGCAGTGCTGAGCACGGGAACCCTGGTCGCTCCCGTACTGATCCGCCTGGGGCTCTCCCGAGTCAAGGCGGCCGCGCTGAT
>JAUWTO010000222.1 GCA_030614685.1 Candidatus Aminicenantota bacterium
ACCCCGCTCACGACTCACAGATACAACGAATGATCTTCGACATATTCTATATCGCGGCTCTCACAGGGATGAGGGCTGGTGAAATTTACATGCTGAGGAAAAATTGGATGGTCAAGGGAGGTGATGGGGTCTTTGAACTCCACATCCCACGTTCCGACACAAAGTCTAAGGCCAGGGTCACGACTCAAGCCCCGAAGGTTGAAATCAGAACCCTCAGCATGACGGCCTGGGAGATTCTGGAAAAGGTGTCACAACTCTCCAAGAACGAATATGTCTGGCCCATCACAAACCGCAGGGCCGATGCCCACCGTCGCACTGTACTTCATATCCGCAAGATGACTGGGATAAGCGACTTCGAGTTCCATCAATTCCGTCATAGGGCAAGCATCATGGTCACTAACGGAACCGACCTCCGAACAGCAATGGAAGTCCTAGGTCACCGGGATATTAAAACGACCAGCCGCTATACGCATCCAGGGGAAAAAACCAGAGAAGCGGTGACGAAATTAGATACAGACGTCAGGCGAATCCTCTCGCAAACATCTGATAAATAACGACATACATCGTATCGGATATGGGTTCGAATCCCTTCCTCTCCGCCACCCCCCTTCGATCACCCGTCGAAATCTTTGATATTAGGATATTTTTTAAAGAATTCTCGTGTGGTCATGGCGACGGTGCCGCTCATCAGCGCCAGACCGACCAGGTTGGGAAAGGCCATCAGCGCGTTGGCAATGTCTCCGATATAGAAGGCCAGCTTGATGGAGATAACGGAACCCGTGAAGATGAGGCCCACAAAGATGACCCGGTAGGGGTATGTGACCTTTACACCGAAGAGGAATTTCATACACTGCTCACCGTAATAGTACCAGCCAATCAGGGTGGAATACCCGAAAAGCAGGGAGGAAAAGGCGACCACCAGCCCGCCCACGATGGGCACGGATTTCGAGAACGAGGCGGCGGTCATCGCCGTCCCGTCCAGCCCGCTCTGCCACATGCCCGTCGACAGGTTGATGAGGGCCGTGATGGTGCACACAACGATGGTGTCGATAAACACCTCGCCCACACCGATCAGGCCCTGATGAACCGGAGAGGGTGTCTGCGCGGCCGCATGTGCTATGGGGGCGCTCCCCAGCCCGGCTTCGTTGGTGAGCAGGCCGCGTCGGAAGCCGTGCTGGATGGCCATCTTTACCCCCGCACCCAGGAAGCCTCCGGCGGCTGCGGTCGGAGAGAAGGCCTGCTTGAAAATGAGCAGGAAGACCCCTGGGATCTCGGCGATGTGGGAGAAGATCACGATAAATCCGAAGATGAAGTAGATGATGATCATGATGGGGACCAGCCGTTCGGCCACGGCGCCGATGCGCTTGATCCCGCCGATGATGACCAGGCCCACGGCAAAGGCGATGATGATGCCGACGATGTACTTGGGAACCCCGAGCTCACTCTCGAAAGCCAGGGCCATCTGGTTGGCCTGCATCATGTTGCCCGTGCCAAAGAGCGCGGCAAATGCCCCACACACGGCAAAGGCGGGGGCCAGGATCTTGGCCAGCCACTTGATTTTGACGCCGTTCTTGATGTAGTACATGGGACCGCCCGCGATGCTGCCGTCCTCATACTTTTCCCTGTATTTGACTCCCAGCAGTGCCTCGCTGTATTTGGTGGCCATGCCTACGAAACCGCACATCCACATCCAGAAGATGGCGCCCGGGCCTCCTGTGAACAAGGCCGTGGCCACGCCCCCGATGTTGCCGTTGCCGACCGTTGCTGCCAGGGCCGTGGAGAGCGCGGCAAAGGGTGAAACATCACCCTCCAGTTTCTTCTTGCCGATCTTTTTGCCAAGGAAGCCGGCGAAGATCAGCTTCATACCTTCGCCCAGCCGGCGGAACTGGATGAATCCGGTGCTGTATGTCAACCATAGCCCGACAAAGAACAGGAAGGGGACCATGAAGGTCCACATGTTGCTGGCGGTGGAATCGACCCACAAAGACAGATTCTCATAGAATTCTTGCATGGAGAAGCTCCTTTAGAGGGGGGCGGGATGGAGGCCGGTTAGGGTCGGCCGCGGGGATACGGACACACAATATCTCTGTCATAATGTCAAAGATAGCTTATAACATAATTTATGGGACACCCGCAACCTGGGGTGGCTGAATTTAGTGGTTTTTTTGGCGAGCATTTGTTATAAATAAATTATTGAGGAGGATGTAAGAACATGACTGAAAAATGTGATTCGCGGTTCTACAAAGACATGGAAGATATCTACGGAGCCCATAACTATCACCCCCTGGATGTAGTGCTGTCCAAGGGGAAAGGAATCTGGGTGTGGGATGTCGAGAATAACAAATACCTGGACTTCCTCAGTGCCTACTCCGCCGTGAACCACGGACACTGCCACCCACGCATCCTCAAGGCCCTGAACGAACAGGCCAAGAAACTGACGCTCACGTCCCGGGCCTTCCGCAACGAGCAGTGGCCGCTGCTGGCCAAAGAGCTGAGCACGCTCTCAGGATTTCAGATGGTACTGCCCATGAATTCCGGGGCCGAAGCCGTGGAGACGGCGATCAAGGCAGCCCGGATGTGGGGCTATCAGACCAAAGATATCCCCGAAGACAAAGCCGAGATTATCGTGTGCGCGGACAACTTTCACGGCCGTACCACCACCATCATCAGCTTTTCCACCGAACCCCTGTACAGGAAGGATTTTGGCCCCTTTACGCCCGGTTTCCGGGTGATTCCCTACGGGGACCTGGATGCGCTGGAAAAGGCCATAACTCCCTGGACAACCGCCTTTCTGGTGGAGCCCATCCAAGCCGAGGCTGGGATCCTGATCCCCCCTGACGGCTACCTGAAGCGTGCGTGGGAGATCTGCCGGGAGAACAATGTCCTGTTCATGGCCGACGAGATCCAGACAGGCCTGGGGAGGACCGGGAGGCTCTTTGCATGTGAGCACGAGGGTGTGGTACCGGATGTCATGATCATCGGAAAGTCTTTGGGAGGCGGAGCCTATGCCATCTCCGCCGTCCTCTCGCAGCGGGAGGTTCTGGGATTGTTTTCTCCGGGGACGCATGGCTCGACCTTCGGGGCCAATCCGCTGGCCTGCGCCGTGGCACGTGAGGCCCTGCAGGTTCTCCAGGAGGAGGCGATGATCGAGAATGCCGCCCAGATGGGGGACTATTTCATGGCGAGGCTGCAGTCCCTCAAGAGCCGGCATATACGCGCCGTCCGCGGCCGGGGCCTGCTCATCGGCATCGAGCTGGAGCCCGAAGCCGGCGGCGCCCGCCGTTTCTGCGAGGCCCTGGAAGAGGAAGGACTGCTCTGCAAGGAGACGCACGAGCACGTCATCCGCTTTGCTCCTCCCCTGATCATCAAGAAAAAAGACTTGGATTGGGCATACAAGCGGATCAAGAAAGTCTTCAAAGAGCTGGACTGAGACAGGAAACACTGGCACTCGTGTTCGTCTCCGGTGAACCGATTCGCTTGTTTTGAACGAAGTATCGACATTTTTTATGAATAGTTCAGGTAATACAGAGGGGAGAGGTGTCATGAAAAAAAGCATGCTGCTGCTCGGATTGTTGGTACTGATCGCAGGTTGTGTGATCTATGTACCCAGAGAGTACACGGGGGATGATCCCTATTCTGAGAGCCGGGGCGGGTATGAATATCGAGGAAGCCGGGTCTCAGACGAGCTGGGGCTGGATTACTTCTACGGATATCTGGATCCTCACGGGTTCTGGACTCGCCTCTCTCCCTACGGCTACGTCTGGATCCCGCACAGCACGGCCTACGGCTGGCGCCCTTACACGTCCGGACGATGGTTTTGGACCGACCATGGGTGGACCTGGGCCTCGAGTCATGATTGGGGTTGGGCTTGCTTCCACTACGGGCGTTGGGGCTGGGACGCGGCGCTGGGTTGGTACTGGGCCCCGGGGACCGTGTGGGGCCCGGCCTGGGTCGCCTGGCGGTACGGCCCCGGGCACATCGGATGGGCGCCCCTGCCGCCGGATGTTCGCTTTGAGAGGGGAGTGGGGAT
>JAUWTO010000056.1 GCA_030614685.1 Candidatus Aminicenantota bacterium
CTGTATAGTTTTCATCGAACCGTGTGAGTGTGTGGAAGCGCGAGACAAAACAGTGGGGGACCGCCCACAGGCTGAGCTTGCGGGTTAGACCGCCCAGGGAATGGGCCGCATACTGGCTCCCGCTGGCAAGGATATCTTCCAGTGATTCGTTTTTGACCGCCAAGGCGATGGTGTTCCGGCCCGGCGCCACCAGCCCGGTTACATCCACCTCGAAGGCGGTGAATCCACCCCGGTGAGAGCCGGCGCGCTTTCCGTTGATGAAGATCACGGCATCGCTGTACACCGCATCACAGCGCAGAATTGTCCGGAGGTTCCGCCAGAACGAGGGGAGCTCGAATTCCCGCAGGTAGGCGGCAGCTGTTCCTGCCGCGACCTCGAAACCCTGCATGGCCCATTCTCCCGGGACTTCGATGGTGTCCCAGGCTCTGGTCTCGGATGGAGCCAGATCCGGAAAGCCGTCCGGCGGAGATGCATGGAAGCGCCAGATCCCGTTCAGGCTGATCTCTGTTTCGGTCAAATGCCGGGTACGGACGGGCCGGGGGGTCAGGCGGGGCGGGAACACACCCTGAAGGGAGAGTTCGAGGGTCAGCGTTTTCTCCGGAAGGCCGGCGGTCACGCGGGCAAGGTCGGTCTCTCCTGTTGCCCAGGAACGGGGGATCGTAAAACGGAAGAGCCCGGCCTCGTCAGTCCGGGTGACCAACGATTGAGAGGGATCCGGGGAAAATAGACGGATCTCAAGCCCAGTGTAGGGACGGGTTGGACGGTTGCGGTCAAACAGGACACCTTCGATCCCGCCCCGGCAGTCCCCGTGAGCTTCGAAGACCAGATCCGGGAGCAGGCCGACATGATTGGAATAGAGCTCGACCACGGAGATGATAGCGTTGGGTCCCTGCAGGCTCCGGATCTTGAGCTCGCATGCCCCGTCCTCCTGAGGAAAGGGCAGGTCCACGATGCAGTACATGATGCGGCTTTCCGGAAGCCGCAGCTCCTTAACCACCACCTGTCCGTCAAGAACGATCTGCTGGGTTCGGGGTGCATCGGAGAGGAAGGTCAGGCGCAGGCGGTAGCGGGCCTCGGGCTTGAGCCCTGCCCAGGAAAACCACACCTCCCCACCGAAGGCTGCGGTCCGGACCGGATGCCCGGCCCTGGCCACAGCGAGGGGGATGTCCTGTTCCGGAAACCGGTAATCTGATCCGGCCGTGAGGTGCGGCTGCAGCCCGGGTTCGCCCGCATCGTCGACGGCCACGGTGTACCACCGTGCTAACTGGGAATCGGCCAGGTTGGGATCGGTGGTGATGACCTGGGCGTCGATTTGCCTGGGAAATATACAGAGTAGAACCGAACAATACAGACCGAACCATAGAGCCTTGCCCCGTAGACCGCCCATAATGTGGTCCGGCCGGTTAAGGGGTCGGACATTTTTCCTCGAATCCATCCTCTTCACATATTAACATATACGCCCTGAATGTCTAAAGACCCAGGGCGCCCGGGCTTCCATCTGACCGTATTCACTCGCTGGGCAACAGCATAGCTGCCGTGTTGACGATCCAGTTCCGGTCAGAAGCGCAGTGTCAGGAAGAGGTTGAAGGTCATCCCCATGTAGAGGATGTTGTTCTCGAAGATCTCACCCTCCACAGCGTCGAACTCCTTGTACCAGACGTTCTTGCGGTCATATGCGTTGAATACCGAGGCGCCGATTATGGACTGGCTGCCTCCGATCAGAAACCTGTAGTTGGCAGAGAGGTCGAGGCGGTGGTAGGCTGGGAGCCGGACTGCGTTTTTCTCGCCCAGCACCACGCGTTCGATGGTCCGCCGACCGTCCAGGATCTCCTCTTCCTCCACGCCCACCGGCTCGGTGTAAGGCCGGCCGGTCGAAAAGATCCAGGTCCCGGAAAAGGTCCAGTTCCGGATGTCATAACTGCTGACCAGCTTGAATTCGTGTGTCTGGTCATGAAGGGCTGGGAAGGGATCGGCTTCGAGTTCGGGGAAATAGTGCTCCACCTTGCTCAGGGTGTAACTGATCCAGCCGGTGTAGCTGCCGTATTTTTTCTGAACCAGAAATTCCAGCCCCCGTGCCTCTCCCGTGCCTGTGAAAAAATACTGATCGTAATCGATGTCCTCCTGCGTGGGCGTGAAGCGCAGGGCGTATTCCGTCAGGCCGCTGAGATCCTTGTAATAGGCCTCCACATCGAACAGGAAGGTTCGGGTTTCATAGCTGATCCCGAGGATGTAATGTGTGGCCTTGCCGAAGGGAATCGTGGCCCCATCTGAGAGGACCCAGAACTCCCGGTTGCCCTGCTGCACGTCCTCCCGGACGATGTTGTTGATGATCTGGGAGTATTGGCCCCATGCCCCCTTGAGCCGGATCCGGTCGGTCAGGCTCAGGCTCATGGCCAGCCGGGGCTCCGTGAAGGTGTCGCCCGTCATATCGAAGTAGGTGTAGCGGAGACCCGGAGTAAGCGTGAAGCGGCTGAGGATAGTCAAGCGGTCCTGGAGATAGCCGGAGTACTGGGTGCCGCTGTCCGACCGGTTGAGGATACTCAAAAAGTTGAGGGGCGTCTGCTGGTCCCCATCATTCTCTTCCTCTGCGGCGAGTTTCTCTACATCATAGCTGTATACGACGTTGTTCTTGGTGGCCTGGAATCCGAATTCCATCTGGTTGGTAGTGTGGAGGCGGAGAGAGTTATCCCAGCGAAAAGTGATGTCGTCCAGGTTGTTATCCTCGACAGCCCCGCGCGAAAAACCGCGGTTTTTGAAAAATTCGGGCGGCTCCCAGTCAGGATCATCAGAGGTGAATTCCAACTCACTGTTGCGCCTCATTTCTACCTGATTGAGATAATGGGAATAACCGACCAGGAGATGGCTCTGGAATGTGTCGCTCCACCTCCGCGTCCAGTTGGCGCTGACTCCGGTGTTGCCCCACTTCCTGAGGTCCGAGATATCAATGGCGCCCGAGACCTGGATCCCTGACTCCGCGAACCTATCGGCTGCGAAGGAGGGAAACGCCTGTTCCCGGGAGTTGTCCATGTTGTCAAGGCCGTTGTAGAAGCTGATGAATGTCAGGTCCTTGCTGCTGGGGCGGAAGGTCAGTTTTGAGTTGATATCATAAAAGTAGGATTCGGGACGCGTCTCTCCCATCATCCCCCCTTTGCCGCCGCCGCTCCTGAAGTTGCCCCGGGCCGTGTTGTTTTCGGTTACCAGGCCCAGGATGCTGTCATAGAGGGGGGTCTGAAAGGAGCGCCGGCCGGCCAGCACGAACGATCCCTTATCCCAGAGGGGGGCCTCCACGAGTCCGTTGAGGGAGAGCAGGCTCAGGCCTCCGCTGCCGTGGATCCCCTGATCCGAGCCGGGCTTACCCGTAAGCTCCATGATGCTGGAGAGGCGTCCCCCATACTTTGACTCGTATCCGCCTTTGCTGAGGCGCACCTCCCGTACGGCTTCCATGTTGAAGGCGCTGAAATACCCGAACAGGTGGTCTACGTGGTAGACAGTGAAGCCGTCGTACATGATGAGGTTCTGGTCAGGAGTTCCTCCTCTGACATAGAGGCCGGAAGAGGATTCCTGGCTGCCGCTTATACCGGGCAGGAGCTGCAGGGCCCGGAATATGTCTTTTTCCCCCAGACTGGGAAGCGTCTCGATCTGGCTGGGGGTTATGGTCACCTCACTGACTTTGTTGTCTGAAGTGCTCATCAAGGGCAGTTCGGCCGTGACAGTGGCCTCGTGCGACTCCGGGGAGACTTCGAGCTTAAAATTGACCACAACGATCTTGCCCGCCTGGATCAGGACGGCCTTGGTCTGCTCCTTGAAGCCGTCCAGGTATGCCACCAGGGCGATCATCCCATGTGGTATGCTGTCAAACCAGTATGTTCCCAGAGCATCGGTAGTCGTACGGTAGAGGGTATGGGCGATGGTGACGGCCACTCCCGGCAGGGGCGTGCCTTCCTCCAAGGTTACCCGCCCGGTGAGGCGGCCGTTGGGCCCGCCGGTCTGAGCGTGCAGGGCCTGGGTTGAGAACAGGAATATGAAAACCATTGGAAGCAGAAAACGTTTTGTCATTTTGACTCCTAGTCACAGATGGATTGCGGTATCGGTGCGAGGAGTACTAATGCTTTGTTAAGGAGGTTATGAGGGCGAATCGATCGCCAGATGAATCTTGGACCATATTTTTTTTCCTTTGAGAAGGTCTTGATCGAAATTTCCACTGCCCCCGCCGGGCCGGCCGCCCATTCCGCCGCCGGGCCGGCCTCCCATACCTCCCTTCCCGCCTCCGGAACGCCCTCCAGTGCCGCCGTCAGGGAGACCTCCCATCCCTTGGCCGCGCATGGACTGCCGCATCTCTTCCCTTTCGACCTTCGGTATCTCCAGCCCTATTCCGATGGTCTGGCCAGTCTGGACAGCGAGTACGAACGGAAGACGTTGGTCTGAGATGAGAGGGATCCTGAGTTCATAGACGAACATTCCCTGCGAGGTTTCGACTGCGATCTCCATGCCCTCGAGCTGTTCGAGCTTCATCCGATCCAGCTCCAGTCCTTCCGGATCCAGGAATTTGAGTTCGTCCAGGGATTCCAGTGAGGCCCTGCGCACCTCCTCCTGAATCTGCTCCGCGTCCCGCCCTTCCGGATCGCGACCCGGTCCCATACTGAACCTCTCTCTGGCACCGATGGGGTAGTTGATGCCAAAGGATTTGTCCTTCCCGCCCGCAGGGTCGATCCACAGGATCAGCCCCATGCTCAAAGCTTGGCGTCTGAGTGTGGGATCCTGAGTGATGAGGCACATGTAGAGATTCTCGCCGTCGTTCATGAATCCGATAGAGGCCTTGTCGTCTTCCAGATAATAAAGGCTTCCTCTCCAGTCTGAGGAGTCGCCGTCGATCGTGATCGACTTCGTGAGCCAGAGGCTGTCCAGCTTGTAGTCTCCACAGCCAGTTTGGGTAAAGACCAGCAGCAGGGCCAGAAAGGCCCCTGCTGCCGGCCTGGTCAGAAGGCCTGACCTATACATGGATGCCCTGGGTCTCACTTCGTGGTGTCCTCAGGGACTCGGCGAAAGCGCGGAAGCTGGGAGTCACGTCTGGGATCCCGGCCCATTTCTTTCAAGGCGTCCTTCTGTTCTGGGGTAAGCACGGCTTCGATCTCGTCGCGCAGCTGCATGCTTTCGATCATCAGATCCAGCTTGTTTTCCGAGTCCTTCAGCAGCAAAGCCTTGAGTTGATCGTAGTCCAGGTTTTCTCTGTCCATCATGAGTTTCTTATGATCCAGCCGCTGGGTGTTTAGGGCGTTTTGCCGTTTCACCCTCTTTTCTTCCAGCTTGAGAGTCAGATCCTTGATCTTGTCGAGCTGTTCGTCCGATATATTCAATTCCTCCTGTCTCGCCTGGAGGACCATAAGCAGTCCACCCGAGCGGGTCCGCATGAGTCCTCTCCTCTGGATCTGATCCACAACCGGCCGGGATGCTGTGAAGCCGCTGCCCCTCTGTCCCATCTGGGAATTAGCCAGCACGACGCCTGTGAATGTCAGCAGGCCGGCAACCATTAACAATGCCAGGATTGTTTTTTTCATTTCCATTCTCCTTTGATAACTTTATTCTTTGTGTTTCACCTGATTAGACCGTTCCCCATGATCATTTATTCCCGGGTGGGGAATCCGAGATTATTCCGGGACCGGTGCTTTTTCTTAAAGAGATTCTGAATTTAGGGGAGAAACTAAGCTGTCGCGGCAGTGATCCTATCGTTCCAAAAGATCGAGGATCTTTTGCCGGCGCTCCTGCTTGATCCGCGCATATTCCTGCTTCTGTTCCTCGGTCAGGATTCCGGCGATGGCCAGATCCAGTTGTTTCTGCCGAGTTGCCCACCGGAGGAGCATGACCTCCATGTCCCGGGAACCCCACCCGAAGGGTGAGGCATTCCCTTGCTGCTGGAGGATGCTCTCGATCTGGGAAGTCTGGTCCGGGCTCAGGCCGAGCTGTTCAGCCAGACGCTCCAGCTCAGCTGGACTGCGGTGCTCCGGCCGTCTGCCGGGCCGCATCCCCTGGTTGGGCTTGCCGAATGCCCGTGGGCCAAAATTCCTCCTGCTCAAATATCGTCTCTGCGACGGAGTCAGGATGGGCTCGAGGGCGGCTTCCAGCGCCTGCATGGTCTCCATGGCTTCCTGCATCGAATTTTTCCTTATCTTGAGAAGCACAGCGCCATACTCATCCAGGATCTCACGGATCTCCCTGGACGGTTCATCCGTCGGGGACAGCATCCGTTCCAGGTTGACCGTCATAGCGGCCGGATTGCCCCAGGCGAGTGCCCTGGCGATCCTCCGGTGCAGCAGGGCGCGGTTGAGCATGGCCCCGATGGCCACTCCGATAGAAAGGGTTAAGACGATGATGATTGTGATCTTGGCTTTGACGCTCATGGTTTTTTCTCCATTAGAATAAGGGAAGCCGCTTCAGTTCCTCATGGGTGGCATCCGAAGCGAAGAAGATCTCTTCCGAAGACAGCTTGTCGCCGAGCCTCAGGTTGTAGGACAGGAGCAGCAGCAGGGCAACCGCGCCAGCAATGGCGAAGCGGCGGAACAGCATGAGCAGGGTCGTGTAGAATAGTTCCCAGCCGTTGGAACCGGTTTCAGCGGCATCCAGCCGTCCCATCACCCGTTCGGCGAAGGCCGGTCCGAAGGAGGAAGCCGGCCCTTGAGACAGCATCTCCCGCTGCAGCTGGATCCGCTCCTTTTCCGCGCGGAGTTCCGGCGACCGCTCCAGGGCCTGCTCAAGGCTCGCCTGTTCTCTTTCACTCAGCCGGCATTCGAATGACCGGTAGAGAAGCCGTAGTGTTTTTTTAATCATGGTCCATCCCTCGATATTGGTTGTTCATCCTTATATAATGGAGCCAGGATCTCCTTCAGCTTCTGCTGGCCCCGGGCCAGCCGCGAGAGCACCGTGCCCTCCGGCAGCTTGAGGATCCTGGCGGTTTCCCGGGTCGTATATCCGTCGATCAGCCGGAGCACGATCACGGTACGGAACTTAGGATCCAGGCTCTGCAGCCCCAGGTTGACCAGGCGCGACGATTCATCTTGGTGCTCGGTCCCAGGTTTGTGGGCCACTGCTTCCAGCCTTTCCTCACCGTTGGAGACGTACAGCGTACGCCTCCGTCCTCTGCGCCTTATCTCGTTGAGGCAGAGGTTGATGGCGATACGAGTGACGTAGGTCCCGACCGAGGATTCGCCCCGGAATCTGCTCAAGGCGCGGTAGAAGCGGATGAAGGTTTCCTGGCCGATGTCCTCGGCCTCGGGGCCCGGCCCCAGCATGCCGATCACAGTCGCCGCCACCTGCGACTCATATTTTTCTATAAATTCTTTAAAGGCGTGCTTATCCCCGTCCAGGATTTTCCTGATCAGGCTCGTGTCGTCCAGTTTGGTCCTCACTTGTGGCCAACAGCAGCTTACGGTCTGTCCTTGAAGCACGTCTCTCTCATCGGGTTAGACCCGACCATGCCTCGATTTATTCCCTGGACCCTGGGGAACGTTCCCCAGTTTCTTAGCTGGCTGTCCAGTAGGGATTGATCAGGTCCTCGAAGATGGCCATGGCGGCCTCGGAACCATAGGCGGCGGCGGTCACGATCTGCTTGAACTGGCCTTCCACATCTCCGGCTGCGTAGATACCGGGGACGCTGGTCCGGTGCCGCCGGTCGCTCTTTATGTATCCGTCATCTGTTAGTTCGACACCTGCCTGCCTGGCCAGCTCCACTTCCGGCTGGTAGCCGATCGAGATGAATATGCCATCGAGCTTCGTGGTGGTTGTTTCCCCCGAGCGGTTGTCGACCAGCTCGACCTCCTCGACACGCGCTTCACCCCGGATCTCTTTGACCTCGGTGTTCCAGAGCACGGGGATGTTTTCAGCCTGAAGCTTTTTCGCCAGGTGTTCTTGGGCCCTCAGCTTGTCCCGGCGGTGGACCAGCGTGATGTCCACATCGATATTCTTGAGGTGGAGAGCCTCGGTAACAGCGCCGTTGCCCCCGCCGACCAGGATGACTTTCTTTCCCTGGAACTGAGGGCCGTCGCAGGTCGCGCAGTAGCTGACGCCGCGGCCGCCCAGCCGCTCCTCGCCCGGTATGTGGAGATGCTTGTGGTCTGCGCCTGTAGCCAGCAGCACGACCTTGGTGAGGAAGCGCCGCCGTGTTGTCTGAACCTCGAAGCGCTCGCCCACGGTGATGCGTACGGCATCTTCGCCCGGGAAGATCTTACAGTACTCCAGGGCATGGGCCACCATGATCTCCACCAGGGTCTTGCCGCCCACGCGCGCGATTCCCGGATAGTTCTCCACTTCGGGCGTGGTGGCGACCAGGCCGCCAAGCACACCCCGCTCCAGGACGGCGGCGTTCAGTCCCGCCCGGGCCGCGTAGATCCCGGCACTCAGGCCGGCCGGGCCACCTCCGATGATCAGCAGGTCGGTCTCGACCTCCTCGGCATCCACATCGGGGATGAAGATGGTCTGCTCCTCCAGTTTTTCCAGGGAACTCAGAAACAGCTCCTCCGGCTGGGCCCCCTTGCCGATGAACTCATCGTTAGCATAGGTCATGGGTGTGCTGTAAGCCGAGTAGCGGTCGGTCAGATCGGGATTGGACTGAACATCCACGATGTCGAGTGTGATCAGGTCCGGCCGCGCCACCACGGTTTTAAGCACGTTCATGGCCTGCTGGGGGCAGTAGGGGCAGGTCATGCTCACGAAAACCTGCACGTGCCGCGGCGATGCGATCTTTTCCAGGATCCGGCGGGACTGCTCGCTCAAGTCGCTCTTCCGGTTTCCCAGCATGACCAGGGCCTCGATGAACATCCGGCCCTCCTCGCCCAGGGGAGCGCCCATCCAGCGCAGGCCGTAGTGGTCGGGATCGAAGAGGATGGTGGGAGAACTGGTGATGCCCTTCTCCTTGGCCAGGTCATCGTCCAGCCCGTGTTCCAGAACCTTGATCCTGGGGGAGATCCGGGAGATGGTTTGGAGGATTTCCCTGGCGGCCTGGTTGAAAGGGGATTCTTTGTCGTCCGAGAGGAACAGGTGCAGCGGGACATCATGTTCAAGTTTGGCGAAAATCTGGCTAAGCTGGGCCTGGATCTCCTCCAGGCGCATGTTATTGTGGACGTGACCGCTGTGGTCGTGTTTAGGCTCCATGATCCCTCCTATAAGGATATTATTCTAACAAAATCCCCTGGGAAGACAAGCATGTTCATTCCCGGCCGGATTTTTTTACGGTATGATAGACAGGGTCCGGAATAGTATCGGAAATTATAATGTAACATATACTTGAGCTGTGGCATTATAGAGATGTAACGGGTAGTCCAATGTTCGAGAACGGCCTTTTTTCTGCCTCCCCATCTTCGAGGCTCAGGGGCAGATGGCTCAAAAGAGCGATCAGCCTGGTGGTCTCTCTGGCCATCCATGCGGCCGCCCTGGTTCTGCTGGTGGTTTTTTATACTCCCCTCAAGATCCTGGATCTTAATGTCTATGTCCGCGATGTATACATCGCGCCTCCGCGTGAGCGGCTGTTTCTACCTCAGGTTGAGGCCGCGTCCGACCCGCCCGGGAGCCCAGAGGCGGATGCCTCTCTCCCTGACTCCGCCTACTCTGGGGTTGTACGTCCCATAGCCCCGGATGAATCCCCGGCCCGGGTGGAGCTGACCCTCCCCGAGCGGATCGAGGTGCCCCCCCATCTCAGGGAGAAGCTCGAGCTGAGGCCGCCTCCCGAGGTGCGGACCGAACTTCCCTCAGGACTATCCTTTCAGCTCGCTCCGGACAGGAGTCCGCCGCGATACTCCTACCATCCGGATCCGGCATCTGTCACGGCACCCAGGGAAGTGAGCGGGTTCATCCGGCCGACTCTGCCCCGGTACAGCTCGGATCCGGGTATTGATCTGAATCGTGCAGGTAGAGGCGAGCGGCCAGCCGGAAGCGGCGCTATCTCCAATCAGGTCAACATCGCACGCTGGGCCGATCAGGCCGTAGCGCTGATCATGGAGAACTGGCTGGTGCCTCACCTATTGCTTGATCAGGAGGAGGATGAGATCGAGATCTCGGTGGTCATCCAAAAGGACGGCTGGATCGCCTCGACCGAGGTGGTCACGTCCGCCCGGATTCCGGTGCTCCAGGCTGCGGCCTTGAAGGCCCTGGAGCTCAGTTCGCCTCTGCCCCGGCTGCCTCGCGGTTTCCCAAAAGCCAGCCTGGAGATCCTGCTTGTCTTCTCACGGAAATGATGCGCAAGATCAGACTCCTATGTGCCAGCCTGCTGATCCTGGCCCTCCCCGCCTGGACCCAGGAGCTGCCGGCCCTGGTGCTGGACATCGGAATCCTGGGTGGCCCCCAGATCACGAGGCCCACCCCGCCCCCTTCCCTCGACCTGGGTGTGGAGCTGAGCCGGAGCGCCTTATTCAAGCTCCTGCGGGGCGATGAGACCGTTGATGCGGGCCGCATGAATCCAGGCTTCAACGTGGTCACTCTGGATGTCTCGGGATTATTTAAGGCATCAAGTGCGGCTTCCTATACGCTGGAGCTCAAGTCCGGCGAGACGGTCCTCTGCCAAGAACTGGCCCTGGAGATCGTGTTCGATCAGGAAACAGAAACGCCGGCTGCCGAAAGGGAGCCGGCGTCTAAGCCGCGTACCCTGGAAAAGGAATACACGATCTCCCTATACGTGGACCAGCAGTTGATCGCCGCGAGCCGGAAACGAACCCTGGACCGCATCTCCTATAACCTGCAGCTCCCTCCCATGCCGCGCAACTACGATCCTTTCAATCCCGACCCCCAGAGCGACCCCATGGCCAATTCCTTCTCCATCCTGGATGCCCTGGGCCTGGCTGTGCAAATGGCGACCCGCCTGCTCAAGAAAGAGGAGGCCTCCAGTCCGGTCAATCCCCTGCGTCCCCGCAGGCAGATCATTGTGACGTTCAACAGGCGGACCCCCCGGGGCCTGGAAAAGCCGGTGTCGGCCACGGTCACCCTGTCCCTCGGGGACAAACAAGAGCCGGGGAGCAACCGATGAGCATCGAAATGCCGGTGCAGCGGCAAGGATGATACACATGAGGCTGTAGTAATCTACGCCAAAATAACCCCCTGGATTGTTTATAAAATCTGTCGGCATCAATATAGTTCATGATCCATGTTGTTGTGGTAACCGTTAATGAGCTGTAGCGTGTAAAATGCCGACAGATTTTATAAACACTCCAGGGGTTGACTTTTGGGTGGGAAGGAATAAGGTGTTAGAAGAACACCCGCAAGGGACTGTTAAATCCGAACATGGAGAGCGAACCATGAAGAGACGCATCACACGGAGACGCTTTTTCAGCCAGAGTTTCGGCCTGGGAGCCGGGGCCCTTCTTTTTAAGGAACTGCCGGCGTTTGATGGCGGGCTGGGCGGACAAGTCCCCCTGATCATCACAAGCCACACCAATGCCACAGGTAAGAAAGCCATGGTAGCGGGATGGGAGGTCATCGCCGGAGGAGGGCGGGCCGTCGACGCCGTGGAAAAAGCGGCCAACATCATTGAAGAGGACCCGAACGACATGAGCGTGGGGTATGGTGGATTCCCCAACGAGGATGGAGTCGTGCAGCTGGATGCCTCCATCATGGACGGCAAGACCTATAACGCGGGCGCGGTGGCCTGCCTGGAGAATATAAAGAATCCCTGCTCGGTAGCCCGCATCGTCATGGAGCGGACCGACCACGTCCTGATGGTGGGCCGGGACGCCCTAGCGTTCGCCAAGAAATGGGGATTCACTGAGGAGGACCTGCTGACCGAGAAGACCCGCGAGGCCTATCTGCGCCGCAAGGAAAACCTCTCCGACCGGGACGACTGGGGTCCCCCGGAACATCTCAAGGACCTGCCCGAGTTTCAGCAGAGGCAGCGGCGGGACGAACTGGACGACGATCCCCACGGCACCACCAATGTCCTGGCTGTGGACCGGAACGGGGACGTGGCGGGCATCACCACCACCAGCGGACTGGGATTCAAGATCGCCGGCCGGGTAGGCGACTCGCCCATCATCGGGGCCGGCCTGTACGTGGACAACGAGGTCGGGGCAGCCGGTGCCACGGGCAGAGGAGAGGATGTGATCAAATCCTGCGCGTCATTCTACATGGTCCTGCGCATGAAGGAAGGCCGGACACCCCAGCAGGCCTGCGAGGACGCCCTGCGCATGATCGCGGAGAAATACAAAAAGGTGAATCCGGACTTCCTGCCAGGAGAGCAGTTCGTCGCTATCAACACCAAAGGCGAGCTGGGAGCCTGCCGCACGACCGGCAACAGGCCCGGCCGGATATCTGTCCAGAACGCTTCCGGTTATTCGATCTACACCGGCTCCATCGCCTTCCCCACAGAGGAGTAGGCCGCAGGATCCTCGAGACACAAGGAGAACACGACTCATGTTCAGCGCCGTTTTCGTGCTCCTGGTCCTTCCCCTGGCCATCATCCTGGTATCCTTCCTGCTGTACCGGCTCTCAGGCCGGGGCCGGAACAGAACTGGTAGTTGAGCCAGTCGGATCTCTTCAGCAGCGCCGAGGCCATGGACAAGTTCGTGTTCATCGATCCCGACTTTTTCAAGGTGATGGACGCGTTCAACGCTATGAAGTGACTGGGTTGCCTCTCCCGGTCATTCGTAGCGCAGTGAGTCGATAGGATCGGCCCGGGCGGCCTTGACTGACTGGAAGCCCACTGTGAGCAGCGCGATCGCCAGAGCCAGCACTGCGGACAGCAGAAACGGCCAGATCCCCAGGTTGGTCCGGTAGGCAAAATTCTGCATCCAGCGATCCATGGCATAGTAGGCCACGGGCCAGGCGATGAGGTTGGCCGCAAGCACCCATTTGGTGAATTCCCTGGAGAGCAGCAGCAGGATGTTGGTTGAGGAAGCCCCCAGGACCTTGCGCACTCCGATCTCCTTGGTGCGCTCCTCTGCGGTGAAGGCTGCCAGGCCGAAGAGGCCCAGGCAGGCGACAAAAATAGACAGTACCGAGAAGATCAGAAAGATGTCCCGCATCCGGCCCTCGCTCTCGTAAAGGAGGGCGATCTTCCGGTCCAGGAAACTGTAGTTGAACTCTTCTCCAGGAAAG
>JAUWTO010000266.1 GCA_030614685.1 Candidatus Aminicenantota bacterium
AAGATCTCGTTCTCGAAGGGGATGACGTACAGGGGCCTTGCAGGCTCGGGCACCCGGTCCACGATGTCGGAAGACAGGAAGTCCAGCACGCTCCACTGCGTCTTGCCGTGATAGGTGATGAAATCGAAGTTGGCGGCAAAGGTGATGTGCTCGGAGAGCGCGTACCTGAGGTCCACCCGCAGCTTGTTGGTAAAAAGCTGATAATAGTCCCGGTTCACATAGGTCCCCATGTACTGGGGCTCATAAAACCCGAATATCTCGAGCTTCTCCTGCGCGGCGCTGGGCAGAGCCAAGGCCATGAGGCAGGATACCACGAGGCAGAGCCGGAGCCCCCTCTTGCTCATTTCTTCAACGCCCTTTCCGTGAACATGCTGTCCTCGAGCGGCAGGTTGTAGCGCACCTCCAGGAATTCCATCTCGGACTGCGTATTGTCGTTGAGGTTGGACATAACCATCTTGAAGGCCGTGGGCAATCCGTCGACATCCCGGATATCGCTCTGCAGGAGCTTTTTCAACAGACGCTTCGGGTCTTTGTCGTCATAATAATCGATGGCGACAGGGAAAAAGTTCTCCTTGATAACCTGGATGACCAACTTCGAATACGCGATGTCGCTCTCAGGCTTGCGGGTCAGTTCCAGCGTGAAACAGTCAAATCCCTCCACCGTCATGTCCTCCAGCCTCAGGGCCGTGTAATCCTCGATAAAGGCATCGCCGCTGCCCATGTCCTCATAGGAAAAATCGCTGCCCTGCATCTTCTGCTTCTTGGCATGCGAAGCCAGCTTACGCACCCGCTGTGTACGCGGGAAGAACGCCCAGATGTCGTCGGCGTGGTTCAGCATCAGGATCGCCTGCCCCCTGACCCGGCTTGGCTCGAGGTACCGGACCAGGTTCTTTTCACCCTTGTTCTGGCTCCAGGACTCAGACACGAAGGTGCGCTGGTCGCCCGAAGTGGTGACGATGGTCATTCGGGCCTTGGAATAGGCGGTCTGGGGATTGAATACTTCGTTTACCCTGAGGATTATGTCATCTCCGGTCAGGGATTCGTCCTGCCCCCTAAGCACCGGCAGGACCAGACACACCGTCAGGAGGAAGGGAATCAACTTAATCTTCATCGGGAGTCTCCTTCTTGAGGCCGTATATGATCAGGTCGGGAAGGGCCTCAATGGCCGCTTTTATATCAAAGGCCGTCCTGTCCGCGACCCACTGGACCAGCAGCCCGTCCATGGTCCCCAGGAGGATCGAGGCCGTGATGCGGGTGTCCACGGGTCTGATGCAGCCGGCTGTCACACAATCATCCAGGAGCTGCCCCACCGTGGCCCGGTATTCCGCGTACAGTTCTGCCAGGTTAAACGCCCGCACTCCTTTGTCCTCCCGGATGCCCTCGGCCCAAAAATCCAGCACCACCTCTATGTAACCCATGACCTCGCCCTCCAGGATATCCGCCCAGCCTGAAAAGAAAGCCATGAGCTTATCCAACGGGTCTGTGAGCTCGGATACGCGCCGTCCGATGGTCACTCCCACGGTTTCCATGAAATAGCGGAAGCTGGCTGAGATGATCTCGTCCTTGCTCTTGAAGTACTCGTAGACCGTTCCCTTACCGATCCCGGCCGCCTCGGCGATGTCGGCGATTTTGGTGTTCTTCACTCCCCTCTGGGCAAAGATACGCATCGCCGCCTCCAGGATCTGGCTGCGCTTCTCTTGTCTGTCGATGATCTTAGGCACGTTTTTACCTGATCTTAGTTATGACCGACCGGTCGGTCATTTTTAAATATACAGCTGATCCCTCACTCTGTCAAGCGCCAATACTCCCTTTTTGGATCTTCCCCTTGGGACCGAGATTTTTTTCCCTGTCTGCCCGAATTCCATACCAATATCCTGCCTCTGATCCAGTGTTGCAAATCGGATGTTCATGGCATAGAATGCTCATGTGGCGGACAGTTTTCCTTCCTCAGACGCATGAAAGAATACCCACAATCTATAGGAGGGCCCCATGCCAAAGAAACCCGAAGACAGACTTGAAAAGGCGCAGGGATTCTCCCGGCGGACGTTCATCGGAGGTGCAGCCGCCTCCATGGCGGCCCTGACCGCGCTGCCAAGACGGGCACAGGCGTCAATCCCGGGTGTGCCGGCTCAAGCCGAAAAATTCAAATTGAAGTATGCCCCCTATTTCGGCATGTTCGAAAATCATGCCGGAAAGGATCGGATCGACCAGATCAAGTTCGCGGCCGACCAGGGCTTCCTCGCCATGTTCGACAACGGATTCATGAACCGGCCTGCGGCCGAGCAGGAAAAACTGGCCCGGGAGATGGATCGCCTGGGCCTGGAATGGGGTCCCTTCGTGGCCTACGCGGATTTCAAGGTCAAATCCTTCGTGACCCGGGACCCTGAGATACGCGCCATGCTCAAGAAGCGCGCCCAGACCGCAGTGGATACCGCCAAGCGGGCAGGCATCAAATGGGCCCTGATGGTTCCCGGGCGCTTCGATGAAGGCCTGGAGTGGGACTACCAGACGGCCAATGTCGTCGATAACCTCAAGTTTTGTGCCGAGATCTGCGAGTCTTCGGGGCTGGTCATCGTGATCGAGCCGCTCAACGCCTGGACCAACCACCCTGGTCTCTTCCTCACCAAGATCCCCCAGGCCTACCAGATCTGCAAGGCGGTCGGAAGCCCCAGCTGCAAGATCGTAAACGACATTTACCACCAGCAGATCACGGAAGGCAACCTCATCCCCAACATTGACATGGCCTGGGACGAGATCGCCGCCTACCACGTGGGCGACAACCCGGGCCGCAAGGAGCCGACCACGGGCGAGATCAACTACCGGAACATCTTCAAGCATCTCTCGGAGAAGGGATTCCAGGGCGTCCTGGGGTTGGAACACGGCAAGAGCCAACCGGGACTGGAAGGGGAGAAGGCGCTGCTCACGGCCTACCGCGCATGCGATGACTTCTAGGATAAAATAAGGATTTTTCATTGAATATACGCAAAGGAGAACAACACATGGATAAGACATTGAACACCGACGGGATGTCCCGCAGGGACTTCATCAAGACCACCTCCGCTGCCTCCATGGTCGCAATGGTCTCCGGGGGAGGGGCCCTCTTTGCCGGAGGTTCCGACCAGATCAAGGTCGGGCTCATCGGGTCGGGAGGCCGGGGCCGGGGCGCGGCCAGGGACTGCGTGAACTCATCTCCCAACGTGGTAATCTCTGCCATGGGCGACCTGTTCCCGGACCGAGTGGAGGGTGCGTACAAATGGCTGTCCGAACAGCTCAAGCCCGAGAACCTGAAAGTTTCCGCTGATACTCGTTTCTCCGGATTCGACAATTATAAAAAGGTCTTGGCCAGCGACATCGACATGGTCATCCTGGCGTGCCCGCCCCAATTCCGGCCCCGCCACCTCAAGGCAGCCATCGAAGCCGGGAAACACGTGTTCATGGAGAAGCCCGTGGCCGTGGACCCGCCGGGCATACGCTCGGTGATCACCACCTCACAGGTAGCCCAGGGCAAAGGCCTCGGCATCGTGGCCGGCACCCAACGGCGCC
>JAUWTO010000194.1 GCA_030614685.1 Candidatus Aminicenantota bacterium
CCCAAGAGCCACGAGGAAGTGGAGCTCACCAACGACTACATCATCCGGCGCAAGGCCGTGGATTTCAACATCCCGCTCATCACCAACCTGCAGGTCGCCGAACGGTTCATCGATGCCATCTCCCGCTACAGCCTTGACGACCTGGCAGTCAAGGCCTGGGACGAATATTGAGCCCAGAGATATGGGAAAAAAGATCGGGCTGCTGGGCACCATCACCTACGACTTCATCACCTCCACGACAGGGAACACCTTCCAGGGTCTGGGAGGCATCCTTTATCAGGCGGCGGCCCTGTGCGGCCTGGGCCAGGACGTCACGCTCTACACCAATGTAGGTCAGGACCTCGCCCCCCTGGCAGAGGCCTCCACCCGAGAGTGGACGACACTGAGCACAGATACCTGGACCAGGGTCCCAGGGCCCGGGAACAGGGTCCGCCTCCATTACCCCGAGCAGGGGGAAAGGCAGGAAGTGCTGGAATCCGTGGTGCCGGTCCTCGATCCCCGGAGGATCCTGCCGGACCTGCCCAGGCTGGACTTCCTCATCCTGGTCATCAACTCCGGTTATGACATCACCCTCCCGGACTGGAGGACCGTGGTGGAGGCTGCGTCCTGCCCCATATGGTTGGACATCCACAGCCTTCCCCTGTCCAAGGGACTGAATGTCCCGAGAGAATATCGCCCGGTCCCGGACTGGCAGGAATGGGCGGCGGGTGTGGATTACATCCAGGCCAATGCCGCCGAGGTGGCGGTCCTGTTGGGTGAACCAGGGCACCGGCTTGAGGACAAGGATCTGGAACATCTCGCCAACCTGGCGAAAGAGAGGGGTACCAAAGCGGTCTTTGTCACGCGGGGCCGCGAAGGAGTCCAAGTCCTGACCTCGCGAAAAACCGTACTGATCCCCACACGAAAAGCCGAGAACGTGGCCGACACTACAGGCTGCGGGGATGTTCTGTGCGCGGCCACGGTCGCCCGCCTGCGGGCCGGGGACGATGCCTTCGCTGCAGCGGCCTACGGCGCCCGGATGGCTACCGAGGCAGTCGAAGTTGCGGGTGTCGAAAAGACCTTCGAACTGATCCGGGATATGTCCGGATCTACTGCTTGATCTTGGTGCCGGTGGAATCCAGTCCCATGCCTTCGTTCACCACTCGGCATTTGGTGTATTTGCCGTTCTCATCCTTGACGAAGATGACCTCATACCGGCCCTCTTCGTCGTCCTCGATAAAGAACGTATACTTTTCGCCCTCAACGGGATTCATCTCTGCCGGTTCGCTGGATGTCTCGGGCCACACCCACAGGGAATCCCCCTCCGCATAGACATTCATGACCACCATGCCCATGCCCAGGTCAGCCAGGTCGAATTCGTAATCGCCGAGCAGCTCAGCATACGTTTTCTTGGCATCGCCTTCCTGCGCCAGGACCGGGACCACAGGCGCGAGTATCAGCATCAGCGCAGCCCAGGCAGTCAGTGCAAGGCTTATTTTGCGGATAGATCGTTTCATGGATCTTCCCTCCAAAGAGATAGAATTGTTTCTTCTCATGTATCTACGCAATATCCCAACCAAAGGTTCAAACCCATCTTTCAAAAAATAAATGGCAACTTTCCGGGAGCCGATTACGTATATATTATCTGGAGACGCGATTGGAAGCAATCGGAAGAGAGGAAACAGTGAGCTTAAAAGAGATCTTAGAGAAAATGATCACCGAAAAGGTGCCTGTCCTGTTGACGGACCGCAAGGGAGACTGGGAAGCCTCCGAGGTCCTGACCAGCCTGTCCGGACCCATGCTCAGCAGAAGAGCCTATTTCCAGCCCGGGATGTACATCGCATTGATCAACGACGGTGGTTACCTGGGAGAGGTCCTCTACCGGGTCAAGCCCAAGGCATGATCACAGCGCCCCTTTCTGCAGAATAAATCTCAGCGTATTATTCTACCCTTTTTCATCAGTCCCGAGACAAGGCGAAGTCAGCATTGCTTTGATCTTTCTTGGGGATCATTTTTTCTTGGCAGTGAAGACCCCCTCGGGCTGGGTGATCTTGGCCTCGCTGACCTTACCGGACTCATCCTGGATGAACTCGATGCTGACGCCGGGCACGCCCTTGAGCGTGAACCGGGTCCCCTTGTACGGCACCAGCTCATACTCTGGCTGTCCGGGGACCAGAGTAAAGAGCGTGTCGTCTGCCTTGAGATAGACCTTGAGCACGATCTCGTTCAGCAGGTATTCCCCCTCAAACTGCTCCAGGAAGGCACGCTCGCGCATCTTTTTCTCGGGCATCCTGACAAGGACGATCGGGCCCACGGCCGATTCCAGCGGTACAGAGATCGATCCCACATTGCCCTTTAGGTCGAGCGCAAAGGAAACCTTCTGGGTCAGGCCCATCAACTCATTTTCCATCTGAAATACATCATAGTGGAAGTGTTCCAGCGTATAGGGGATGTCGTTGTAGCTCATCTCAAGGCTGCCATCCTTGTGCGTGACCCTGAGAACTCCGTATCCGGGATGGGTATAGTCTCCGGCATAGGCCTCCAGGGCGAGTGTGGGGCGTGTGTCGGCAACGCGGTCCGCGTCCTCTTTTTCTTTGGCCTGCTCGGCCTCTTTTTCCCCCTCTGCCCGCTGCTTCAGGAAACGCCCGTTCCAGTCCACCGGTTTGAGGTCCAGGAGGCGGTAATAGGCCTGATACATGACGGCCTGGGTGACCGGGCTGCCGCCGAGGTTGGTCAGGATCACAAGTCCCATGTCGTCCTTGGGCATCAGCGAGACCAGGGCCGTGAATCCGTCGATCCCGCCGCCGTGGGAGAGCAGCACATGCCCCCGGTAGGACGTCATACCCCATCCCATGCCGTAGAGCGAATAGAAGGTTTCATCATAGCGGAGGCTTCTGCCCGAGATCATCTGGGGCGAATGGATCTCCTTCAGGCTGGACTCGGACACGATGGCCTGGTCCCCGAATTTGCCCTTATTGAGGTTCAGCAGCACCCAGTTGGCCATTTCGGTCACATGGGAGTTGATGGACCCGGCCGGGCCTATGGTGTCGATGTTGCGAAAAGGAATGGCCGTGACCTCCTTTTCCTTCAGCACGTAGGGGAGCGCATGATCCGGAGCCTGCTTGGATTTTTCGACGGAAAAATTGCTGTCCGTCATGCCCAGGGGATAGAAGATCCGGGACTCGACGAACTCTTCCCAACTCACGCCCGAAATCTGCTCCACCATATACCCTGCGGTCATGAACATGAGGTTCTGGTACTGATAGTGCGTACGAAAATCCTGGCTGGGTTCCAGATACTGCAGCCGGGAGAACAACTCTTCCCGGGTGGCTGTCGAGTTATACCACATCAGATCATGGCGGGGCAGTCCTGAGCGGTGGCAGAGCAGGTCCCGGGGTGTCATGCGGGCCGTGGCAAAATCGTCCTTGAGCTTGAAGCCCGGAAGGTAGGTCGTCACCCGCCCGTCCCACTCCACCTCGCCCTCATCCACCAGCATGCCCATGGTCACCGCGGTGAAGGCTTTGGTGCAGGATCCGATGGCGAACAGGGTCCGGGAGGTGACCTCCTTCTGACCACCTACATCGCTGAAGCCGAAGCCCCTGGCATAGATCAGACGCCCGTCCTTAATGATGGAGATGGCCAGGCCGGGAACCTGCCAGTCGGCCATGATTTCGGGGATAAACTTCTCCAGAGGTTTGAGTTTTTTTGCATAGGGGTCCTTTTGCGCGGCCTCAAGGCTCGGCACCAGCAGGATCGCCGCACATATAATACAGACCAAGGCTTTCGACATTTTCCGCATATCCACTCCTCCTTCTATCAATTTAGATCAGGAGCCGGTCCCTTCCTGGCGATCCCGATCCGGTCGATGATCAGAACACCCTCGCGGCCCCGGTCAAACACAAAACGCAGGCTCCGGAGCTGCTGTGGATCAAAATCCGGGTTCGCGTCCATGAAACTCTGCAGGGGCAGCCGATACGTCTGCAGCGTGGGCTCGTAGGCCCTGCCCATCCGGCCGCTTTCCTTCCCGGTCCTCAAGAACCGGCTCTTGGTCACGGGCGGGACCGGCATGAAATGCTCCAGGGGCAGAAGCACTCTCACGCCCGCGCCGTCCTCCAGCTCGATACTCAACTCCAAAGGCTCTTTGGGTTTGTCTTTATCTTTTTTCTCTTTTTCATCTTTGCCTTTCTCTGCTTCCTCGTCCTGGCCTTCGGCAGAGACATCCTTATCCTGCCCTTCTGCCTCTGCCAACCCGGCTTTTTGCTCCTCTGCGTCTTCCTCGGGTTCCGGCACTTTTTCATCCGCATCGGTCAGGGCGAACACCAGCACCGAGTCTCCCGACAGCTGCCAGTCCTCTGGCAGGTCCTCCGGGAGGTGGACTGTATAATGGGGGGCTGCTTCTCCCTGACGTTCCTCGGCCGGGCCCCGCCAACCCACAAGGACCACATTGTCCTGCTTGGTGCTGCGGCTGCGGGTCTTGAGGTCCGACTCCCGCCACACCGCCAGCCCTTTTTGATCGATCGTGCTCCCCTTCAAGGTACCGGTCGTGACATCCACATCCTCTTCAAAGCCAC
>JAUWTO010000170.1 GCA_030614685.1 Candidatus Aminicenantota bacterium
ACCTCACCCCCACATCCATACTGAAGGCCGACTATGCCCTGACCCTGCGGGACTACCGGTGGTCGCAGTTCGATTATGTCAGCCAGTCTTTGAATGTGACCATGGACAAGTTTTTCCAGTCGCGGACAACCCTCAAGGCGGGACTGGGTTGGGGATTTAAATATTACCTCCATCCATTTGACGAGGGAGATGTCCAGACGTCCGGAGAGGATACGGCCCCGGAGTCCGCCTCATGGGAGGATTCGAATCAGGGAATGGATCAGGGTGCGAGCCAAGGCATGGGCCAGGGCATGGGCCGGGGAAATCCGGCCGGTGCGGATTCCCTGTCTCCTGTACCCCCTCAGGCGAGCGGGGAAACAGGCGGCCAGGGAATCCATACGCTGGCCTTGAGTGCCCTGGTCGCACAGGGGCTGGGTGATCACATCGGCGTGCAGGTCTCCGGTATCAAACAGTGGCCGCTGTCCGGAGAAAATCCCTTCATGTATGTCTGGGAGTTCTACATGGTGGAGAATCCCTTCTACGACCGGTTCTCCTGGGCCGGACACGAACTCGGAGCCCAAGTCACCACCCTGCTCCCGGGGGATATCCAGGCGCAGTTGGGGTACGGATTCTCCCAAAAAGAGTTCCCCGGGGTCGAGGTCCTGGATGATGAGGGAAACACCACCGGTGTCGGGCGGGAGGACACCCGCCATCACTGGAAGGCCCGGCTTTCGAAAGATTTCCATCGTTTTTCCCTGATGCTGACCTATAACTTCATCAACAACGGCTCCAATGATCCCCTATTCGACTGGCAGGGTAACTATATAGCCCTGGGGATTGAATGGAACCTTTTCTTTGGAGATAAGCAATGAGGATGAGGCATGGTTTATTAACAATAGGTGTGGGACTGGCCGTGATCTGCGTGCTTGCCGCCTCCTCCCAGGAGGCACAGCATTTCTACAACGTGGACCGGGAGGTGGACATCAGCGGCTCCGTGCGCCAGGTCATCATGGAACCCCGGTACCAGGACAAGGCTGCTTTTCTGACAGTCGTTTTGGAGGAGAAAACAACCGGTAAGCTGTACACTGTGGAGATCAGCCCCGCCTGGTTCTTCGAACAGGACCTCCATCAGGGGGAGTCTCTGAGGATCACGGGCTCTCTGGTTACGGAGGGTAAGGTTAACCTGGTCATGGCCCGCCAGGTCCGGATGCGAGGGGAGATGATGGCAGTGCGGGACAAGCACGGCTTCCCCAATTGGAGGGGGGGGCGGAGCCAGCAGAAGAAGCGCTGGAAAAGGTAACCTCATTTGAAGCGGCAGAGCCCCGTTTTCTTACTTCCCTTCCTGGGGCTCGTAGCTCTCTTCCTGGTGTCCTCCCATCTGAACCGCTATACCATCCGGAACCGGGTTGAAAATCTGGTAGAGGAGCAGCTTCAGGCCACATCCGAGATCCTAAACAACCATGTGTCTCATCTATTGTCCGAGGACACACCTGCTGAAGAGATCTTCCCCTTGTACATCGGAGAGGAAAGCATCTATTTCATGGCCCTGCTGGACGGGGAGCGGAACATCCTGGGATGGAGCTCGCGCTTTGAGGGATACCTGCCCCTGTCACTCAAGGAAACAGAGACCCGGCGCTCCTGGGTCCTGGAATCTCCTGTTGGCAGGATTCTGAATCATTTTTCCTCCTTTTCCGGCCCTGAAGGGGAGACCTATTATCTCTACCTGGGATACTCGCTCAGCAGCCTGGAGACAATGCTGTCACAGTCCCGCAAGACCTTCTGGATCATATTCGTAAGTCTCTTTGCGGTTGGGATCCTTTTTTTTATCGGGATGTCCCGGCTGCAGAACCGCTATGTGCAGAAGACACGCGAGCTGGAAAAGCAGACCCAGGAAAAGGAACGCTTCAGAGAGATCTCAGCGTTTACCTCAGGAGTGGCTCATGAGATCAAAAATCCTCTGAACAGCCTGTCACTGCTGTGTGACCTGTTTGAAAAAAAAGTGCCGGTGGAGATGCGACGGGATGCGCTGGCAGGGAAAGCGGAGGTCCGCAAGATCTCGCGCATCGTGGATCAGTTCTCCGCCGCGCTCAAACCCCTCAGCCTGCACCAGGAACGATTTGTGCTGAAAGACCTGATCGAAGAGGTCAAGGCTTCGTTCCTGAGAGAGTACGGCCGGTCATCCGGCACGATCAAGGTCGAGTGCGGGGATTCCCTGGCCATGACCGCAGACCAGGGACTGCTGGGGCAGGTGCTCTTCAACCTGCTGAAAAACGCCCACGAATCCTCCCCGGAAGCCCCGATCTCCCTGAAGGCCCGCAGGCAGAAGAAAGAGGTCCTCATCTCGGTCCGGGATTCGGGAACCGGGGTGTCTTCCCGCGACCTCCCGCATATATTCGAGCCCTTCTACAGCGGCAAAAGGGAGGGCCTGGGCATCGGGCTTTATCTGTCCAGGAAGATCATTGAGGCCCACGGCGGGCGCATCTATGCCAACAGCTCGCCCGGACAGGGGGCGGAATTTGTCCTCAAAATCCAAGGAGAGTGACATGCCAGAGGCCAGCCTGATCATTGTGGAGGACGATCCCCTTCAGCGCCGGTTGATCAAGGAACACCTGGAGGGCGAGGGATTTCTGGTGTTCGATGTGGCGACCGGGGCCGAGGCCCTTTCCACCGTACGCACTTATCCAGTGGATGTGGCGATCGTGGACCACAAACTGGGAGAGGAGAACGGGCTGGAAGTCATCCAGGACATGCTGAAGCAGAATCCACTGATCACGCCCATCATGGTGACCGCTTACGGCAACGTAGAGAATGCGGTGGCCGCCTTGAAAAACGGGGCGTATGACTACATCGTAAAACCCATCGATTTCGATAAATTCCTACTGGTCATCAAGCGGGCGCTCGAAAGACAGACCCTGCGCAGGGAGATATCGGTACTGCGTGACTCCCTGGAGGAGCGCTTCAGCGCCAGGAACTTCGTGTTCACCTCCTCCCGTATGGAAGAGGTGGCCCGTTTGATCGGGAAGGCGGCCCGCAGCGACGCCACCGTCTTGATATCAGGGGAAACGGGCACCGGGAAGGACCTGGTGGCCAAGTCCATCCATTTTTCCTCCCACCGTAAGGACGGCCCCTATATGGCGATAAACATTCCCTCGCTGCCCGAGACCTTGATCGAAAGCGAGCTTTTCGGCGCTGAAAAGGGCGCCTTTACCGGAGCACACGAGCGCCGGATCGGAAAATTCGAAGCCGCTGTCGGAGGGACGCTCTTCCTGGATGAGATCGGGGACCTGCCGCCTCATCTGCAGGTCAAGTTGTTGAGGTTCCTCCAGGAAAAGGAGTTCTACCGGCTCGGATCCTCGCGTTCCATCCGGGCTGACGTCCGCATCGTCGCTGCCACCAACCGTGACCTTGAGGCCATGATGAAAGCGGAAACGTTCCGCCAGGACCTGTATTACCGCCTGAACGTCATCCGCATCCATGTGCCCCGATTGGGAGAGCGCCGTGAAGATATCCCGCCGCTGGTGGATCATTTCATCCGGAAGTATGCCCAGCGAGAAAACAAGTCCATTGCCGGTATTTCGTCCGAGGCCATGAGCCTGCTGCTGCGCTATCCCTTCCCTGGCAATATCCGCGAACTGGAGAACATCGTGGAAAGAGCCGTGGTGTTTGCTGAGGGAACGGATATCGTGTCCAGCGACCTGCCGCTCTTCCTGACGGAGCCTCTCGAGGAGGACGAACAGCAGGCCGGGCTTGCTCTCAACGAAAGAGTGCGCCTGCTGGAGTCGAAGGAGATCCGGAAGGCCCTCAGGGAGAACGGTGGCGTGAAGAGCCGCGCTGCCCGTGACCTGGGGATCACCGAACGCATCCTCAGCTACAAGATCAGGACTTACGGACTGGAAAAGCCGGTCTGAGTGCCTTCCCACACATGAGCCAGGCCTCCATTGGCTTTGGGCGCCGGGATTTCCCACCATATGTGATTTTTCCCCGCCGTAAAACGTCTTCTGTAATACACACATGGAAGAACAGCACGGCGGATTTGAAGGGCACAGGTCGCGGTTGAAGGAGAAATTCCTTCAGAGCGGGCTCAGCGGATTTCTGGACTACGAGGTCATCGAACTGCTGCTGACCCTGGGAACTCCTAGACGCGACTGCAAGCGGCAGGCGAAGGAAACCTTACAGAGATTCAAGACCCTGAGTGCGGTGCTGGAGGCCCCGGCCGAGGAGCTTCAGGAGATCAGCGGGATCGGATCTCATAATGTATTCGGGATCCGGCTCATACAGGAAGTGTCCCGCCGCTTTCTCAGGGATCGCATGCTGGAGCGTCCCGTGTGCCAATCCTCCCGGGAGGTGTTCGATTATCTTTTCCACTCGCTGCGGGACGCCAAGCAGGAGCAGTTCAGGGTCATGTTTCTTGATGCCAAGAACCAGGTGCTGGAGGAAAAGATTCTGTCTGAGGGAACCGTAGACTCCAGTGCCGTATATCCCCGCGAGATCATCAGGTCAGCGCTGCGCTACCATGCCTCTTCTCTGATCTTCGTTCACAACCATCCCTCAGGAGACCCGGCCCCCTCCGAGAGCGACCGGGCCATCACTCGGGAACTGGTCTTTGCCGTACAGATGATGCAGATCAGCGTGCTCGACCACATCATCATCGGCAACAACCGGTACTTCAGCTTCGCCGACCAGGGTTTGATCCAGGAGTATGAGCATGATTTCAGGTCCCTAAAGGAGCGTTTATAAAAAAAAGATCTTCTTTCCCTCACTATACAACTATACGATTTTCTCTTTGCTCTTACTAATGTGGAAAATCCCCATGCGCCCATAACTCGGCTGGATAGAGCGGTGGACTTCGAATCCATAGGTCGGGGGTTCGAATCCCTCCGGGCGTACCAGATTAATTTCAAGCAGATCTTCCCATATAATCATTAAAATTAAGAACTTAAGTAGTCTACAACCCTAATTAACTTTTGATCTTGAGTGACTTTTTGGCACTTATTATGCATATCAAACCATATTTCCTGTTACTCGGAGATGTACAGTATCTTGCTGAAAATAAGATGGTTACGTGGAAATCATTGTGAGGGGTTGTTACTTAGTGATGAGCGGTGTGGG
>JAUWTO010000049.1 GCA_030614685.1 Candidatus Aminicenantota bacterium
CGAAAGGATGCCGATCCCGGCCTCCCCGAATTGGCGGATGCGAGGGAGAGGTTGGCTGGGCTAAAGAATTAAGGCTTCCGGGTTCTCTTGAGCGATATGACGGCTTTTTCTTGACCTCCTGCCCTCCCCACCCTGAACCGATGATCCACTGAGATAACTCGGCCGGGAGAGCGCTACCCAGGATATCGCTTACTCATGAGACCCATTACCCCCCATAGAGGGACAAAGCAATGATAATCCCCCCTCTCCTCTACAAAATTTCCAGCATATACGGGAGCTCCCCGATCAATTAATTGAAGATGGCGTTTCTCATGTCCGATGAATTGACAGCAGAGCTTTGGGATTCTAAACTGAGTGTGCTTCATTCATAAGCAGAGGGGTGGAACATGAAGCCTAAGTCAAAATCTATTCTTGCCTTGTTATCCATAGTGCTCATATCGTTGTCCTGCCAAAGAGAACAGTCATTCACGCTCCGAGTTAAAGATGGGACAAGAGTTGTCCACAACCTTAGGCCAAAAATCGACAACCCAAGATCCGGACTTGAATTTGTTCTTCAGATCGGCGAACTCGAACCTGAAGATGAAAATTATATGTTCGATCAGCCCCTCAGCGTTACTGAAGATCATATGGGAAATACTTTTGTTCTGGATCCGGAAGAAGGCTGCATAAAGAAATTTTCCTCTAGTGGGGAGTACCTCACTCAATTCGGACGCAAGGGCCAGGGACCGGGAGAATATCAATATCCTATGCAGATCGACTGCCGCTCTGATCAGCTCCTTGTCACCTCAATGGCTGCTCAGTTTCACATATTCGATCTCAATGGTGAGTATAAAAAGAAATTTGGGCTGCCCCGGTACCAAGGGATTGGCATGAAGCTTATGGATCTCGACAAAGTCGTCGGCTACTCCCTGGGATTCCGGCATGACAACTCCAAGGAAAATACAATCCTGAAGATATTTGACACCGAGGGAAACATCGAACATGAATTTGGAGAACCATTCCTCGTGGACAATGCCCGTGGTTCCTGGACTGCTAACTATACCAACATAATGGTTGATGACGACAACAACATCTATCTCGCTTTTATTCACCAGAACAGGATCGAAAAGTATTCGGATAACGGAAAACTGCTTCTGAAAATCAGCAGGGAACTCCCCTTCGGACTCGAGTACAAGTATGGGAAGGAAAAAATGGAAATCCAGGGCGTAGTCCGTGAGATTGATAGAGCGATGTTTCCCTTCGTATCCAGGGGGATTGGCGTGGACAGCCATGGCCGTATCTGGGTGCTGGGGTATAAGAAAGAGGTTCCCAGGGATCAAGGGAGCGAAGGTTTCGTCATTCAAGAGTATTTGCATTTCGAAGTCTTCAGCAAGGAAGGTATCCTCCTGGCCAGACTGCCCTTCCCTGACGGCATGGAACGTTTCGACAACATGACCATGGATGGAGATCATATTTACTTTGCCGATCCATATGGACAGGCCTGTGTTTATAAATATAAAGCCATATGGAGGGATTGAATTAATAGGATATTTCCTTATGGCAGCAGTAAATTGAGGGGGGCAGGTCAGACCCACCCCACCCGTAAGCCAAAGAGCCAGTGACATCCAATCCCTTCCTCCCCGGCCCCCATGTCGCCCGCTCCCGCCTAATCCGACCCAAAATCGATGATTCCTTGAGATGACTCGACTGGGGTGAGTGATATCCGGATATCACTCGCGTGTGAGACCCGTTACCCCCCTGAGGGGCAAAGAACAATGATAACCCGCCCCCTCCTCTACAAAATTTGACGCATTTACGAGACAACCTGCCCAATCCAATTGACACTCCCATTTCTTATAATATCTTATGTGCTGGAGGGGGGTAAGGCTATCATATTATGCCTCCCCTGTGCCCAGCATCAGCGCAAATCCAATTTGACATGGATAGCCGTAAAATCGTTGTAGCGGTATCACTTATTTGTATGGCCCTGTTCCTAAATAGTGTTTATAACCGACTAAATATATGAGGGAAAAATGGAATCAATCTGGGAGATGAAAAAAACGAAGATCACGTATTACCTCAAAGGTTCTTTAACTATTTTTCTTATCGTCTTTATTACCCTATTGACATCGTGGATACTTCATGTTGCATTTGCGATATATACAGATGCTCAAGCTCACATGTCTTTTTTTGAATGGAGTGAGTATTTGTCTGCAATGTTGCTGTGAATAATCGATCAAGCATTTCAAACGGTTGATAATTTTAGCTGAAGGTCAGGTTTTCACCTACCATTCAGGTCCTCTCTTCTCATCAAAGTGATGACGGTTATCCGTTTCGTCCACACACCGCCTTTCAAGGCGGCGACACGGGTTCAAATCCCGTCGGGAGCGACAGCCCCTACCCCTCTAGCTCGCAGAATGTGTCGTCGATCCAGTCCCTGATCTCGTCCCTGATCTTACGGAAGGCGGCCAGCATCTCCTGCTCCTTGCCCTGTGTTGAGGACGGATCGGCAAAGCTGTGATGGATGATCTCTTTCCCCCCGGGGAAGACCGGGCAGGTCTCGCGGGCGTGGTCACAGACCGTAACCACCTGGTCGAACTCTTGGCTCAGGAATTCGTTGACATGCTGCGAGCGATGGCTCGAGATGTCGATCCCGAGCTCCCGCAGGACGAAGACGGCCTGGGGATTGATGATGGATGGCTCGGTCCCTGCACTGAAGGCCTCATAGCGGTCCCCATGGAGGGCGTTCATAAGGCCTTCGGCCATCTGGGAACGCGCGGAGTTGTGTGTGCACACGAACAAAACCTGTTCCTTGGGAGACGATCCGTTCATAGTTCCCTCTTTTAAATAAGATCTATGGCTTGGGCCTGAACCTGCCCTGCGTCCGCAGGCAGATCCGCACCAGCATCAGCATGACCGGGACCTCAGCCCCTTGGGCTGCTTGGTGACGCAGGCCTTCTCTTCCATGCCTTTCCCTCCCGGCTAGAATGTTGAATAGACCAGGTAGATCCCCCCTAAAATGACAAGCACCCCACAAATTTTTCTCAGTATCGCTACCCCCCTCGCTCGCTGCTCCCAGTTTATCATCCGCTGGACCCATTGCGAGCTGGTGCCTGCAGCTGTGATCACAGAGATGTGTCCCAAGCCGAATGCGGTCAATAGAAGTATTCCAAACGCCAGGTTCGAGGCGGAGAGCCGGAAAACCACGCCTAACATCGGGGCCATAAAGGCAAACGTACAGGGACCCAGCGCTAACCCGAAGATCAGCCCTAAAAACAATGTGGGGAGATAGCCCTGCCGTTTTGCTTTTATGGGTCTCTGTCCAGGCCAGTTTAGCGGGAAGACTCCAAGTAGATTGAGGCCGAAAAACAGGATAACCAGCGCCACGACATAGTTGCCGACTCTACCGATATCTCCCATGATGCGCCCAGACGCGGCTGTAATGCCGCCGATAATCGCAACGGAAATGAGGATGCCCATGGAAAATAGTATGGATAGAGTAAAGGCTTTATTGGTAGATATTTTCTCGTGGTTACTGAGATATCCGATGATGAGAGGAATGCTGGTCAGATGACAGGGGCTCAGCACAACGCTCAGGACTCCCCACACGAATGCTGCGGCTATGGCGATTGCGGGTTGCCCCTCGACCGCCTGGGAAAGCGCTGTGAAAATATTCAGCATGTGATTTATATGATCTTTCTTTCCTTCAGGGCTTTTACGATGTCCTCTTGGGCGAAAAACCCAACGTGCCGGAAAATTTCTTTGCCGTCTTTATCTATAAAAACCTGAGTGGGTATCACTTTTATGCCGTATTTTTTGGCATAGTCAGGGGTTTTCCAGACATCATAAAAAACAACCTGGATTATGCCATTGTACTCTTTAGCGATCTCTCGCATGACCGGCTGCATGGCCTTGCACGGGATGCACTTGTCCGCTCCCAATTCGATAAATGTCACCTTATGTTGGGAAAAGTTCAGCACCTTGTCGCTTATGATCAACTGCTCTTCATTTTGCTTGGTTTGCTCTGTTTGCGGCCGGTCAACCGCTCCTCCGTTCATCCGGGCACAGATCAGGCCGCAGGAAACCAGCACTATAAGTGTGGCAATGAGTTTGTTCATCTGTTTTTTCTCTTATGCTGCCAAATGGCCTTAGGTGCCGAGGACATCCAGGGCCGCTTGCACAACCCGGTCGATGTTTTTTTCCGTGGCAGGCGATTTTCCCTTTTCCAGCCCCAGGTCCGTGACCCTCATGTGTCTGAACTCGGAAAAATCGGCCTCCTCCAGGCTGAGCCTCACGCAGTCGAGGGGGCAGCCGTCGATGGCCAGGATCTTCTCCGCCTCTGCCGTGGTCTTCAGGATTCCGGGGACGCGTCCGCCGATGCCGGCCAGGCAGTACATCTTACCGGCACCCTTCGCAGTTAGCTCTCTCGCGGCCTTGTCCGATACGGCCCCGACGTCGGCCGCGCCTGAACAGGCGAAGATCAGGGTGGGGGCCGCCGTGCAAACGTTTGTGTTGGAATCGCTCATTCGATCCTCCTTTTACATGAATGTTATTCGATTCTTGAAAGGAAGGCCTTGATGTCCTCTACACTCAGGGCCTTTCCCGTGCTCTTGACCACACCGTCGACGACCAGGGCTGGTGTGAGCATGACACCGAATTCCATGATCTCATTGATGTCCGTCACCTTGACGATCTCGAACTCCAGGCCTGATTCACGCACCGCAATTTCCGCGTTTTTTTCCAGCAGGTTGCATTTGGGGCAGCCTGTTCCCAGGACATGTATGGTTTTCATTCTGCCTCCTAATCTTTCATATTCGGGTGTGTGTCTGCTTTTAGAAAAGATTGCCGTAGATCAGGCCCGCGGCCGTGGATAGTATTACGACCAGCAGGACAAAGACTACGGTCTTTTTGGTGCCGATGACACTCCGTATGACCAGCATATTGGGCAGGCTCAAAGCCGGCCCCGCCAGGAGCAGCGCCAGGGCCGGCCCCTTGCCCATCCCGTTCCCGATCAGGCCCTGCAGTATGGGGACCTCGGTCAAAGTGGCGAAGTACATGAAGGCCCCCGCCACCGAGGCGAACAGATTGGCCCACAGGGAGTTGCCGCCCACGGCTGCACTCACCCAGTCCGAGGGGATGAGCCCCTCGTGTCCCGGCCGCCCCAGGAGTGCGCCGGCAAAGATCACACCCAGGAACAGCAGGGGAAGGATCTGCTTGGCAAAGCCCCAGGAGGACTGGAACCAGTCTCCGGCTTCGCCCTTGCTCGTACTGGTGACCAAGATCAGCCCGGCCACACCGAGGGCGAACGGTATCTGCGGCAGGTTGGGCCACAGGAGGGCCGTGAGGAGAACAGGAAAAAAAGCGAGGGCCGCATATGTGATCTTAAGATTGAACCAGAGAATCAGCAGGAGGGACAGGATGGCTCCTAGTCCAAGGGTAAGGCTCCACTTGGCAGAGGCGACGGCTCCCCATAATCCGGAACTCCCCGCGGGTTCGGCCCAGTTGGCGAAGATCAGGATACCGACCAGCACCATCAGGAAGAGGGCGCTCTGCCAGAGCGGGCGGCCTCCCTCGGATTCCGGCATGGCCATCCGGGCTTCCGCCCTATCGTGTTCATCTTTCCGGAAGAAGAAGTGCATCAGCAGCCCGATAATGACACTGAAGACAATGGCCCCCACGGCCCGGGCGATGCCCAGTTCCACGCCCAGGACCCGGGCCGTCAGGATGATAGCCAGGACGTTTATGGCTGGGCCGGCATACAGGAACGTGGTGGCTGGGCCGAGGCCGGCCCCCATGCGTGTGATCCCGGCGAACAGGGGAAGCACGGTACAGGAACAGACAGCCAGGACCGACCCCGATATGGCGGCGACGCTGTAGGCCACGACTTTTTTCGCACGGGCGCCCAGGTATTTCATCACCGCTTCCTGGCGGATAAAGACGGCAATGGCCCCCGCGATGAAGAAGGCGGGGATGAGGCACAGAAGGACGTGCTCCCTGGCATACCATTTCAGCAGGTTGAACGCCTCCAGCAGCGCGTTGTCGAAACGGCGGGTGCCGATCGGGAGATAGAAGCAGAGCAGGAACACGCCGACCATGATGGCCAGGGGCTTCCACTCTTTTTTCCAATCAGTGGAGCTCATGTCGGTTCCGGTGTCAGCCGATCACGGCCATGCGCTCTCTGGCCTGTTCCCTGAGCACAGCTTCCACACAATCCAGGAAGTTCAGAGCGCAGGGGATCCGCAGCCTGTAGAAAACCTGTTTGCCTTGTTTTTCATCCCGGATGAGCCCCGCGTTCTTCAGGATCGAGAGGTGTTTGGAAACGGTTGAGGTGTCCGCACCCACCATCTCTGTGAGGTCGTTCACGCAGTGAGGTGTGTCGGACAGAGCCTCTACCAGAAAAAGACGCGTGGGATGCGCCAGGGCCTTGAGGACTCCGGCGCGGGCCTCCAGTCGGGCTTTGTGTTGTTCCATTGTTTGCATAATTGGCATAATAACCAAATGACTGCGGTGAGTCAAGGGAAACATGTTTCCAGACTAGGGATCTATTCTGCGTCCGTGTCTTCCGGTTCCTGCTCGGGCTGCCTTGTGCGCTTGTACAGCCCGTAGAGGACCACGGCCGGGATCTGGTAGCAGGCTAAGATGACTGGGGAGAGGACAAGGATGTACACGTTGAGGTCACGGAGGAACAGGAATATGAACGCGGCCACCCCTCCGAATGCCGCCAGGATCGATCCCATCAGCAGCAGCCCGGCGTAGGTTTTTTGCACGCTCTTGCTCCCTCAGAATTTGTCGAAGTCAAACTTATTTTTCTTGAAAACCTTGAGGCAGGCGTCCACGACCTGGCTGTCGTATTTGCTGCCCTGGTTGCTCTGGATCTCATCCAGTGCGGTTTCGATGGTGAGTGCCGCGCGGTAGGGCCGGTGTGTGGCCATGGCCTCGATCACGTCGGCCACGGCCAGGATGCGGGCCTCCAAGGATATCTTGTCCCCTTTCAGCCCGTTGGGGTAGCCGCTTCCATCGAGGCGCTCATGATGCTGCAGAACAAAATCGGCGATGGGCCAGGGGAATTCGATGGATTTGAGGATGTCGTACCCGACCTGAGGGTGGGTTTTGATGATGTTGTACTCGACCGGACTGAGCTTACCAGGCTTGGCCAGGATCTCGGCCGGCACATAGATCTTCCCCAGGTCGTGCAGGCCGCCGGCCAGCCGCACTCCTTCCATCTGGTTCTCTGAGAGCTTCATCTCTTCGGCGATGGCACAGGCAAGCTTGGTGACCCGGCGCTGATGCCCGGCTGTATACGGATCGCGGGTCTCGATGGTGTAGGCCATGGCCTGCACGGTCCCTTCCATGGCGCTCTTCTGCTGTTCCCAGCTCTTTTTCAGCTCGCCTTCGGCCAGCTTGCTGCGGGTGATGTCGGAGAAGGCCAGGACGATCCCGGAGATCTCGCCCGACTCCTCCCGGATAGGAGCGGCGTTCTGGTGCACATGAGTCCTGACCCCGGTCTTGGAACGCAGGAGGACCTCGGAGGCGATCCTGAACCGCTCGCCCTTGAGGATTTTGTCAGACGGGATCGTCAGGGACCTCCCGGTTTTTTCGTTCAAGATGTGGAACACGTCCTTGAGGGCCTTCCCCATGGCCTCGCCCTGGGCCCATCCTGTCAGGTCCTCGGCGAAGGGATTCATGAACTGGATGCGTCCGTTCTCATCGGTGGCGACCACACCGTCTCCCACGCTTTGCAGGATGGTGGTCAGCCAGCGCTCGCGGTTCTTGAGCTTCATCTCCATCTTGAACTTGTAGAGCGCGATCTCGACGGTCGTCTGCAATTCACGCTCTTCGAAGGGCTTGAGCAGGTAACCGAAAGGTTCGGTCTTTTTGGCGCGCTGGAGTGTGGTCTCGTCCGCATAGGCGGTCAGGTAGACCACGGGGATGTTGAAGCCCGAATAGATCTGCTCGGCGGCCTCGAATCCGGTCATATCGCCCTGGAGCATGACATCCACCAGGACCAGGTTCGGTACGGTCTCCCTGGCCAGCTCCACGGCTTCCTCACCGGAGGGAACCACTCCCACAACCTCGTATCCGAGCCCCAGGAGCATGTTGCGGATGTCCCGAGCGACGATGCTCTCGTCTTCTACCACGAGAATCTTGGTTTTTGTCATCCCTGGTCCTTCCTCGTAAACCTATGTACCACTCCATAGATCGGATGTCAATTTGGATCCTTGGGGTATTTAGTCGGAGGACGCCGACGGATTGTTACACCTTGGACGTGTCGAACCCGAACCATTTCTTGACCGTGACCGTGACCGAATCTGAGATCGAGTAGAAGGTGGGCAGGAAGATCAGTGTGAAGATGGTGGAGGTGGACAGCCCGCCGATGATGGCCACGGATATGGGTGCCCACATCTGGGCCCGCCGCCCCGCCGCCTCGAAGAGTTGCGGAAGCAGGAAAGGAAGGGCCAGCGGCAGGACTCCGAAGATGGTGGTGATGGCGGTCATGATGATGGGCCGCATCCGGTCCTTCCCACCCTGGATGATGGCCGCAGCCTTTTCCATGCCGGATTTTCGCAGGGTGCGGATGTGGTCGATGAGAATGATCCCGTTGTTGACCACGATCCCGAACAGCGTCAGGAGCCCCAGGTAGGATGTCGTGTTGAGCGTGATCCCCGAGAGCGTGAAGATGACGGCCACCCCAAAGAGAGCAAGGGGCACGGTCAGCAGGATTGTGAAAGGGTGTACAAAGGATTCGAACAAGGCAGCCTGGATGATGAAGATGAAGACCAGGGCCAGGATGATCGCCATGCTCGATTCGCCCTGGGATTCCTGGAAACGCCTCCATCCCTGACCCAGGCCCCAGGAATATCCTTCGGGCAGCTGGATGGTATCCATGACGGCGCGTATGTTGTCGGAGACGCCCATCATGCCCTCGGACTTGGTGTTGACGTTGATCATCAGCTTGGATTTTTTGTTCTCCTTGCGGATGGAGGTGGAGCCCGCGCGATAGGTAATGTTCGAGATGGCGGTCAGGGGGATCCGCTTGTCCTGTGTGTTCAGGCTCAGGTTCCTGAGGTCCTCTTCGCTGAATCCGTCGTCCCCCTGGATCTTCAGGATGATGTCGATCTCGCGGTTCTCGGTCTTGAACTTGCCGATGGGGCGCTCAGACAAGGAATTGGAGATGGTCTGAGCCACCATCCGGCTGCTCACGCCCGAGCTCTCTGCCCTCTCACGGTCCACTTCGACCATGAGTTGGGTGTCCCCGCCTTCCAGGTCGCTGGTAACGTCCTCCACGTTCTCCACGGCCCGGAGTTTTTCGATCACCATGGGCGCCAGTTCGGTGAGCCTTGTGTAGTCCATCCCGATCAGCTCGACGGTAACACCGGAGAAATGGCCGCCGCGGCCGAAGCGCTGGCTGTACTCGTAGGTGATGCCGGCCTTTCTGGGCAGCAGCTCCTTGAGCCGGTCCTTGATTTCGGTCACCGAGGGGCCCTTGTCCTCCAGGTTCAGCTCGATGGAGCCGCGGAAGCGTCCCTGCCGCATGTTCCGTACTCCAAACCCGGTGGTCACGTATTTGATGGCCAGCTCTTCTTTATTTGCGAACAGCATCTGTTCAAAGCCGTTGAACAGGGCCTTCATTTCGTCCAGCGTGAAGCTGCGCGGCATGTAGACGGTAAGGCTGATCTCGCGCTCGTCGCTGCGTGGCATGAACTCGCGCTCGATGTTCCCCAGCATGTAGAGCGAAACCAGGAAGATGCTCACGGCCATGCCCACCACCATCAACTTGGTCTTCCAGTTCTTGATGGTGAAGCTGATGATGTGCTCATAGAGGGAGGTCATCTTAACCAGCCAGCGCGCCTTTTCCCTGGACTTGCCCTTGAGAAGGCGGCTGCCTGCCAGGGGGATGAAAGAGAGTGAGACGAGCAGGGAGGCGACGAGAGCCAGGGAGATGGTGAGCGCGAAATCTTTCATGAAGCGTCCGAAACCTGATTGGGACATGAAGCTCAGAGAGATGAACACGATCAGGGTCGAGAGCGTGGAGGCGGTGACGGCCAGGGCCACCTCACTGGCGCCCTGCCTTGAGGCCTGAAGTGGAGACAGGCCCTTTTCCTGGCGCAGCCGGAAGATATTCTCCAACACCACGACGCTGTTGTCCACCAGCATGCCCACGGCCATCATCAGGCCGCTCAGGGAGATGATGTTGATGGTGATGTCGGCCCGGAAGGCGTAGCGGTAGAGGTACATGAAACTGAAGGTGAATACCATGGCCATGGGGATAGCGATGGCGATGATGACAGTCAGCCGAAACTTCCTGAGGAAGAACAGCAGTACCAGCACCGCCATGAGCCCCCCGATGATCCCCGAGAGGGTTAGGTCCCTGAGGCTCTGCAGGATGTCCTCGGATTGGTCGCGGTAGAAAATGACAGTCATGTCTTTCAGGGCGGGCTCTGTATCTTTGATGCTGTACATCGTCTCCTTGATCGCATTGCAGACGTCAACGATGTTGGCGTTGGAGGCGCGGTTGACGGAAAAACGGACGGTCTCCTTCCCGTCCAGCCGGTTGAAGTCTTCTTTGACCGGATAGTCGTAGGCGACACGGGCCACGTCGGCGATGGTCAGGCCCTGGTTGTTGACGGGCAGCTTTTTGAATTCCTCTATGACCTTCAGCTCGCCGGGGATGCGCGTGACGTACCTCGTCTGCTGGTCTTCCACGTATCCGGCCGATATGTTGATGTTGTTGTTGCGTATGGTGTCGACAAGGTCGTTGATGCGTATGGACGAAGAGTAGAACACCTCGGGCTTGAGGTACACGGTCAGGACCTTGTTGCGGATCCCCCGGATGTCCACGTTGGCCACCCCTTCGATCCGTTCCAGCTGCTGTGTGATGAAGTTTTCCGACCAGAAATAGAGGTTGTCCAGATCCCCCGGGAGCGACACGCTGAAGTTGATGACCGGGCGGTCGCTCATGGAAAAGCGCCGGATCCGGATGTTCTCTATGTCGTCCGGCAGGGTATCCCGGATCTGGTCGATCTTGTCCCGGATCTGCATGGAGGCCAGGTCCATGTTGGTACCCATGTTGAACTGCAGGTGGACGTTGGAAGAAGAGGCCGACGAGGTGGAGCTCAGGCTGTCCAGGTTGTTAACCGTGGCCAGGGCGTCTTCCAGGGGTCGCGTGATGATCCGCTCCACTTCCTCGGGTGAGGATGAAGGATACGAGATCGACACGTTCAGCCCGGGGAAGGACATGTCGGGCATCATCTCCAGGGGAAGTTTGATCAAGGAGATGATGCCGATGGTCGCGACGACCAGCATGGCCACGATGATGGAAACGGGTTTGCGTATGGAAAATTCGGGTAGATTCATGGTTGTTCCGGTTCAGTGTTGTCCAAAGATACAGACTTTTTTGCGGCCTTGAGTACACCCATAACCCGGCTCTCCCGTTTTGCCTCGGCGCCCGATTCCCGGACCACCAGGTTGTAGACCAGCGGGATAAAGATCAGGGTTAAAAAGGTCCCGAAGATCAATCCCCCGATCAGGGTCAGGGCCAGAGGGATGCGGATCTCGAATCCCTCGTTGAGATCCAGGGCCATGGGCATGAGTCCCAGGACGGTGGTGATGGTGGTCATGAGGATGGGACGCCACCTGACCCGCGCGGCGGTCTTGATGGCCTCCAGCTTCTTCATGCCCTGCCTCTGCAGCTGGCCGATGTAATCCACCAGCACGATGGCGTTGTTCACGATGATGCCGGAGAGGATGATGAGCCCGATGAGCACGATAACGTTGATGGACATCCCGGTCGCCAGCCCGATGATCACGACTCCGATGATGCCCAGCGGGATGGTGAACATGATGATGAAGGGTTTCACGAAGGACTCGAACTGGGATGCCATGACCAGATATACCAGGAACACGGCCAGGAAGATGGCGAAGATCATGGACGAGAAGGCCACGTCCTGCTCCATGCTCTGACCGGCCAGGTTGACCGATATCTCGGGAGGCACATCTATGGACTCGGCCGCAGCCAGGATCTCGGCCGTGGCTTCATCCAGAGAAATGCCGGAAAGGTTCCCGGTGATGACAGCGGATTTCTGCTGGAGGATGCGCCGGATCTCCGCCGGTCCCTCCTTGATCTGGATAGTGGCCAGGGCCTGCAGGGGGACCATCACACCCAGACCGTTGCGGACCTGGATCCGACTGACCTTCTCCACCCTGTTGCGGGAGGACTCAGCCAGGCGCACACGGATGTCCACCTCGCGGTCGCTCTCGATGAAGCGGGTTGATACCTCGCCTTCGATCTTGTTCCGGATCTGAGAGCCCACGGAATTGATGGTCATGTCCTGGGAGGCGAGGACCGAGCGGTTGAAGATGATCTGGATCTCCGGGTAGCCCTCTTCCATGCTGGACTTGAGGTCGATGATGCCGGTCACTCCCTGGAGCTTTTCCAGGAGTTCGTCGGAGACGACTTTGATCTTGTCCAGGTCATTGCCAGATACCACGACCTCCAGGGGGGCCTTGAACGAGAACATCCGGGGCTTGTAGACCTTGATCTTGGTTGTGGGGAACTGCTCCAGGTCGGCCCGCACCCGGTCCATGATCCGGTCCTCCTTCTTCCCCAGGATTCCGGGTTGGAGACGGAGAGTGAACTCCGAGAGGTTCTCGCGCTCCTCCTGGAAGGAGATTCCGGCGCGGGACCCCTTCCCGATCAGCTCGTAGACGCTGTCGATCTCTTCGTATTTCTCCAGGGTCTCGGCAATGTCCGAGATGATGGAGGCATTCTCCTTCAGAGAAGTTCCGGGTGTGAACTCCACGTTGATGATGAATTCACCCTGGGAGATCACCGGGATCAGTTCCTGGCCCATAAACCGGGACATGAAGACCGCGGCCAGGAAGGCCAGGATCACAGTGACGAGGATGGTCTTCCTGCGGGCGAACGAAACCTCCTGGACCTTGGCATATGACTGGTAGAATTTGTCATAGACCTTGTCCAGCGGCTTGAACAGGAACTTGAGCCCCTTGGAGAACCGTTCCTTGGAATTCTCCTTCTGCATGGCCGAGCTCAGCATGGGCACCAGGGTCAGCGAGACCACCAGGGACGCAAGCAGGGAGAAGGTCACAGTCAGGGCCATGTCCTTGAACAGCTGGCCGGCGATGCCCTCCACGAACACGATGGGGAAAAAGACCGCGACCGTGGTGAAGGTGGAGGCAGTCACCGCACCGGCCACTTCGGTTGTCCCCTTGAGCGCGGCATTGTATAGGTCCGTGCCCTTTTCTCGGTACCGTTGGATGGACTCCAGCACCACGATGGAGTTGTCCACCAGCATGCCTATGCCCAGGGCCAGACCTCCCATGGATATGATATTCAATGAGATGTTGGACGAGAACATCAGGAAGAAGGTGATGATCACGGATATGGGGATGGCAGCGCTGATGATCAGAGTGCTGCGCAGGTTCTTCAAGAAGTAGAGCAGCACCATGACGGCCAGAATGCCGCCGAGGATGGCGGTCTGCTTGACTTGTTCGATGGTGCTCTTGATGAACTTGGCCTGGTTGGTGATGACCAGGTAGTCCATGCCCCGCGGCGCCAGGATGTTGCGCCGCACATGGTCGAGCCGCTCGGTCACGGCATCGGAGACTGAGACCGTGTTGGCATCGGCTGCCCGGTAGATGGCGGCTTCGATGCATTCCAGTCCGTTTATGCGCGAGATCACTTTGCGCTCCTTGAAGCCCCGGTACACATCGGCAACAGAGCCCAGGGTGATCTGCACATCCCCCCGCCTCTCGATGATGATCCCCTTGATCTCCTCCACGTCCTGGAACTGGTTGACCGTGCGCACCAGGTACTGGCTGTCCTTCTGCTTGAGGATGCCGGCGGAGAGGTTGACGTTCTCCTGGGACA
>JAUWTO010000205.1 GCA_030614685.1 Candidatus Aminicenantota bacterium
CGCGGCGTTGCCGGCACGGTCTTGCTCAATATTCTTATCTCTGAGAATGGGGATGTGCTCCAGACCGTCGCTATCCGGAAGATCGACAGCCCCTGTGGCTTCAATGAGGCCGCCGAGAGGGCCGTGAAAAAGTGGAAGTTCCGCCCGGCCTGGAAAGACGGTGTCCGCGTCAAGGTCTGGAAGGTCATCCCCATCGAATTCAAGGAAAACATGGACTAGACTTCATTTTTTCTCCTCTTTTATAGAATAGGGCCCGTCCCCCCCGGCGGGCCTTTTTTTTATCGCGTTGACAATCCACTTCCAGCTCATTAAATTGAGAGGGGGTATTTTTTGTGAGTTCCATCGGCCGGGATCCGGACCTGCAAGCTCTCCAGAACTCAGATTTTGTGAGAGCCCAGGTGCTCAACGCCATCTCTGAACTCGTCGTCTATCAGGACACCGACCATCGGATCATATGGGTAAACAAAGCCGCGATTGAATCGGTTGGCTCGAAGATCGAGGATATGCAAGGGCGCCACTGCTACGAGGTGTGGCACCAGCGCATCGAGCCCTGCCTGAACTGCCCGGTGTCCAAGTCCATAGAAACCGGCCATCCGCAAAAAGCGGAGATAAGCAGCCCGGATGGGCGCATCTGGCTGATCCGGGGTTATCCGGTCAAGGGCGACGAAGGGGATGTGTTGGGGGCCGTAGAAGTCACCCTCGAGATCACTCAGCGAAAACAGGCTGAGCAGGCCCTGCGCGAGAGCGAAGACCGCTACAAGACCCTGATCCAGACCTCACCCGGCGCTGTAACTGTGACGGACATCGGCGGCCGCATCACCTATGTCTCACACCAGACCCTAAAATTGCACGGATTCCGGCGCAAGGAGGAACTGCTGGGCAGGCAGTTCGCCGACCTGATCGCCCCCCAATCCCGCGCCCAGGCGATCATCTATCTGCGGAAGACCCTGAAGGAGGGCCTCACCCGCAACCTGGAATACACCCTGCTTAAGAAGAACGGGGACCGCTTCATCGGCGAGATCGACACCGCCGTCGTCAAGGATGCGCAGGGAAATCCCCAGACCTTCATCGCCGTCACACGGGACATCACGGACCGGAAGGCAGTGCAGATCCAGCTGGAAGCTTCGGTCAAGGAAAAGGAGTACCTCCTGCAGGAGATCCACCACCGTGTGAAAAACAACCTGCAGGTGATTTCCAGCATCCTGGATATGAGCCGCATGCGCACCGATGATCCTGAGGCGGTCGACCTCATCACCAATGCCCGTTCCAAGATCCAGAGCATGGCCTTTATTCACTCGCAGCTCTACCGTAGTGACCGTTTCGACCAGATCGAGATGGGCACTCACATCCGCGAGCTGCTGCGTTATCTGACGACCGTGTACTCCGCGGCCGGCGTCGTGTCCTGTCATGTTGACATCAAGGAGGTCTACCTGTCGCTCACTCAGGCCATACCATGCGCCCTGGTGGTGAACGAGCTCATATCCAATGCCTTCAAGCACGCGTTCACCAACGAGGGGGAAGGGACCATCGAGGTCTCCATGGAGATTGCGGCCTCCAGTACCGTCCAGATCAGTGTCAGGGACGACGGCGTGGGAATGGGAGACGATTTTGATCTGGCCGCGGTGGACAGCCTCGGCCTCAAGCTGGTCCGGAACCTGGTGGAGAGACAGCTCAAGGGGAGCATCCAGTTGATACAGAAGCAGTACACCGAGTTTCTCATCCGGTTCCCGCTTTTAATACAGGAGGAAAAAGATGGCAAAGGTCCTGATCGTTGACGACGAAGCCGCCATCACCACCCAGCTGGAGGAGCGGCTCACCGTCATGGGCTATGAGGTGGTCGGGGCCGCCTCCTCGGGTGAAGAGGCTGTGGCCATGGCCAAAGCCCAAGCGCCCGACATCATCCTGATGGATATCGTCATGCCGGGCGAGCTGGACGGGATCGAGGCGGCCCGCCTCATCCGCCGGGACATGGACATCCCGGTGGTCTTTCTGACGGCTTACGGGGACGACAGGTTCATCGAAAGGGCCAAGGATGTCGGACCATACGGCTACATCATCAAGCCCTATCAGGAGAATGCCCTGAAAGCCGCTATCGAGATCGCGCTCTTTAACCGGGAGGTCATACGCTGTCTGGAAGAGAATGCCTCCGGGTGGAAACAGCTGACGGAGAACATGGAAGAGGCGGTCATCCTGTCTGATTCTGCGGGGAAGGTCTTCTTCTGGAACCGCGGTGCGGAGAACATATTCGGTTACCTGGCTCCCGAGATTACGGGCCGCGCCTTTATGGAGCTCATATCGGACGGGACAAAAAAGGAATACCTGCAGGAAATCGAGCGCCTGTTCGCCCAAGGGGATTCTCCGGTGAGTGACTGCTGGGTCGAGGTGCTGGGCGTGCGCAAGGACTACAGACGTCTGTATATGGAGCTGTGCCTCAGCCCATGGACCTATCAGAACGAGAAGGCATTCATCGGTGTCGTGCGGGACATAACTGCACGAAAAAAAGATGAAACCCGCTACGAGACCAGCCTCCAGGAAAAGGAGCGGCTCCTGGATGATGTCAGGCACAGCGTCCAGGAGAACCTGCAGCTTATCTATAACCTCATCGACCTGCAGCAGGCCTGCGTCGAATCCCGCGAGGGACTCAAGGGCCTGGGCGTGGGCCGCTCCCGGCTCGAGGCCCTGCTCTATGCCCAGGAGCGGGTCTCTGGGGAGGATCCTCCCGCCCGGGTCGATTTCGCCGGCTATGTCCAGAACCTGATCGCCCGCCTGGTCCGATCTTACGGTGTGGACGAGGAGCGTGTCGGCCTGTCCCTGGACATCGAGCCCGTGCCCCTGGACCTCAGGACCGCCACCGCCTGCGGGCTGATCATAAGCGAGCTGGTGTCCAACGCGTTCAAGTATGCGTTTCCTGACTCGTCATGCAAGGGAGTCGTCCGCATCGACTTCCGCCGCAGCGGGCAGGAATACCGTCTCAAGATAAAAGACGAGGGGATCGGCTTCCCCCCGGATCAGCTATTCCCCGGGGACAAGACCCAGGGGCTGCGCGTGGTGGCAGACTTGGTAGCGCATCTCGAGGGTGACATCCGTCTGGATCGGGACGGTGGGGCAGGTTTCGATATCGTCTTCCCTGCCTAATTTATAACCTCACTTCTTCTGCCGTTCGGCCAGCAGGGCATCCAGCCTGTCCCGGATCAGGGTCTCGATCATCTCGGTCAGCGCGATCTGAGAGGGGGAGACCTCGTCCTCGGGGGACACGAAGAGGTCGGGGATCTCGCATCTCAAACCCTGGGCGATCTTTCCCAGGATCTCCCAGGTGGGATTACGGTATTTCCCGTTCTCGATGTTGCAGAGACTCGAGGCCGGAATCCCGGCCAGCTCGGCCAGTTCCCGCTGCAGCATGGACTTACCGGGTTTGATCCGGCTGTCCCTTGAAAGGCGCAGCCGCTTGATATTCCGGCCCAGATCTCTTAAACAGAACGGCATGAATAATTATAACCACACATAATTCTTTTATTCAACCCATAATCTTTTTCAGGGGAATATTTCAGACAATTTTCGGATAATTACCCTGGGAATCAAGGTTGTCTGAAATAATTATTTGACATAGTAATAAAATGGCAATAAATTATTACTATAGATAATAAATCAAAACGGGAAGTAATTGACATCGCACCTGAGTTGCCTGCATCTGATTCAAACCGATCCATCATCTATAATCAAATCACTCCAAGGAGGGTCTGTATGCCTAAGCTTACCATCGAAGACTTGAAAGCCCTGAGGGACAGCGCCAAGGGGAAATCCCTCTTGAGCCGAGACGGGCCTTACAAGGTCAAGGTGACCGTGCACATGGGTACCTGCGGGATCGCAGCCGGCGCCCGTAAGATCATGGAGACCATGATGAATGCCCTGGAGGAGAACGATGCCCGGGATGTGTTTCTGACCACCTCGGGCTGTGCCGGGCTGTGCAGCAAGGAGCCCATGGCCACGGTCGAGTTCGCCGATTCCGTGCCTGTAAAGTATGTGGAGCTGACACCGGAGAAGGCCAGGGAGGTCTTCGACCGCCACATCATGGGCCAGGAACCGGTCACAGACTACGCCATCGCTGTGGGCAGCGAGCGTTCGATCTGAGGAGGGTGCCATGAACAATAAAATCTATCGCATGCAGCTGCAACTGTGCGGAGGATCGGCCTGCCTGTCCAACCATTCCTTCGAGGTCTACCAGGTTTTGGAGGAGGAGCTGAAGAA
>JAUWTO010000353.1 GCA_030614685.1 Candidatus Aminicenantota bacterium
CCAGCACTCCCAACCTGGATGCCTTGGCCGAATCCGGACTCCTGTTTGAAAACTGTTATTCCCTGATTCCCATCACGCTGCCTGCCCATGCCGCGATCTTCTATTCCAGGCAGCCGCATGACCTCCATGTTTACAACAACGGTGAGACCTTAAAGGAGCAGTCCCGGTCTCCTTCTGTGGCCGAGATATTTCGGAAGTGGGGGTACAAGACCGCCGCCTTCGTTTCCATGGGCGTGCTCGAAGCCAGATATGGGCTGGATCGTGGTTTTGAAGAGTATTTTGGAAACTTTCCTCACAACGGCCGTTTCTATTCTACGGCCGAGGAGGTCAACGGCACTGTATCCCCGTGGCTCGAACAAAATCGAGACAGGAATTTTTTCCTGTGGCTGCACTACAGCGATCCCCATGCCCCTTACCATCCTCCGACCCATCAGTCCAGAGTGGCCATCTCCCTCAATGGTGAGAAGTTGGGGGACTATGCCCTGAACGGGACCGTGTATGCCGTGGAGCTCGACCTGCGGTCCGGATCCAATACACTGGACCTCAATATAGACAACCCACGCCGCACGGACCCTGAACGCCGACACTCCAAGTTCCGGGAGTTCGAACTTTCCCAGCCGGAGGGTGCGCAGAATGTGACCTGGGAGCCGAGAGAGGGCTGCCTTGAGGGCCCAGAGGGGGCTCTGTTCTCCTGTACCCAAAGGGCCCGTCTTCTATTAAGCAATCCCGGAGCTGCAACCCGGGTGATCCTGACGTTCCAGCCCATCCACACGCTGCTCCCTGAGCAGCGCCGGAAGCTCTACCGGGAAGAAGTGGAATATATGGATGGGCAACTGGGTCGACTGTTTGAAAAAATCGCCGACCTGGGATTGGATGCGAAAACCCACATCCTGGTGGTCGGAGATCATGGCGAAGGCCTGGGCGAGTACCTCAGGCATCTTGACCGCCCTCACTTCGGCCATATCCATTATCTCCATGACATCTATATGCGGGTCCCGCTGATCATCCGGGCAGCCGGCTCTGAGGCTCGGAAGGGCCGGATCAAGGCCCCGGTCAGCCTGCTGGACGTAGCCCCCACCCTCCTGAGCCTGGCCGGCATCAGGCCTGTCCGGCAGTACCAGGGTGCGAATCTTATCGCTCCGGAAATCCTTGTCCGCCGGGACATCATCCTGGCAAGCGACAAGCCCGAGGCTGAGAAACACCGATTCGCCATCCTCTCCTATCCCATGCACCTGCTCTTTTCACTGGAAGACCAGACATACGAGCTGTTCGATCTGGAGAGCGATCCTGCCGAGATGACGAACATCTACCCGGAAAAGAGCGGGGATGAATCCGTCAGGCAGCTGCGACTTCGGTTGGAGGCGGCAACCCGGGAGATAATCATGAACAGGCCTGCTTATAAGGTCGACGACAAAACCAAAAAAATGCTCCGCGCCCTCGGATACATTAAATAGCGCTCTGGTTATTCCGCCAGCAGTTCCTCGATAAGGGCGATGATCTTGTCCTTGTTAGCCGGGTGCGTGAACAGCCGCACGATCCCCTTCTTGTCGATGATCACAGAGGTGGGGATGCCGGTGATGCCGTATTCGATATCGAAACAGTTGCGGTCCGAGAACGCCAGGGGCCAAGTCACGTTCTTGTGCTCGATGAATTCCGGCATGAGCGCCAGTTCCTCTTCCTCTGAGAGTTCCGTCACCCTCTCCTGGCCGTGGTTGCTCATGCTGCCCTGAAACCCGGTCACCCCCAGCAAGAACAGGCCTTTATCTTTATACTCGGCATGGATCTCACGCAGCTCGGGGAATGTCCCGATACAGGGCCCGCACCAGGTGGCCCAGAAGTCGATCATCACGACCTGGCCGCGCAGCCTCTTCAGGTCTACGGGATCGGTGTTGAAGAAATGGGTAAAGGTAAAATCCGGGGCCTCGGCGTTCGTGATCTTGATGCGCGCCAGTCCTGACTGCATGGCCTTCGCAATCGACTCGTAGCTCTTTGTGGTGCGGCCGTACTCTTTGGCCTCCTCTTCATCGACGGGCACATTTTTATCCCTTTCCGCCGCAATATCCTCGAACTTATTCCTGTACTCAGTCAACAGCTCGATGATCTCATCCTTGCGCCCGAGGTCCAGGTAGGACTGATACCGGGCGCTAAGCAGCC
>JAUWTO010000058.1 GCA_030614685.1 Candidatus Aminicenantota bacterium
AGGTCGGTTCCCCCGGAAACATTCTGGCCGGGTGAGACCTGTATATTGGTGATGACTCCGGAGAAGGGAGCCAGGACCTTGGTCTTTTCCAGGGTCAACCGGGCTTGCTTGACCTGGATCTCAGCCTGCGTCAGGCCTTGCGAGACCTCCATGATCTCTTCCTTTTTGGCTCCGGATTTGATGATGTCGATCTCGATCTGCCGGCTGCGCCGCTCGAATTCCTCCTGGGAGATCATGCCCTTCTGGTACAGGTCGCTGCTCTCCTCCAATTTCTTGGTCAGGGTCTGACCAGCCTGATTCGGCTCGGTCATGGCCTGGTCGCCTCCGGCAAACTGCTGCTCCAGGATGTATCTGGAAAGCGTCTCGAGTCGGGTGGCCTCGCTGTTTTCCAGGCTCAGCCGGGCCTCCCGGTCATCCAGCTCCAGCAGGACCTGCCCTTTCTTCACTCTCTGGCTTTCCCTCACCAGGATACGGTTCACCTTACCGGACACCTCGGCCTTCATGTCGACAGACATATTGGTGACCGCTTCACCAGGAGATTTGAGCCGGATGATCAGGTCGCCGCGCACTACCTCTCCCACCTTGACGGGCAAGGGTGTTTCTGTTGCCTGCTGCTCGACCTCGCTCTCTCCCTCCCCTGCTTCTGATTTTATGCCGACTCCCTTTATCACGAACACGTAATAGGCCGCAGCCCACAGCACGATCAGGATCAATACGATGGTCAAGGTTTTTTTAGAAAACACCATGGTCGCCCTCTCTTCAGATTTGTAGAATGGTCAAGCTCCGTAAATATATACCTGCCTATACACTCATACGTCTCATTCATCTATACGTTTATCCGGGGCAGGAGTTTTTTTCTGTCTTCTCCGTCATACTAATAACTCCCGGCTCTCTCAGGTGGTTTCATTATAGCTCTGCACAGCCTCTTTCAGCTGGTTGAAAAATCCCGGCATGGCGGCGATAACACGGTGCCAGGTGGGGATCAGGTTGGCGTCAGAAGGGCTCTGCCAGAAGCGGTCCCCTGCTCTCTGGATCCCCTGGGAAAAGGCCTCCACTGCCGTGGACTCGGAATGGCGGTCGAACTTCAGGCAGTTGATGGCAGCATCGTTTTCATAGCGCACGATCGTCTCCTGGGCCATGCGCAGGTAGATGTTGCCCAGAGATTTGAAGAAGCCTTCGGAAAATTCCACTCCCTCCTGCGCCAGGGTCTGGAAAATCGACTTGGTGATGTCGACGGTCATCTTGGTGATCCCCTGGCTGGGATCGCTGGCGCTCAAGGGCTGGTGCTTGTGTTCGTAGGTATCGGCGATATCCACCTGGCAGATGCGGTTCAGTGTGACGCTGCGGTACACCTCGGCCAGGGTACCCACCTCGAGTCCCCAGTCATTGGGGATCCGCATGGCCATGGCCAGGTCGCGTCGCATGGCGATCTCTCCTGCCAGGGGATATCGGAAGCTGTCGATGAAGACCAGGAAGGGAAGATACCCGAGGATCTTCTGTAAGGAGCGGATGAAGGGTGTAAAAAATAGGCGTGTGGCCCTCCCGTACATTTTATCGGTCACCCGGCTGTAATAGCCTTTGCAGAACTCGTACTCGTTCTGGGGTGAAGCCACGGGATAGCAGAGACGGGCCAGAAGCATGCGGTCGTAGTTGACGATATCGCAATCATGCACGGCGATAACCCTGCTCCTGCCACGGGCCAGAACATAACCCATGGCGATCCAGACGGCACGCCCCTTGCCGGAATCCCCGGGAGAAAGGTTGTTCTTATTCAGGAGATGATAGAGCTTTTTCAGGCGCGGCCCGTCATTCCATATGAGGGTCAATCTCTTGAAGGCCGCGAATTCTTTTTTAATCTCTCTGAACTGGTTCGCGGTGCAGCGGTCGAGGCACAGCACGATCTCGTTCAGGTAGTTGGTTTTCTTGAGGGTCCGTATTATGTTGGGCAGTGCACCGCTGGCATACTCGCGATACAGAGAAGGAAGTACCAGGGCGATGGGCTGGATGCGCGCGAACTCCTTGAGCTGTTCTTCCAGACTGCAGACCTGAGAAGTACCCAGGTTATGAAACGTGGTGATGACACCATTCTGGAAAAAATCCGTCATTAGCCGTATTCCCCTCTCTTCAGTTCATCTATGATAGTATATCGGACTCTTCCCTGTCAAATTTGGCCTGAGGTCATGCGCAGCTTCAGGGAGATTATTCCTCAGGCCGTGATCCTGCCGGGCGGACCCCATGGCCGGCAGGGAAGAGTTCCGGTATGGAGATCGGGAGCCGACCCTTGAACTCGATCTCCCCGAACAGGGCCTTGGCCGCCGCAACCTGGTTCTGGTCTGCATGGCGGTATGCGCAGAAGTAGGTATCCGCCTCAGGGAACCGCCTGAGGAAGTAGGGGCTGTTGAAGGAGATGACGACCAGGGGTTGTGGATCCCGTGCGAACTCCTTGATCAGGCGGATATGACGCTGCTTCAATCCCACGCTGCCCTTTGAATCTGCCAACCGGGAGAACAGCGCCACGACACGGATGTCCGCAGCCCGGGAAGTCCTTATCGCCCTCTGGAAAAACTCTTCGCCGGTGAAGGCATCCGCGTAGAACACAGAGAGACGGCCGCTGCGCTCCTGGACTTCCCTGGCGAACGTGCGTCCGGCATAGTATTCTCCGGGATCGCTGCTTAGGGCATAGAGTGCGATTTTGGCTCCTGCCGCCAGGGGGAGGATTCCCTTCTCATTCTTGACAAGGGTGATCGAATCCTCGAAAGCGCGGCGGGCCTGTTCCAGATGAGGCCGGGCACCGACCAGAGTGTCGAGTTGCCTCAGGTCTACTGTCCGCCTGCGGTGCAGCCCCAGCCGGGCCTTAACCTCCAGAATCCGCTTGACCGCGGAATCCACACGAGACATGCTGAGTTTTCCGTCCTCCACGGCCCGGATCAGTCCTCGAATGACCTCCTCGGTCTCCGGAGGTATGAGCAGCATGTCCACACCTGCCTGCACAGCTTTCACGGCTGCCTGGGGAGGAGTGTACAAGCCGGTGATCCCCCTCATCTCCAGGGCATCGGTCACGCTCAGCCCTTGGAATCCGAGCTCTCCCCTGAGCAGATCCGTCATGATGGGGAAAGAGAGCGTGGCCGGTAGATCCGGGGTCGGATCCAGCGCCGGGAGCCTCAGGTGAGCGCTCATGATGGCTCTGACCCCCGCTTCAATGGACGCCCTGAACGGAACAAGCTCTACCCGATCCAGCCTCTCCCGGTCGCCTGTTATGGCCGGCAGGACGCTGTGGGAGTCCAGGTCCGTATCCCCGTGCCCAGGGAAATGCTTGGCAGTGGCGATCAGCCCGTTTTCCTGACATCCACGGATAAAGGCCGCGGCCAGCCGGCTCACATCCTCCGGGTCTTCGCCAAAGGAGCGTACATTGATGATGGGATTGTCAGGATTGCTGTTGACATCCACCACCGGAGCATAGGTCATATGGATCCCGACAGCGCGCGCCTCGATCGCCGTGATCCGTCCCATGGCATAGGCCAGGTCCTCGGAGCCCGTCGCTCCGATCGACATCGCCGGAGGGAACAGGGTGGCGCCCTCGATCTGGTTCCCTGCCCCCCTCTCCAGATCCGAAGCGATCAGAAGAGGTAGATCCGCCATCCGCTGAAGGGTATTGGTAAGCACGGCAGTCTCAAACACCCCGCCCCGGACCTGAATAAATCCTCCGATGTGGTGCCCGACCACCCACCGGCTCAGTTCCTCCAGGACCGCGGAGTCCTGGTTCATGAAGCGGGAGGTGTAGCGGAGTCCGATCATCTGTCCGATCTTCTGCTCGAGGCTCATTTGGGAGAGTGTCCTGCTCACCCAGTGGGAAGCCGAGGGATCGAATGAGAGGTCGGTCTTGGTCTGCTCTCGGGCACATGTGGATAATGCGGCCAGGACCAGTGAAAGGGCCAGAGCCTCAGCGAGTCGTTTTTTCACAGCTCATGCCTCATGGAAATTTCTGAAACACTCTCAAGATGTTCCATCCTCTATATGGTTTAGTCGCCTGTGCATCATGAGACTGGCTCAGCTGATTATATTTGATGATAAATAGAACGGAAAAGACGTAGATCAGCCAGTGCACCTGGCGGCCTTTTCCGGTCACGAGCTTCAACAGGGAGTAGGAGATGAACACCGAACCCGAGATAAAAACGGCCCCCAGCGCCACCTGCCAGGAGTATCCCATGGTTCCGCAGACGACCACGGCAAAAAACACGTTGTGGCCCACGGCCGGGGCCAGGGCGATGGGATAGCGGGCCAGGAGGCCCATGAGCAGCGTGGCCAGGGCAGCGGAGAGGCAGGTGGCCACCATGACCGCTCCCCTGTCCATGCCGGCAGCGGAGAGGACCGCCGGCTGGAAAAAAATGATGTAGGACATGGTCATGAAGGTGGTGATGCCGCCCAGTATCTCCACCCGCACCGTGGTCTGGTTCTCATCCAGTCGAAAAAACTGGTTCAGCCAGCCCTTCATGCCTGCCTTTTTACTCGTCGAAGCGGATCAAGGCCTTGAGGGCCACGCCGGGATAAACGGAGTGGATGGCTTCCACACCCTTCAGGAAGGCAAGCTCCACCACAGCCGCAAATCCGGCCACGTTCCCTCCCAGTTTCTGCACCAGCTCGATGGCGCTTATGGACGAAGATCCCGTGGCGATTAGATCATCGATGATCAGGACTTTCTGCCCGGGTTTGATGCTGTCTGTGTGCATCTCGAAGTGCTCGACCGCATACTCATTGGGGGCTAGGACACACACGGTCTCGCGGGGCAGCTTGCCCTTCTTGCGCACCACAGCCAGTCCCATTCCCAGCGTGTAGGCCACGGCCGCCCCGAACAGGAAGCCGCGGGCCTCGATACCGGTTATGATCTCCGCGCCCTGTTCCCTGGCCCAGGCAGCCAGTTCATCGACCACGAAACAAAAACACTCAGCGTCCTCCACCAGGGGAGTGATGTCCTTGAATCCGATGCCCGGTTTGGGGAAGTCCTTGACCTCCGGTATCTTCTCTAAACATTGCTCCAGCATGCGGTTCTTTTCCGTATCCATTCTCATTCCATCTCCTTGGTGTAGACGGTTCTGGTCGGGAAGGGAATGCCGATCCCTGCTTTGCCGAGGGCATTGTAGATCACATCCGTGAGTTCGATCTTCATCCCAAAGGCCCCTGTGTAGCTGGCCACCCAGGCCCGAGCCACAAAATCCAGAGAGAAGTCCGACATATTCAGGAACTGAACAGAGGGCGCAGGATTCTCGAGCACTCCGGCTGTGCCCCTGACAGCATCCAGGACAACAGTCCGGACCTTCTCGGTCTCCGATCCATATTCGACCCCGAAGGACACATTGACACGGATGGAAAGGTCCGGCACCGTGAAGTTCTTGATCTGGGCATTGGCCAGCTGGCCGTTGGGGATATAGACCACCTCGTTGTCATAGGTCCTCAGCTTGGTGCTTCGCAACCCGATATCCAGGATCACACCCTGCTGACCGGACTCCAATTCGACCTTGTCCCCCACCTTGAACGTCTTATCGATGACGAGCTGGATCCCTCCAATGATATTGGCCAAAGAATCCTTGACCGCGAAGCTGAGGGCGATCCCGGCCAGGCCCGCGGTCCACAACAACGGCGTGATGTTGACATTCCAGACATCCAGTATGAAAAATATTGCCAAGATGATCACAGCGGCTTCCAGAATTTTTTCCAAGAGAGGGATCAGGCGATCGTCGGCAGTGGATTCGGTCTTGGTCGCCCAGTCCTCCATCCAGTGTTGGGCGAAGTTGTTGATGATCCGAAGAATGAGGATCACCACGATGATGACGAGCAGGGTGTCGATGACGCTGTTGAGCGCCCCAGAGGCGAACTCGAAGTGTCGGAATCCGATCTTGAATCCCACGGCCAGCACGACATAGAAGATCACAGAGGAAATGCTCTTGACGATCAGATCATCGATCTTGGTCCGTGACTTCAAAGCCAGAGGCTTGAGGATTCGTTTTACAATGAACTTGGCGATGGTTCCGACCATGACGGTGATGAGTAGAATAAACAGGAACCTTAGGTAGATATTGTTTAGGATGTAGTCGAAATATTCTGAAATCATAGGAATCTCTCCTCCATTGAAAGAACAGATGACGTCCATATTTATATCGAAAGTCACGCACCGATGTAAACCTAAAAATGTGTATGCGTAGGATTTTGTCTGGGATCCTGCTTTTCTTAGTTGCCAAGGCACTTGATTGAACGGCGGTTTTGTGGAACAAATAGAGGGTCCTGCAGGAGAACAAAAGTATGAAAAAGATCGATTGGAGGCTGTGCGTAATCGCCGATGTCGAGGCTGCCGGGGGTCGTTACCTTCCCTCGATGGTGGAGGAATCTGTCTCGGCCGGTGCCACCCTGGTTCAATTCCGGGCCAAGTCCCTGAACACGGCAGATCTTTTCGAGCTGGGCTGCCGGATCCAAGAGGTCGTGCACAAGCATGGGATCCCTCTGATCATAAACGACCGCGTGGACATCGCCCTGGCGTGTGATGCCTCCGGTGTCCACCTGGGCCAGAAAGACCTGCCTCTGAAGGCTGCGCGGGCGCTCCTGGGCAAGAAAAAGATCATCGGCATCAGTATCAGCAGCGTGGAAGAGGCCAGGGCTGCTGAGGCGCAAGGGGCCGACTACCTGGGTGTGGGGCCTGTCTTTTACACATCCTCTAAGAGGGATCTCCCCAAGATCATTGGCACCGAAGGATTGAAAGCCATCAAAGCCGAGGTCAAGATCCCGCTGCTGGCCATAGGTGGAATCACGATCGAAAGAGCCCCGGAAGTGGCTGCTTCAGGCGCTGATGGGATTGCCGTGATATCAGCTGTTTGGGGAGCGGATGATATCGCCGTCACCACCAAGGCACTGATCACCGCCTTCGGGCCCAGGATCAGTCCCTAGGGGCCGGCGGTTCGGCCACGGTGATGAAGCGCTCGTCACCCTCTCCCACACGGATGTGGACATAGATGGCTTCGCCCTCATAATCCAGCTTTTCCGCCCACTCGACGATGAGCACTCCCTGGTCCAGGAAATCCTCCCAGCCCAGATCCTGAATATCCGTTTTTTTTTCCAGCCGGTAGAGATCCATGTGATACACGGGAAACCGGGCCTGATATACGTTGACCAGAGTGAAGGAAGGGCTGCAGACTTCAGTGATGTCCGCTATCCCTAATCCTGCTGCCAAACCACGGGAAAAGACCGTCTTTCCCGCTCCCAATTCCCCGACCAGCAGCACCACTTCCCTCCCCTGAAGACGCGACCCCAGATCGCGAGCCAGCTCGAAGGTCTCCTGCTCAGAGTTGGTGATGCGAACTTCGGTCGTGCTGAATTTCAACATGGATGCGTTCCCGTGCTGATGATCTTCTTTATAGCAGCCGGCAGATACGTGATTATATTCCCGGCCACCAGAGTCTTTTCGCCATAATGCTCGGCAGCCAGGTCCCCGCTCAGGCCGTGGACATAGACCGCCGCAAGTACTGCGCTCTGGATGTCCGGGCCCTGCATGATCATGGATCCCAGCATTCCGCTCAGCACATCGCCCGAGCCGCCCGTAGCCATCCCGGGATTCCCGGTAGGATTGACAAAGACCCGGCCCTCGGGTGTGGCCGTGAGCGTCCGGTGGCCCTTGAGTACCAAATATACGCCGTATTCCCGAGCGAACTGAGGAGCGAGATCCAGTTTTTTCTTCACCACTGTCTTATTTGTCTCCCCACACAGGCGCGCAAACTCTCCCGGATGAGGGGTCAGAACAGCAGGCCGTTTCAGGCTCTTCAGGATCCCCGGACTCTGTGCGATGATGTTCAGCCCGTCAGCATCGAGAACCACAGGGACCTTCAGCCGAGGAAGCAGGTCTAACACCATCTCGACCGTCTCCGGGTGAGTGGAGATGCCGGGGCCCAGCATGAGGGCATCCTTTCCCTGGAGGAGCTGCCTCAGGGCTCCCGACGCAGAAACCGCCGGTGTGCCTGCTTCTGTCTCGGGAAGCGGCTCGGTCATGAGTTCGGCCATGGAGCGCGCCACCATGGGAAGGCACGACTCCGGTGTAGCCACGGTCACCAGTCCGGCTCCGGTCTTCAGGGCTGCCTTGGCCGCCATGCCCGCAGCCCCGGTCTTTCCCCTGGATCCTGCGACCACCAGCAGGTGGCCGAACGTGCCCTTGTGGCTGTCCCGCTTCCTTTTTTTGAAGCAGGGAGAGATGTCATGCTCCTCTACCATGTCAAGTTTTAGCTCCGGATCCTCGAACATGAAGGGCGGTATGCTGATGTCGGCCACAACCAGCTCGCCGCACATTTCCTCTGAGGGCATGAACATATGGGCGATCTTGGGAGCGGCCATGGTGACCGTGAGGTCTGCATGGACGCAGGGTCCGAGCAGCTCGAACGTGTCCGAAGACAAGCCGGAGGGGATGTCCACAGCCACGCGAAAGGCCGGGGAGCGGTTGATCCCCTCGATGACTCTGGCATAGAAGCCTGCCGCCGGCTTGGTGAGCCCTGTGCCGAAGACCGCGTCCACCAGCAGCGTGGCATCATTGAGTTTCCGTTTTGCTTGGGCCCAGTGCTCCGGGGATGTGATCTCGCGGATCTCGATCCCAATCTGGTCGACCATGATCAGGTTGAGGGCCGCATCACCCTTAAGATCTTTCTTGGCCCCGATCAAGAGGATCAGGGGGCGGGCTCCCCGGTTGAACAGATGGCGAGCAACCACGAATCCGTCGCCGCCGTTGTTCCCTTTCCCGGCTACGATCACAACCTTCTCAGCCTGGATCTGGGGAAATCTTTCCAATATGGCCCGGACGATCTCGAGCCCGGCGTTCTCCATGAGCACCGGACCAATGATCCCGAGCTCCTTGATCGCATGATGGTCCATGCGTCTCATCTGTGCCGCTGTCAGAATCTTCACTCCCTCACCTCAGCTTCGGAATTTTCCCGATTGTATCACAAAACCTCGTCGGGGTCAGGTAGGCCTGGCCACAATGAAGCGTGGCTTGCACATCCTCAGAAATTATGCTACTAACAAGGTGTTATTATATCTTATAATCCATAGTGTATTGGGAGGAAAATATGACCACAAAAATAGGTATCAATGGCTTTGGTAGGATTGGACGCAATGTTTTTCGCGCCTCTTATAAAGATCCGGACATCGAGATCGTAGCCGTCAATGACATCACCGATGACGACACGCTTGCACACCTGCTGAAATACGATTCGGTCCTGGGCATCCTGGATTCGGATGTCAAGGCCGAAGGCGGCCACATCGTCGTAGACGGCAAAAAGATCAAGGTCTTTTCTGAAAGGGACCCCGGAAATCTCCCCTGGAAAGATCACGATATATCCATCGTCATCGAATCCACCGGCCTGTTCAACAAACGCCCCGATGCTTCCAAGCACATCGAAAACGGCGGAGCCCGGAAGGTCATTATCTCTGCCCCGGCCGTTGATCCCGATGTAACCCTGGTCCTGGGAGTAAACGAGGAGGCCTATGATCCTGAAAACCACAACATCATCTCCAATGCCTCCTGCACAACCAACTGCCTGGCTCCTCCAACCAAGGTCCTGCACGAGGAATTCGGCATCCAAAAGGCCTTCATGACGACCATTCACGCCTATACCGGGGACCAGCGGATCCTGGATTCCCCGCACAAGGACCTGCGCCGGGCCCGGGCCGCGGCCGTGTCCCAAATCCCGACCACCACCGGAGCAGCCAAAGCCGTTGGCCTGGTCATGCCCGAACTCAAGGGCAAGATCGACGGCGTCGCCATACGTGTGCCAACGCCCAACGTGTCTGTGGTCGACCTGGTGGCGCTGGTGGGCAAAGATACCACCGCAGAAGAGGTCAACGGTGTGCTCAAGGCCGCTGCGGAGGGCAAGCTCAAGGGCATCCTGGACTACACGGAGGTTCCCCTGGTTTCCGTGGACTACATGGCCAATCCCCACTCCTCGATCGTGGATGGGCTCTTCACCCGGGTGATTGAGGGCAACCTGGTCAAGCTCTTCTCCTGGTACGACAACGAGTGGGGCTACTCCTGCCGCCTGGTCGACCTGGTCAAGTACATCGCACGCTGACCGGATCATGCTCTCCGTCAAAGACCTCGACCTGGGCTGCAAGACCGTATTCCTGCGCGTGGACTTCAATGTCCCCCTGGACGAGAACGGGAACATCCGGAACGACGCCCGCATCCGGGCCGCCCTCCCCACGCTCGAATACCTATTGGATAAGGGTGCTCGAGTGGTCGCCGCCTCCCACCTGGGCAGGCCCAAGGGCAAGGTAAACCCCAAGCTCAGTCTTAAACCAGTGGCCATACGGCTGGCCGAGCTCATTCCCCAGGATGTGATATTCTCTCCCGACTGCATCGGCGGCCAGGTCGACTGCCTGAAGCAGGGGTTGGGCTGCGGACACGTTTTGCTTCTGGAAAACCTCCGCTTCCACGCCGAGGAAAAGGAGAACGATTTCGAATTTGCACGTGCGCTGGCCTGGAAGATCGACTATTTCGTGAACGACGCCTTCGGCACCTGCCACAGGGCACACACCTCGGTGGTGGCCATCGCTCAATTTGTCAAGAAGGCGGTGGCCGGCTTCCTGGTGGAAAAAGAGGTCGAATGCATGGAGGGGCTCATCCATGCCCCGGAGAAGCCGTTCACGGCCATCCTGGGCGGGGCCAAGGTCTCGGATAAGATTCCTGTCATACGGAACCTGATCGACAAGGCCGACGACATCCTGATCGGAGGGGCCATGGCCTATACGTTTTTCCAGGCCCTGGGGAAAGACACGGGTCGTTCCCTGGTCGAGCAGGACAAGGTTGAGCTGGCTCTCTCGCTCCTGAACGAAGCCAAAGCAAAGGGGGTTAACTTCCATCTGCCCCAGGACCATGTGATCGCGGAGTCCATGACGGCCACAGCCCCCTCCGAGATCCTCATCGATTTTCCTTTTCCAAAAGACCGCATGGCCCTGGACATCGGGCCTCGCACCGTGGAGGCCTACGGGGAGATCATCCAGAAATCCAGGACCATCTTCTGGAACGGCCCCATGGGCGTCTTCGAGATCAACCAGTTCGCCCGTGGAACCGACGGGGTGGCCGCCGCGGTGGCAGACTCGGAGGCCATGTCGGTTGTGGGTGGAGGCGATTCGGTCGCTGCCCTGTACAAGGCCGGGGTTCAGGACCGGATCTCACACATCTCAACAGGCGGCGGCGCATCGCTCGAGTATTTGGCCAACGAGACCCCCCCGGGCTCGAGGCCCTATCGGAGAAATAACATGACACTAACCAATGCAACTCCTTTTATCGCCGGAAACTGGAAAATGTACAAAACTGTTGCCGAAGCAGATGAACTGGTTGCCAAACTCTTGGCTGCTTCAGCGGATATGATGGAAGCTGAGGTGGTGGTTATCCCCCCCTTCACGGCACTCAGCAAAGTGAATCAGACCTTGTGCGAGAGCCCCATTCAGCTGGGAGCCCAAAACATGTACTGGGAGGATCAGGGAGCCTTCACAGGGGAGATCTCCCCTCCTATGCTGGTCGAGGCCGGCTGCCAGTACGTGGTTATCGGTCACTCAGAGAGGCGCCAGTATTTCGGCGAGACCAACGAGACTGTCAATAAAAAGATCAAAGCCTCACTTGCCCATGGGCTGCTGCCTATCATGTGCCTGGGCGAGTCCCTACAGGAACGGGAGAACAATGAGACCATGGCTAAGGTCGAGCGTCAGCTTAGCGAGGGCCTGGCCGGCCTTACCCCCGAACAGTTCAGCCGGGTGATTATCGCCTACGAACCCATCTGGGCTATCGGCACAGGCCTGACAGCCACCCCTGAGCAGGCGCAGGATGTCCATGCTTTTATCAGGGAGAACCTCTCAGAAAACTATGGAAATACGGCCTGCTCCTGTGCTATAATCCTCTACGGCGGATCTGTAAAGCCTGCCAACACTTTTTCATTGCTGAAAAAGGAAGATATAAACGGGGCCTTGGTCGGAGGGGCTGCCCTCGAGTCAGGCTCGTTTATAGAGATCGTAAAAGAATCGATAAGGGCGTATAAAGAAAAATGACAGCAATACTGACAATCCTCCACATAATGGTCTGCGCCGTACTGATCGTGGCGGTCCTGCTGCAGTCTGGGAAGGCGGCTGACCTCGCCGGCGCTTTTGGCGGAGCCGGCAGCCAATCAGCCTTTGGCCCGCGTGGCGCCCAGACCGCTCTAACCAAGATGACGACCATCAGCGCCGTCCTGTTCATGTTCACATCCATGGGGCTCTGGATCATGTCCAGTCGCCAGACCTCAGGATCGGTATTGAGCGGCGAACAGGCTCCCCCCATCAAGGACCAGCCCGTAGCAACATCGACAGCTCAACCCGGCACCAAGGCAGAAGAGCAGCAGGCCGTTGATCCGAAAGCGGCTGAGAAGAAGGCGGCCGAAAAAAGGCCCCGGAAAAGAAAGAATCAGAGACTGAGAAAAAAAGCCCTCCACCCGAGAAAAAATAGATCGGGCAGTGCCCCTGAAAATGCCGAAGTGGTGGAATTTGGTAGACACGCATGGTTGAGGGCCATGTGAGCATCTTGCTCATGGGGGTTCGAGTCCCCCCTTCGGCATTCCCAATCCTTTCAAATTCTTGATTGTTTTATTTTAAAGAACTTGACACCAGGAATTTTGAAACATAGATTCGTTACCCACATAATATGGAAGAGAACCAAGTTAATAAAACGCGGATGGGGGAATCGAACCTCCCGACGTGCCTTATGTACCAATAACTTACAACACAGTGTGACCAAATTGTGACCTTTTTTTACTCGTTCATATCGATTCTACG
>JAUWTO010000094.1 GCA_030614685.1 Candidatus Aminicenantota bacterium
AAGAATATGCTTGGGAGGGGAACTTCATCTTTAAGCTGATCAGGAAGTGTTACAAGGTCCACGGGGACTTCCGCTTCCCTAAGCGCCTCAATCCCTCGGTATATGGTTTGGTGTGCTTCTTCCCAGAATAGGTCCGCATTTAAAAGGTCTAGATTGACGGGAGTGACCAATGCAGAGCCTAGGACGGCCCTCTCGTAAGTGTTTCTGTCATTCATGCTTTATCTCCTCTGTCGGAGATTAAACTTACCTTCAAATCACGCGCCTGTCGAGAGACGTACTAGTACACACGCCAGGCCTACCCCTGGAAGATAAATTCAAAATAGTTTTATGTGATACAGATTAACAAGATACTTGATGCCGGAGAGGGCGGCAGAACACAATAAAAGCGCAGAATTAAATGTATCTAATTATGTATCTCGTGCGTGTCATAACTTGTGTACTGCTGGGTACTCATGTCACATAATTTATGGAGGGATTACCTCTGTTGAGGCGGCGTTTCAGGGGTGGAGGAGGTGGCGGAGAGGAAGGGATTCGAACCCTTGGTACGGGAATACCGCACACACGCTTTCCAAGCGTGCTCCTTAAGCCACTCGGACACCTCTCCGCAGTTGGGTCATGGAGGGATATTAAATTACCAGAATCCTCCCGAAGAGTAAAGCGATATATGGGGGACGTTCCCTGCGGAGCCACCCTGCTGCCTACCAGCTATAGGGAACACCGCATCGAGGAAATCGGCGATAAACACGTCCCATGCGCTGTGGGATGAACGGATCACCGCCTTTAATCTGCAAACCGGACTGCTGGACCGCTACCGCTAAAAAAACAGAGCCCGTGTCCGTCACCGGGCCTCTCATTTCAGTTTATTTTTAAAAACAACTTGACAGCGGTGTGCTCTCCTCGTATACTGTGTATATTCAATATACTCACTGGAGGCCGAAACGAAATGTTTATCGTGATTTCGCCGCTGAATCCGGACCCGATGTACAAACAGGTTACGGACCAGATCAAGGATGCCATCGCCGACGGCTCCTTGAAACCGGAGGACAGGCTTCCCTCCATCCGCGAGATGGCCAGAGAACTGAAGATCAGTGAGATCACCATCAAGCGGGCCTATACCGACCTGGAGAACGAGGGCTATATCTTGACCCGATCAGGTCTGGGATCTTTTATCGCCGACATCAATCGGGCCAAACTGCGCCGGGAAAAACTGGTGCAAGCCCGGAACGAAATACGCAAGATACTGAATACCGGAAAGCGGTTCGGAATTGAGCCGTCCGACCTGGTGGACATCATACAAAAGCTGGGAGACGACAAATGAACAAGATCAAAGGGATCATCGAGACAAAGATGTTGATCCTTATGGCCCTGATATTCCTGATCGTATTTCTGTGTTTCATGTGACCAATCAAGGAGAAAACCATGGAATCCGTATTGCGACTTCATCAACTCCATAAGGCCTACGCGGAATTTGTCCTGGATCACATAGATCTGGAGGTTCCCGGGGGATATGTGACCGGCCTCATCGGACCCAACGGGGCCGGTAAAACCACCACCATCAAGCTGATCATGAACCTGATCCGAGCGGATTCGGGCGGGGTGGAGGTCTTCGGGCTCAAGCACGATCGGCACGAGATCCAGATAAAGGATCGTGTTGGCTATGTGGGAGAAGAGCAGTTCTTTTATGAGCAGCGCAGCGCTGCCTGGACCGGAAATTTCGTGTCCCATTTCTTCTCGGCCTGGGATCCCGACGCTTTTGATCACTACCTGGATCGCTTCGAGCTGCCACCCAAGAAGCGGATCAAGAAATATTCCAAGGGGATGAAGGTCAAGCTGTCTCTGGCGATCGCCCTCTCCCATGCCCCCGAACTGATCATCCTGGACGAGCCCACTTCCGGGCTCGATCCGGTCGTGAGGCGGGAGGTCATTGACCTGCTCCACCGGGCTGCCGCGGAGGAAAACAAGACCGTGCTAATATCCTCCCATATCACCGATGATATCGAACGCATTGCGGATTATATCGTCTACATGGTCCAGGGCCGCATAGCCATATACGCATCCAAGGACGAGCTCCTGTCCAGCTGGAAGACCATCCACTTCAAGCAGGACTCGGTCCCGGCCTCGGTCCTGGAATCGCTGGAGCATGTGGAGACCCAGATGTTCGGCAGCACCGGGATCACACGGGATTTTCCCGTGATCGAAGGCGACTTGACCGAGGGCATATCCAGCGGAAGCATCCGCGTCGAGAGCGTGGGCCTGGACGACATCTTGATCGCCCTGGTGAACGGAGACTGACATGCTGCGCCTGATCCAGAAGTTTTCGCTTATGTATGCGTTCTACCTGGCGATGTATGCGTTCCTCATGTTCCCGCTGCTCAATTACGACCGCATCTCCGGTCCGGACACGGAGAATCCCATCTACATCTTCTACCAGGGGGGCTTCCTCATCTGGATGGTGCTGGGCGCACTCTGGGCACACGAGAACATGGAGCACAAGACCAACGCTTACCGGTTCTTGAGGACACTGCCGCTGGGTGGAATAAAGATCATTGGAGCCAAGTTCACCCTGGTTTTTATGAGCGTGTTCCTGTTTATCGTGTATCAGAGCGGCATGATCCGGATCCTGACAGGAAGCGCCCAACTGGCAACCGCAACCTGGCAATACCTCTGCGTGCTCGGCAGCCTGTGCTTGATCTTGGCCGGGCTGGCCTACATGGGTATCTACCGATTCGGCTTTGTGGTGTTCGGCAAGCTCCTGCTGGGGATCTGGATGCTCCTCTTCCTCTCCCCTATTCTCCTGCGTCAGTTCATACTCCCGCCCCTGAAACTCACGGTCGATGACGTCCTGGGCTTTGTTACCGGATTGAACTGGGTGGCAGTCAGCCTGATCGGCACGGCCCTGTTCTGGGCCATGCTTCCCCTGGCTGCCCGTATAAACATCCATGGAAAGGTATGAGGTGGAACCATGTGGCGACTGATTCGTAAAAACTCCCTGATGTTCCTGCTCTACCAGGGCCTGTATTTCGGGCTCTTTTTTCCGTTGATCAACCGAGACCGCTTGTTGGGTGAGAATCCCCTCGACCTCAGCTTTTTGCTCTTCCTCAACACGTATATGATCTGGCTCATCCTGGGTTCTGTGTGGGGCCAGGAACAGATGGAAAGCAAGAACAACGGCTATGCCTTCCTCAGCACGCTGCCTATACGAAGCTGGCAGATCGTGGGCTCCAAATACGCGCTCGTCTTCATGGCGACCCTGACCTTTGTTGGTGTGCACCTCATCTGGTATGCCGTGAGCTTCGATGATCCCGTGTTTCTAGCTGCCGGGCGCACCAGCCTGATCCGCGTTGCCAGCATGTGTCTGCTCCTGGCCGGACTGTATTATCTCGGATTTTTCCGCTTCGGCTACCAACGCTTCTCCAAGATCGCAGTGGCCATATGGCTGCTGATGATCGTCATTCCCTTACCGCTCCGGATCATACTCAAGGAACGCTTCGGCATCCGCAGCAGCGATATTTTCCTCTCACTCAACCGGTTCAATCCAACACTCATGCTGAGCCTTTGTCTGCTGCTGTTTCTCGGCACATTGGGGCTGGCCATCCGGTTCAAGGAAAACCTGAAAATCACGGAATAGGTCCGTCATCATGAAATACCGAATTCCACACACACAAGGAAAGCAGCCATGAGTCACACCGTTGAGATAGAAAACCTCACAAAATCCTATAAGAAATTCAGACTTGATTCTGTTTCACTGGAGCTGCCCGAGGGCCTGATCCTGGGCCTGATCGGGCCCAATGGCGCCGGCAAGACGACCACACTCAAGATCCTGATGGACATGATCCGTGCGGACAGCGGCCGGGTCCGGATCTTCGGCCTGGATCACCGAACGCACACGAAAGAAATCAAGAACAGGGTCGGATATGTCGGGGAAGAGCCGCAGTTTTATGGAGACAAAAGTGTCTCCTGGACAGGGGGATGGATCTCCGGATTCTACCGGAACTGGGACCTCAATCTCTTCGAGAAGATGCTGACTGATTTCGGAATCAGCCGGACCAAAAAGACCGGGCAGCTGTCCAAAGGCATGCGCGTCAAACTCTCGCTTGCACTAGCGCTCTCTCATCGGCCGGAGCTTCTGATCCTGGACGAGCCCACAGCCGGCCTCGATCCGGTGGTCCGGAGGGATGTGCTGGAGCGGCTCCGCCACCTCAGCAAGAGCCAAGGCCGGTCCGTCCTCATCTCGTCACACATCACCGATGACATCGCGCGCATCGCGGACCTCATCGTGTTCCTGATCGACGGCCGTGTGACCCTGGCCGAGAGCAAAGACGGCCTGCTGGCCAAGTGGAAGCGGATCCATTTCCAGGAAAAGGCCCTGGAAGAAGGAATCACGAGCAGCTTGAAATGCCGAAAGACGCAGGTCTTCGGCAGCTCCGGGATCACGGATAATTACCCCTCACTGAAGCAGCGCCTGGCTGCGGGACTGGACAGCCAGAGCATCAAGGTCGAAAACCTCAACCTGGACGACATCCTGATCGCCTGTGTCAAAGGAGACGAGACATGATCCACATCTTGAAACGCAACCACCGCATATTCCTCGTGTATTTCCTCTTCATCCTCATACTCCTGATAGGGGTCCGCTTTCTGCTGGGGAAAGAGCTCAACGTCTTCTTCACTCTCATGAGCGGGATCGTGCTCTTCATGTACACCATCGGCGCCCTGCTCATGTCGGAACAGTATGAAGAAAAACACCATGGATATGCCATCTTGTCCGCACTCCCGGTCAACAATCTCGAGATCACCGGAGCCAAGTTCCTGCTCCCTCTGGTCTCCAGCTTCACCTTGACGCTCTCTCTCATCCTCCTCTTCTCTACGTTTGCAGCACCCGCCCCGGATATGGTGCTGGTGCGCTCCTACTTCCTCCTGGCGGCATCCACCGGACTGTTGGCGGCCGGTCTGATGTATATCGGGATCTTCGGCATCGGCTACACCAAATTCGTGGTCGTGGTCCTGAGCCTCACAACGGCCCTGGGGCTTGTGCCCATGCTGGTCATGAGGCGCAACCGCGGCCGCATGGATGAGGTGATCGAGAACCTCCTGGCCGGGATCCGGGGAATGGACTGGCTGGTGCTGCTCCCCCTCCTGCTGCTGGCCTACCTGGGCCTCATGCTCCTGGCCCTGCAGATCCGGGCCCACCGGGATGCCTGACACAACGACTGAGCGCAGGCTACTCCCTCAAAAAGAAAAGCGGAATCCTATCCGGTAGCTCCGGGGAAAACGGATCCCGAAGACCTGGCCGAAGCCATATTCAGTCCAGGGATTGATCTCGGTTTGCACCCAGGTCGTGGTCCCGGAGTTGAACAGGTTGAAGACGTCCACCAGCACGCCCAGCCTGTAGCGGGACTTGCTGAAGAATTTTTCCAGCCTGAGATCCAGATTGTGCTGGGCAGGATACCGGAACGCTCCCCGTTCCTCCCCCAGAATGGTGACATACTCGTGAAAACTTGAAACGGGATCAGGATCGATATCATCCGGTACCCAGATGTGCCGATTGTATGTCTCACCGCTGGCAAAGGTATAAAAGAAGCCTAACACAACCTCGATCCCGGGAACCAGGCAGGAGCCGCTGATCTTCAGGAGATGTGTGGGATCGATGGTCAGGCGTCCAACGGCATCGATCTGATAATTCGGATTGCTGAAGAGGATCGAAGCTCCCAGGCCGCTCGTCCGGGTTTCCGCGTATTCCCCCCAGACATTGTCATCCGATCCCCGAGTGCGGCTGTACACATAGGAGGCATGGAACTGCCAGCCCCGGGAATACCTTCTGTCCAGCGAGAAGGACAGTCCTCTGTAATGCCGGCTGGGCGTAAAGGATACGATCCCGGGGAAAGCTGCTCCCCACTCCCTGGCATAATCCACATCTGCGCTGGGATTTGTCTGCAGAAAGCGATTTTCTCCCGGATTTAACCGCTGGAAGGCCATGAAAGTCTCCCCTGTCACCGGGTCGGTGAACTGCGTTTCTGCCCACTCTCCGCTTAGGTTCACACGGTCGATCGAGTCATGGTGCGTACGTTCGATGTAGGCAACCTCGGTCATCCACCCCGGGAACAGCTCCCTTTCCAGGCTTACGACATATTGATGCATGTAGGGCATACTCAGACCGGGATCGATGACATAGTCTTCCCATGGGTCCTCAAAGAAAAGCACCCAGTCCTCTCCATCCCAGTAATACTCCTGGTAAAGCGCCTCCCTCTCCAGGTTCATGTAGTAGGCCGCCTTCATACCGTGGAAATACTTCCCGTAATGAGCCCTCAGAAGGGTTCGCTGGTCTCCCCCCACGTCCCACACAGCTCCGAAGCGGGGCGCGATCCCGGCTTTGGGAGCGAACGCCGCCTCCGAGAAACTATCCAGGTAGCCCCTCACATGCCGGATGCGGATGCCCGCGTCGAACACGATCTTGTCGCCGGGCAGGGCCCAGGAGTCCTGGACAAAGAACGAAAGCATCCGGGTCTCGGGTCTGCGGTCGTATCCCCCCCAGGCAATCTGGAGATAGGGCTCGCCGAGATAGTCCAGGAACAGCCGATCTCCGGGGATACCTCCAAGATCGCGCAGCGGGGAGATCTCTCCCTCCAGGCCCGCTTTCACTGTGTGTCGCCCCAGGGCCCGGTCGATCCGGCGGCTTACGACGGCATTCAGGGAATACCGCTCCTGCGGATATTCCCAATACTCCAGGTAGTTGCCGGAAAGGATCCCGGTCCCCAGATCGAGGTGCGGTGGATCTTCAGACTGCAGGTCCAGCCGGCCGCGCTGGAAATAGGCCCCCAACCTGAGGTCGATGAGTGTCGAGGGGGAAAACCGGCCCGCCCAGGTCAGGCCGATCAATCCATGGTTGACCCATTGGGAAGGGACGGCCTCCGGGGAGGTGAAGGGACCCGCCTCAACATTGTTCACCAGGTTCCTGTCCCACTCCAGCAGGGCCGACAGCCGGTGGCTCGGGCTCAAGGACCATGTGAGCGTGCCCAGGAGGTTCCACTCATTGCCCCACTCCGAATACTCCGGGGGCCACTCTTGGATATACTCTTTCCAGTAGCCGGCTCGCCCGGCCGTGAAAAACCAGAGCTTGTCAGAGACCAGGGGGCCTCCCAGGCTGAAATGGGTCCCGTATGCCTCCTCAAATCGTTTCTGCGAAACCTCCGGATCTGAACTATTCGAATTGTGCCACTCCGGGAGATGCATGAACAGTGTGAACAGGCCGCTCAGCCTGTTTTTCGGCGAGCGGGTTCTCACATCCACGATCGCTCCGCTGAATCCTCCCTCCTCTGCCGGAGTACCGGGGCCGGATACCCTGATGTCTGAGACAGCATCATAGTCCAGGTTGATGGCCAGGGCTCCCGTCCCGGGATTGTCCAGAGAGAATCCTTCGATCCTGAAAGACTGAGCAAGACTTTCAGAAGACCCGAATGCGGATTCGGAGCGGATTCCCACGACATGGGCCAGCTGTCCGGCGAGGAGTCGCACCGAAGGGACATACGCCAGGTACTCGGGCGGCATCTCGGTTACCATTGAGGAGGCTCCTCCCAGATCAATGACCTCCAACGCCTCCGGGGAACGTCCACTCGCTGATAAATCCTGGGACAGGAAGAGATCCACTTCGACCGGGATCTCCGCAAAGATACGGAGCCCCTGCCTGGTTTGGGGCACATATGCCCCTGCGAACACGGATAAGTCATAGGTCCCCGGCGCCACCTCCTCAAACCGATACCCCCCACGCGCATCCGTTGTCGTGCTGTGCGCAGCGGTGGTCTGTCCGGACCCTTTGAGTATCACCTTTACATCGGCAAGCAGTATCCGGTCTAGGGAACGGACGGTCCCCCGAACCATACCCGATCCAGCTTGTGAGGGATACAACCGGGGAGCATGGGTGAGGGTGGATAATGTGATCAGGCAGAAGACCAGGGCCTTGCCAGCGGCCCTATCGAGCCCTCCCCATCCTGGGAGCCGGGGAAGAGAGGGATTAGGCATAACAAAATTATAGTCCAGACAATGTCAAATGCCAATGTCTAAGCCAATCTCTGTCACGGATGTGGGTATTTCTTGCGGGGCTGCTTACGGGTCGGGCTGAAATCCTCCCAGCCCACCTTACGCTTGAGCCAGGTGAGGATGTCACTCCACTTGTCATATCCGGTGTGGGCCCCATCCTTGACCTCAACGTATCGGTGATCTATCCCGACCTGGTCCAGCTTCTGGACAGCCGAACGCGCGTTATCTATAGGGACGGCATTGTCCTTGGCTCCGTGTACCACAAAATAGCTGTTGAGTATCCCGGGACGCATCAGGTCCAGAATGTTCTCCCCGCCGACCGAAGGTGGAGGAGAAACAGCTCCGGAGCGGATGACAACAGCCTTGAACACATCGGGAAAAGTGAGACCCAGCCTCCAGGCCCCGTATCCCCCCATGGAGAATCCATCCAGCATGATCCGGTCTTCATCGATGTTATAGAGGGTCTTCACGTGCGCTATGCTCTCCATCACATCTGTCCCGGCGTCACCCAGGTACCAGTCGGACAGCCCCCTGCCCTGCGGGGCCAGGATGATGAAGCGGCCCGCCTTACCGCTCATGCTAAAACTTAGCAGGGTCTGGGCGACGTATATGATGGTCTGCCTTTCGTCCACGCCACTTCCGTGCAGAGTGACATACAGGGGGAGCGCCTCTTCTCCATTGTAATAATCGGGCACATAGACCGAATAAGGCTGCAGAGAACCGTCAAGCCCGGACCTGTGAGCCAAGCGACCGACCCGGCCGGGGAGGAACAGGGCTGGTTTTTCCTCGCCGATCTCTTTCATTAAGAACGCGAGGTCGACATACCACTGGTGGATCCGGGTCATGTCCGCATGGGGATGGGCCAAGGCCATGTATTCAGTAACCCTGTCCAAGCGGAACTCCACACTGGGGAAGCTGTTTCTGAACCGCTCATCTTCGGAAAACAGCTGTCCCGCACGGGCCTCTTCCATCTCGGTCTTCATAGCTGCCAGTTCTGAACGCTTGAGGACAAAAAAAGGATTGTCCTGCGTGAAGAGCAGGGTCCCCCGCGCATCGACCACCCCGACGCTCAGCACATAGGCCTCG
>JAUWTO010000032.1 GCA_030614685.1 Candidatus Aminicenantota bacterium
ATGAAGACAAACCGAGTGGCGCTGATGGCCCTGGCCCGCAACAAGATGCGCTCCTTTTTGACCGCCCTGGGTATCATCATCGGCGTCGGCGCCGTGATCGCTATGGTGAGCATCGGCCAGGGAGCCAAGGCCGACGTGGAGCAGCGCTTCATGGAGATGGGCACCAACCTGCTGACCGTACGGCCGGGAAGCATGTCCTTCCGGGGACGACACGGCGGGGGAGGCAGCAGAGAGACTCTACTCGAGAGCGATGCCGAAGCGATCCTGGAGAGCTGCGACGCCGTGGAGTATCTGTCCCCCAACGTCAACACCCGGAAGCAGGTGGTCTACCAGAACAAGAACTGGAACACCTCCATCTACGGGGTCGGAGCGGATTACCCGCTGGTCCGTAACTGGGAGATCGATGACGGGCAGTTCCTCAACGCGCAGCAGGTCCGGGGAGGGCAGAAGATCTGCGTCCTGGGCTCGGAAGTCGCCCAGAACCTGTTCGAAGGGGCGCCGGCTTTAGGCCAGGTCATCCGCCTCGACAAGATCCCCTTCCGCATCATCGGAGTCATGAAGACCAAGGGCGAATCCGGCTGGGGCAGCCAGGACGACGTGATCTTCATCCCCTACACCACCGCACAGATGCGCCTGCTGGGCATCCAACACATCCATTCCATCGATCTCTCATCATTCAAGGACAGGACGGCAGAGGCTCAGATCCAGATCGAGGAACTGCTGCGCCTCCGGCACAAGATCGCCCCCGGGTCCGATGACGATTTCTTTGTCCGCGACATGTCGGACATCGCCGAAAGCGCAGCCGAATCCACCCAGATCCTGACACTTCTCCTGGGAGGCATCGCCTCCATCTCGCTGCTGGTGGGCGGGATCGGGATCATGAACATCATGCTGGTCTCGGTGACCGAACGCATCCGCGAGATCGGCATCCGTATGTCGGTGGGCGCCAAGGAGCGGGACATCCTGCTCCAGTTCCTGACCGAAGCCATTGTGCTCAGCTTCATGGGAGGCCTCCTGGGCATCGCCCTGGGCATTGGGAGCTCGAAGCTCATCGATCACCTGTCACAGATGTCGACCGTGGTGTCTTTGGGGGCCATCGCGATGGCGTTCTTTTTCTCCGGTTCGATCGGCGTCTTCTTCGGCTTCTACCCGGCCCGCAAGGCCTCCAAGCTGGACCCCATCGATGCCTTGAGGTATGAATAAAGCATTGATTCAAAGGTATATATGTTGAGAACGAAAGAGCATGGCAGCACCTTTATACCATTTCAAAATGGATTATTGGCACATTCTCTGTATAATGAAGGCTTCAGTACAGGATTTTTGAAACCATACACGGGAAACTGACGTATCAGAACAATGAACAACCATACACGGACCCGCTGCTAGGCCGGAGATGAAACGATTTTCTCTGTCCTGCAGGCCCTGTGTGCTTAGGAGGTACTAAAAATGAAAAAACGACTATTCGTGTGGCTCGCAATCTTATTGATCACCCCGGCCCTGGTTGCCGCGCAGGCACCGGAAGACCAGTCCATGAAACTCTCCCTGCAGGAATGCCTTGCCAAGGCCATGCAGAACAACCTGGGCGTGGCCGTCCAGATGATGACGCCGGAGCTCATGGAGGCGTCCGTGGTCCAGGCCCAGGAGAAGTTCCTGCCTTCATTGACTCTTGACTTCGGCAGGCAAAGCACGCAGAATGCCTCGTCCAACTTCCTGGACGCGGCTGAAGTCGCGACCAACAACTATAACCTATACTCGGGAACTTTAAGACAGGAAATCCCCGGCGGCGGTAACCTCATGCTGCGCCTCAACTCCTCCAAGTACGATACCAACCGCACAGGGCAAACCGTCAATCCGCGCTTCAACTCCGAGCTGCGCTTCACCTTCACCCAGCCGCTGTTGAGGAACTTCGGCCTGAAGACCTCCAAGCGGGAGATCATCGTGGCCAAGACCCGGTTGGACCAGTCAGAAAAAGACCTGGAGCGGTCGCTGCAGCAGACCGTGTACAACGTTGAGCAGGCCTACTGGAACCTGGTGTATGCGGTGGATAACTACAAGGTCACCGAGCAGTCAATGGAATACGCCCAGGATCTTCTGGAGCGCAACCAGCGCAGCGTGGAGGTGGGCACCATGGCCCCCATCGAAGTCATCGCCGCCGAGGCGGAAGTGGCTTCGCGCGAGGCCGACCTGCTGGTGGCGGAAGCGCAGATCCGCAACGAGGAGGACCGGCTCAAGCAGATCCTCAACCTGAGGGCGGAAGACCCCCAGGCCGACCTCATCCGGATCATGCCCATCGATATCCCCGAAGAAAGTCACTCCGAGATGAGCCTGGACGAGGCGCTCAACACGGCACTCCAAAACCGGCCGGACCTGGCCTCCGCACGGCTGGGCATCCTGAACTCCGAGTTCGATGTGAGCTTCCAGAAGAACCAGCTGCTGCCCAATTTGAGCTTCGATACCTCCTACTGGAGCCCCGGCCTATCCGGAACGCAGCTCATACTGAATCCCGATGATCCCTTTGGTCCTCCACTGGGACAGATACCGGGCGGGATATCCGATTCATTCAAGGACGTCTTCGGATTCACGTACAAACACTGGTCCCTGGGCCTCACCCTGGAGATCCCCTTCAACGCCATCTTTTCCAGCGCGGCCTTTGACCACGCCCAGATCTACCTGGACACGGCCCTGCTCCAGCTCAAGGAACAGGAGCTTCAGATCTACACCGACATCAAGATCGCGGTACGCAACGTGGAGACCGCCTACAAGACAATCCAGGCGCTCAAAGTGGCCAGGCTGTTGTCCGAAAGACAGCTGGAAGCGGTGACCGAGAAGCTCAAGGTGGGGCTCTCCACCAACTTCGAGGTCCTGCAGTACCAGAGAGACCTGTCCTCGGCGCGTGGGCGCGAGCTCAACGCGGTCATCCAATACAACATGGCCCTGGCGGCGCTGGAGCGGGATATGGGCGTAAGTTTGGACCGCAATAACGTCACGATCGCCAACCCGACGGGAGGAAGATAGGCTTTATCTTTCAGAGGGAATCTGCTATAATCGGAGCTTCATCAGACTGACTTCCAGATTCAATAAATCCCAGTTGTGCATCGAAAGACACGGACATGTATAAAAAAACGCTGACGACCGTCCTGATCATACTGATCTGCATTTCTCTGTCCTGGGCTGAAGAAGACGATGCCCCGAATCCCGCAGACTATCTGGTCGTGGCCAAGGAATCGACCACCCCCCCAAAGATCGACGGGGTGCTGGACGACGCGTTCTGGGCCGAGGCGGCCGTCCTGGATATGTTCACGCAGTACGAACCCCGGGAAGGCGCCGAGCCCACCGAAAAAACCATCGCCTACATCGGCTACGACCGCAACAACCTCTACATCGGTATTCGAGCCTTCGATTCAAACCCCAAGGCCGTGCGGGCCTGTTTGACCCAGCGGGACAAGTCCATGGGTGACGACGAGATCACCATCTACCTGGACACCTTCAACGACAAGAAGCGAGCCTTCGCCTTCCTGGTCAATCCCTGCGGAGTGCAGTCCGACGGAGTCTACAACGAGTCCGCGAGGCGCCACCGGGGAGGCGGCTTCAGCCGCATCGACAAGAACTGGGACACCTTCTTCCACACCGGCGCCACCTTGGACGACGAGGGCTACTCCGCGGAGATCTCCATCCCCTTCAAGAGCATCCGCTTCCCTGACTCCTCCTCCCAGACCTGGGGCCTCCAGATCCAGCGCAATATCCGGCGCAAGAACGAGGAGATCTACTGGTACCCCCGCTCCCGCAACGTGAACGGCTTCCTTCTCCAGGCCGGCCAGCTCCAGATCAAAGGAGACCTGGAAAAGGGCAAGAACCTGGAAATCATGCCGGTCCTGACCGCACTCAAGGAAGGTTCGGGCACGATAGATCCCGAGGCCGGTCTCAACCTGAAGTATGGTATCACCTCCAACATGACAATAGACCTGGCCGTCAATCCCGATTTCAGCCAGATCGAAGCGGACATACCCAAGATCGACGTGAACCAGCGGTATGCGGTTTATTACCCAGAGAAGCGGCCCTTCTTCCTCGAGGGCAAGGACTACTTTGACACCCCCATCGAGCTGATCTACACGCGGAACATCACCACCCCCATGTGGGGAAGCAAGCTGACCGGCAAATCCGGCAAGACTACCATGGGCTTCATGAGCACCTATGACGCGGCCCCCACCGACATCGACCTCCCGGGCGCCCCTGAGCAGGAGTCTGACCGCGGATTTGTAAACATCTTCCGACTCAAGCAGGACATCTACGCGGAGTCCTACATCGGGGCCCTCTACACCGACAAACGGACTGGAGCGGACTGGAGTTCCGTCAACACCAATTCCAACCAGGTGGGGGGTGTGGACGGCCACCTCAAGCTGGGCCGTTTCAACCGCTTCACCTTCCAGGTGGTCGGATCGCAGAGCAAGGTGGAGGAACAGAAGACCGATGTGGTGCCGGCCATGCAGTTCGATCTCAGCCACGCCTCGCGGCGCTGGAGCGTGTCGGCCTCCTACACCCACCTGCCCCCGGACTTCGAGGCATCGGTCGGTTTTATCCGGCGCCGGGACATCCGCCAGGCCCGCGCCCGCGTGGGATACAATATCCTCCCCATGAACGACATCATCGTGGACATCCGCCCCTCCATCGAGTACCGCCGCGCCTATGACTTCGAAGGCACCCTCACGGACGAGGAGATCCAGATCGGAGGATTCATCAGCGGCTGGCGCAATTCCTACATATTCGCCAACTACAACTACGAGTTCGAACGCTACAACGGTGTTGACTTCAATCGTCAGGGCATCCGGACGATGCTGGGCTCGGATCCCCTAAAATGGCTGGGCGGCCGTTTAAACCTTTCAATGGGGGACTCGATCTATTACGACGACGATCCCTACCTGGGATGGAAGGTCTCCTACGGGGGCACCCTGATTTTCCGCCCGCTGACCAACCTGAGGCTGTTCTACAACTACAGCAACAACACCTTCTGGGAGCACCGAGGTGGGGCACAGGTCTACAAGATCAACATCATCAGTCAGCGCATCACCTGGCAGATGACCCGGCACCTGAGCCTGCGCCTCATCACCGACTACAACGACTACGACGGGGACCTCTTCAACAGCCTGCTCCTTAGCTATCAGCTCAACCCGGGCACTGTGTTCTACCTGGGCATGGACGACAACCGGCTCCGGGAGAACGGCGTCTATCAGAACCTGGGCAACTTCTACTTCCTGAAGTTCTCTTACTGGTGGCGGCTCTGATCGCCTTCCTACTGAAGCTAGCTGAAGCTTGGCGGCCCAAACCACCCCCAACCCAGCGGGAATCATCCTATTCGCGGCTGAAATAGCCGCACACCTCCGCATTGAACGTATCCAGGAGGGCACCATAGATCCGTTTTGATTCTTGAATATGCCTGCAAGCAGGAAGGAAGCCATCAGGAGTCGAGCGGGCATGGTCCCTCGAACAGGATGACATGAGGCCCGGTTTGTGCCAGAATAGAGGCCTAAGGACCATGACCGGGGATACGAAAAAAAAGTGGCGTCTATTCCTTGCCAGCACCTCTGCCCTGGCGCTGCTCACCCTTTTTTCCACGCTTCAGCTTTCACTCGTCGAACTCAGGGTGGGGAGCCGCCCGGATTATCTGAATAATCTGGTCTTAAACCTCCTGCTCTGGCTGCATTGGGCTCCCCTCGACTACTTCATATTGCGATTCAGCAGGAAACACCCGATCGATCTGAAGCGATGGTACGCCTCCCTCCCCCTTCATACAGCAGCCATGTTCGTCTTCTCCCTGATGCACGGAGTTATTGCCCACGGCCTCTATTTCCTCCTGTATCACATAGAGGCCGCTGACATGCCCAGGTACTTCATCATCCTGTGGGCCAAGACCGCGCATTTCAACCTCTTGGTGTATGCCGCCATTGTCAGCCTGGGCTACATGTGGGAGTACTACCGGAAAAACCAGCTTAACCGGCTGAAAGCCTCTCAACTGGAGGCCCGGTTGTCCCAGGCTAGGCTCGAAGCCCTGCAAAACCGGCTCAATCCGCACTTCCTGTTCAACACCCTGCACACCATCCTGGCCCTGGTGCGTAAGGACCCGGAGACGGCCGAGGGGATGCTCACCGGTCTGAGCGACCTGCTGCGCAAGGCTCTGGACACCTCAAACCTGCAGGAAGTCCCTCTCAAAGACGAGCTTGACGTCCTGAACCTCTATCTAGAGATCCAGAAGGTCCGTCTCGGGGATAGGCTGAAGATCGAATTTGCGATCGATCCTCAAACCCTAAACGTCCCAGTCCCGAATTTCATCCTCCAGCCCGTGGTCGAAAACGCTGTCCAGCACGGCATTGCCCCCCGAGCAGAGGGAGGATCCCTGTCCATCTCTTCGGAGATGGAGGATCATCGGCTGATCCTGCGGGTCAAGGACAGTGGGCCCGGATTTCCGGAGGGCGATCCGTACGCGATGGAGAGTGGATTCGGCCTCGATAACACCAGGGCCCGGCTCGACCTACGCTACGGCCCTCATCACTCGCTGCACTGCGAAAACGCCGCTGAGGGCGGGGCCCTCGTCACCATGGAACTGCCGATCGCCGGCCGGAGTTCCTGGGAGACGCCGCCATGACGGATGCCGCCATCCGGGCCTTGATCATCGATGACGAACCCGTTGCTCGAGGATACCTGCGAGACCTTATCCACGAGAGTGAGGAGGTCCGAGTGGTGGGAGAAGCGGCTAACGGGATCGAGGCCGTAGAGAGAATCAAAAAAGAACGACCCGATCTGATCTTTTTGGATATCCAGATGCCGGAAATGGACGGATTCGAGGTGCTGACTCGCCTCGATCCGGACTTTTTACCCCTCATCATCTTCTTGACGGCTCATGACACATATGCTCTCCAGGCCTTTGAGGCGAAGGCCCTGGATTACCTGCTCAAGCCCTTTGATCGCCCGAGATTCCGGAAGGCCCTGGACAAAGCGGTTGAACTCATCAGATCCCGAAACCTGGCGGACTTTGAAAAGCGTCTCAGATCTCTGGTCAGCCGCCTGAATACGGATAGGCCCCCTTTAAAAAGACTCATGGTCCGCTCCCGGGATCGTGCCTATTTCTTGAGAACAGGCGACATCCGATTCATCGAGGCCGCGGGCAACTACGTGGTCCTGCATGTCGGCGAGGACGAGCACCTGATAAGGGAAACCCTGAGCTCGCTGGAAGGCCGGCTCGCTCCAGATACATTCGTCCGCGTCCATCGCTCCCGCATCGTCAACCTGGATCATGTCCGCGAGGTCATCTCACTGGAGAAGGGCGAATACCGGATCGTCTTGACCGACGGCAGCCAACTGAAGCTCGGCCGGAGCTACCGCAATAACCTGCTGGCACGCTTCTAAAGAAGGCCCCTCACACCCGATTATCCCCGCTTCATCCCGCCCTGCGGAGCTTCATCCCATTCTGATCAAAAAACTCCACGTGGATCGTATTCATATTAAACACAAAGGAGGCCAAAAGATGGCAGTCAGAAACATATTGAGGAGCCTGGCCCTAGTGCTTGCCGTGTCGTCCACCATACCCGCCCCATCGCTGCCGATGCAGCAGATCCAGCATGAAGCGGTGACCGTCAACATCGAGATCCCGGTCCGGGTCTTTGCGGGAGATGCTTTCGTGGATGACCTGGCCATTAACGACTTCGAGATCTACGAGGACGGGGTCCTCCAGAAGGTTGAAGCGTTTTATCTGGTTAGAGAAACCCAGATCGCGCGCGAGGAATCCGGCCTGCCCCGGGAGGACGCCAGGAAGGTGTATTCTCCGGAGGTGGCAAGGCATTTCGTCCTCTTGTTCGAGGTCATCGATTACCTGCCCAAGCTGTCACAGGCGATCGAATACTTCTTCCGGACGGTTTACCTGGAAGGGGACTCGCTCACCGTCATCACGCCCAAGCGGACCTACACGTTTCGAGAGGACGCCTTAAGCCGGCTCTCCAGGGAGGACGTCATCCGGCAGCTTAATGGCAAACTCCGGGCGGACATCATCTCCGCCAACACCGAGTACAAGACCCTGGTCAAGGACATCGAGGACATGTACACACAGTCCGGGATCTTTTACTGGGATACCGGCGACTGGAGGAATGTCATCCGCGAGATGCTGGACCAGCTGGAGCAGCTGCGTGCGGTGAACGAAAAGAGGATGGTGGAATTCTCAGACTTCCTTAGGAGTAAGAGCGGGCAGAAAAACGTGTTCATGTTCTACCAGGCGGAGATGCTCCCCAAATACGACCCTTTCATTGAAGACGCGTCCACCAGCGGCGTCTCCGTCACCGCGCCGATTGAAAACCCCACCATCGGCTTCAAGTACATGGATCTGGGCCTCTTGTACCACAGGGAGATCACCTTCGACGTCGACAGGATCAAGCAGATCTTCTCCGATTCCTCGATCCAGATCCACTTCCTGTTCGTGACAAAAAACCCCATCCACGAGCTGAGCATAGAAAGGATGGAAAGCCTGAATGAGAAGCACATCAGATACGAGGAGCAGTCGGAAGACATCTTCAGCGCTTTCACGCAGGTGGCCGAGGCCACCGGCGGCTACACGGCCAGCTCTGATAACGCGGCGGCCGTCTTCCAGAACGCTGTGGCGGCCATGAACAACTATTATCTCCTGTACTATTCCCCCAGGGATTACAGGGAAGACGGGGAGTTCCATTCCCTGGAGGTCAAGGTGAAGCGCGCGGGCTGTCGTGTCACTCACCGCGCCGGATACCTGGCCGACTAACGTTTAGTCCCTTCCCGTCCCATTTTTCGAGCCTGCCGTCAGCATCTCCCACCTCGGAGGCATCCGTATGCATCCCTTATCCTACCCAAATACTAGGAAATCCGCTATACTATGAGGATTACCTGCATTTTTGGGATTTGAAGGAAAAGGACCACCATGCATTCAATGACACGATGCGTCTTCCGGTTTGGGCTGAGTGTGCTCATAGTCGCCTTTGGGGTTGTCCATACCTATCCCCAGCAAAAATCCCATTACACACTGGATGAGCTGGTGGATCTGGGGCTGCAGCACAACCCGATGATGGCGGCCAGCTCCCTGGATGTGTCGGCCCAGGAAGCCGCCTACCAGGCATCCCGGCGCCTGTTCAATCCCGAGCTCGAGTTCTGGTTCGGCAAAGCCGACTCCTACGACAAGCTCCAAGAACGAAATACCCATGGCTTCACCGTCACCCAGCCCCTGGAAAACCCCTTCAAAAGACACCACCGCATCCAGATGCGCAAGAGCGCCTGGGAGGAGACCATCGCATACCGCGACCTACGCGTCTTGGAGGTCGCACACGATATCAAGAACCGCTATTATTCGCTCCTGCTCCTGCAGAAGAAGCATGAGCTCCTCATGCAGATCGAGCAGTCCATCCAGGAGACCCACAGGCTCATCCAGAAGCGTGCGGAACTGGGCGAGGTCAAAGAGCTGGAGGCCATCAAGCTTTACGTGGAGACCCTCATGGCGCAGAAGGAGCTGAAGGCGCTGAGCACGGAGTCTGATCTGGCCCGCGAGAACCTCAATACGCTCCTGGGGAACACCCTGCCCCCGGATTTTCATGTATCCGGGGAGCTGGCCTTTCCGCCCATCGCCGCAGAGGAGGAGTTCCTGCTGACGCGTGCCCTGGCAGGCCACCCCCTGATCGTGGCCAAGCAGCTGCAGTTGGAGCAGTCCCGCAGCAACATCAGCTACGTGAAATGGCAGCGGCTGCCGGACCTGGCCCTCAAGGGCTTCAGGAATGCGGAGCTGGACGGGACCAATCGTGGGCTGGGCCTGGCCCTGGATATCCCGCTCTGGAACTTCAAGGGTAAGGAACTGGTCGAGGCCGAGAGTCTGTCCTACAAGAGCGAGCAGGAGCTCAAGGCCCTGCGCATGGACCTGGCCGAGGAGGTCCGTTCGCGCCTGCGCCGCACCCACCTGGCAGAGGAGACACTTGAGATCTTCTCGGCCGGTCTCCTGAGTCAGGCAGAACAGAGCCTCAAGATCTCAGATATCAGCTATCGGCAGGGAGAGATCTCGCTGCTCGATTTCCTCGACTCCCAGAGGACCTACATCAGCATCTTGGAAGATTATGTCAACGCGCTCTTTTCCTGGAATGCCGAGAAGGCGGCTCTGGAAAAGGCTGTAGGAGAAACGATCCAATGAAACTCTATCATTTCGTCCTGTTATCCTTTGTGTGTTTCGGACTCCTGACATTCTGCGGCGGCGGGAAGCCAGCCGCAGAGGCGGAACATACCCATGAGGGCGAGGCGGCAGGTCATTCCCATGAAACAGAGGCCCCCGGCCAGGCAGAACAGGAAGCCGACACCGCCGGCCACACGCACGAAGGGGAAGCGGCTGACCATACCCATGCGCAGGAGGGCGAGACACCTCCCGAGGCGGCCGAAGAGGAACATGAACACCAGGACCTCACAGTGCCGGCGGACAAACAAAAGGCCTGGGGGATCCGTGTGGGGCATGTGCATAAGGAATCCCTGACCGCGCGGATCGTCCTGCCAGGGGTCATGGCCATGAATGAAAACCGGACGGCGCATGTGTCCGCCTTCGTGGATGGACAGATCGCGGACCTTACTGCAGACCTGGGCCACAAGGTCCGCCGGGGCCAGCCCCTGCTCACCCTGAATTCCCCGGAGTTCGCCCAGATCCAGGCGGACTTTCTCCAGGCCAGGGCCAGATACAACCTGAGCCGCTCCGAATACGAGCGGGCCCAGGCCCTCTGGGAGGCCAAAGCCATCGAGGAAAAAGAGTATCTGCGCCGCCAGGCCGAGAACGAAAAACTGGCCACAGAATATGGTGTGCTGGGATCGAAGCTGCACTCGCTGGGCTTGACGCATGACCAGATCGAGACACTTATCCAGAAATGCAGCCTGATCGAAGACCAAGATTATAAGTGTGATGTGGCAGACCCCCTCCTGCCCATCCTGTCCCCTTTATCCGGGACCGTGATCTTCCGGGATGTGGTGAGGGGCGCCCACATCGAGCCCGAGAAGATCCTGCTCACGGTCTCGGACCTGGGCAGGCTCTGGGCCCACCTCGATGTCTATGAGAAGGATATCCCCCTCGTCTCGGTGAAGAGCCAGGTGTCCATCCAGACCTCTCTCTACCCGGGGCGCAGCTTCCCGGCGCACATCACCTACGTCTCCAACCTCCTCGATGAGAAACTCCGGACCATGAAGGTCCGGGTCGAGGTGGAAAATCCCGAGGGCCTGCTCAAACCCAATATGTATGTCCAGGGAGTCCTGGAGAGCCCGATCAACGACGGAGAGAAAGTCCTGGCCGTACCTGAGGAGGCGGTCCAGATCCTGGACGGGGAGAAGGTCGTCTTTGTCCGGGAAGCGGGAGACGTGTTTGCGGTCCGGCATGTCCGGATCGGAGACAAGGTCGGTGACCACCGCATCATCCTCGCGGGCTTGACAGAACATGAGGACGTGGTCCTGAAAGGGGCATTCACCCTGAAAACCGAGATCAGCAAAGGCACGTTCGGGCATTCCCACGTCCACTGATCCCAACGAAACCAAGATCATGATCGAAAAAATCATCCAATTTTCCCTGAAGCAGCGGATGTTCATCGTGCTGGCGACGGTCCTCACGGCCGTGCTGGGCTACACGGCCTACCGCAGCCTGGCCATCGACGTATTCCCTGATCCCTCCCCGCCCCTGGTCCAGATCTACACCGAGGCGCACGGCATGGCCCCGGAAGAGGTCGAGCGGCTCATCTCCTATCCGCTTGAATCCAGCATGTTCGGCCTGCCCAAGGTCAAGAACATCCGTTCCACCTCTTCCTATGCCCTGTCCCTCGTCAACGTCTATTTCGAAGACAAGACCGATATCTACTGGGCCCGGCAGCTGGTAGCGCAGCGGGTACTCGAGGCTAAGGATCAGCTCCCCGAACACGCAGACAATCCGGTATTGGGCCCGATCGCCACGGGCCTGGGAATGGTCTATCTCTATTACCTGGAAGGGGAAGGACATTCCGCCCTGGAGCTCCGCACACTGCAGGATTGGCTCATCAAGTACGAGCTCAAGTCCGTTCCCGAGGTGTCCCAGGTCCTGAGCATCGGAGGCGAGGTCAAGCAGTTCCAGATTCTGGTGGATCCCCGGGCCCTCCTCAAGTACGACCTGACCCTGGCCGAGCTTATGGATAAAGTCCGCCGGAACAACCAGAACGTGGGCGCCAGCTTCATCACCAAAGGACAGGAAGAGTTCATTGTCCGCTCCGTGGGCCTGGCCAAGACGATCGAGGACCTGAGCGAGATCGTGCTCGCCAGCTATCAGGGAACTCCCATCAAGCTCCGCGATGTGGCAGAGGTCAAGGTCCTTCCGGAGATACGCCGCGGCGCCGCCCTGGTCAACGGAGAGGGCGAAAAAGTGGTGGGCATGGTGCTCAAGCTCTTCGGGTCCAACACCGCCAAGGTCATAACGGACCTGGAGGCGCGGATCGCGGAGATCAATGCCTCGCTTCCCGCCGGAGTCGAAATCGTCCCCTTCTACAAGCAGGCTTCCCTGGTCCGGCAGTGTTTTTCCACCGTCTCCACCAACCTGATCATCGGCATCATCCTGATCATCCTCGTCCTGTTCCTGTTCATGGGAGACTTTCCTTCCGCCATGATCGCGGTGCTTGCCCTGCCGTTCTCCATCCTCTTCTCCTTCATCCTGATGCAGCGGTTCAACCTGGCTGCAGACTTGATCTCCTTCGGAGGGCTGGCCATCGCCATCGGTCTCATCGCGGATGCGGCCATCATCCTGGTGGAGAGCATCCACCGCCACATGCGCCTGCAGTGTGAAGACAAACGTCTGGCGATCCTGACCGCTGCCCAGGAGGTAGGCCGGCCGCTCTTCTTCGCCGTCATCATCATCGTCCTGGTATTCCTCCCCATATTCACGCTGACCGGCGTGGAAGGGATCATGTTCCGGCCCATGGGATTCACCATCTCATTCGCCCTGGTCGGGTCCCTTATCTTCGCCTTGCTGGCCATCCCGGCCCTGGCCTATTTTTTTCTCAAGACCAAACCGCCTAAATCCTGTCCTGAAGAACCATTCCTCATCCGCAACATCAAGAAGGCCTACCTTCCGTTTTTCGCCCTCTGCCGGAGGAACCGAAAGAAGGTCTTCACCGTTACACTGCTTGTCTTCGCTGGTGGGCTGGTCCTCGTGCCATTCATGGGGCGGGAGTACATCCCCTACCTGGAGGAGGGCACCCAGCACCTCCGAGTGACATTCGATCCCAACGCTGCCCTGGAAGAAGTCGTGTCCACCACCATGGAGATCGAAAAGGTCCTTATCACCGTCCCGGAGGTGACCGGTGTGCTCAGCCGGATCGGCCGCGGGGAGGTGGGGAGTCATGCGCATGCCATCAACGACGCCGAGATCCTGATCCGCATCAATCCCATCCGGAAATGGAAATCCTTCAAGACCAAGGATGATCTGATCCACGAGATCGAGCATCGTCTGGAGGAGTTCCCCGGCATCAACCTCAACATGACCCAACCCATTGCACACAACCTGGACGAGCTGCTGACCGGAGTCCGTGCCCAACTGGCCGTCAAGATCTATGGGGAAGACTTCGACACGCTTAAGAATCTGGCCATGGACATCAAGGAGGAGATCGGAGGAATCCCAGGCGCCGAGGACATTCAGGTGGAGCAGTTCACCGGCCAGAACCACATCCAGATCGTCCTCGACCGCAAAAGGATCTCCCGCTACGGGGTCAACATCAGCGACATACAGGAGACCATCGAGGCCGCCGTGGGAGGGATCACCCTGGGCCAAGTCTACGAGGAACAGAAACGTTTCGACATCTTCCTGCGCTACCAACCGGAATTCCGCCAGGATGTCGACCAGCTTCAGAACCTGCTCATCCCGCTGCCCCAGGGCGGTCAGGTGCCGCTGGCTCAGATGGCGGTGGTAGAAGAGGTCATGGGCCCCCGGATCATCAACCGCGAGGGCAACAAGCGGTTCATTACGATCCAGTGCAACATCCGCGGGCGGGACATCGGCAGCTTTGTGAAGGAAGCACGGGGCACGCTGGCGGAGAAGGTGGACCTCCCCTCTGGATATTTCGTCAAATGGGGCGGCCAGTTCGAGCTGCAGCAGCGGGCCAGCCGGCGCCTGAGCCTCATAACACCCATCACCCTGGCCCTGGTCGCGCTGCTCCTCTTCACCATCTTCTATTCGTTCCAGGAGGTCCTGATCATACTGGTCAACATTCCCTTGGCGCTTACCGGGGGGATACTGGCTCTGAAGCTCTCGGGCCTCTACCTGAGTGTGCCTGCCTCCATCGGATTCATCGCCATCTTCGGAATCGCACTGGAGGACGGCCTGGTCCTCATGTCGTCTTTTCACCAAAAAATCAAATCCGGAGAAAGCCTGAGCAACGCCATCAATCTGGGCGTAAAAGAGAAGCTGAGACCAGTCCTGATGACCACCTTCACGACCATCTTCGGTGTGCTGCCGCTGCTCCTGGCCCGCGGCCCGGGCGCCGAGATCCAAAGGCCCCTGGCGACGGTTGTGGTAGGCGGGCTCCTGACCTCTACACTTGTCACCCTGATCGTGCTCCCTCTTGTCTACGAGTCCCTGAAACAACGCTTCGCAAAATAGCGGATCGGCCTCTGTTTGCCGGCATCGCCAATTCCGTGATGATCTGACCCAAGGATACACATGTTTATTGGATGCAGGTCGTGGCGACATCGGATGTTCCCGCCTTTCTGAATGAATCATCCAGTATCAATTCACTGCCGCTGCGGGAATCCCAAGGAGACGGGCGGGATGTTTGTCTTATTTCGCCGCAAGTGCTATAATACATACCAAGTTAGGGTATTTCTCACACAGTCTACATCCACGGAGAAATAAGATGAACAGGAAACTTATCCGTCCCAATCTTTCTGAATACAAGGAAAAACCCAACCGGGATCAAGGCCGGGATCGAGATCGAGGCCGGGATCGAGACCGGGATACCTCGAAAAGGAAGTCCCAGCCCTCTTACGAGACGCATGCAGAAAATTACTACTTTCTCAAACAGATGAATAAAAAAGTCCTGATGACGATCGTCTTCACAGACGGCGAGGTCACACAGGGCTATGTCGAATGGTATGATCGTGACTGCCTCAAACTCAACCGGGAAGGCGAGCCCAATCTGCTGATCTATAAGAGCAACATCAAATACCTGTACAAGCACGAACCGGACCAACCGGATGCCGAGAAGGCCCCGGACCCGAGTACCGCTGACAATCAGGAATGACGCGCCCGCGGATCGGCATCACCCTTGGGGACCCTGGGGGCATAGGCCCGGAAGTCACCCTCAAATCCCTGGATTCAGCCCATCTGCCGATCGCTGATTACACTCTGTTCGGGCCGCGTTCCATAATCACCCGAGAGGCCGACCATCTGGGCTTGTCTGCCGTGCTCGAACACTGTCGGATCCAGGACGCTGGAACTTCCCAGGAATCGTTCGTCACGGGAGAACCGTCCGAATACAACGGCCGGGCCTCCTTCGGCTACGTGGAGCGCGCAGTGGACGAGGCCCGCAAGGGCACACTCCAGGCTGTGGTCACGGCTCCGATCTCCAAGCATTCCTGGAACCTGGCGGGCGTCTCCTGGGCCGGGCACACCGATTACCTGGAGCAGTTTTGGCCCGGGGCCATCATGTCCTTTTTCTCCGAGAGGCTGAACCTGGCCCTGTACACGCATCACCTCCATCTCCGGGAAGCCCTGCAGAGGATCAGAAAAGAGCCACTGCAAGACTTCCTGCTCAGATTGCATAGACATGCTGCTCAGATCCTGGGAGAAGGGCCAGAGCTCCTGGTCTCCGGGCTGAATCCCCATGCCGGGGAGGGCGGACTGCTGGGGACCGAAGAAAGAAAGGAGATCATCCCCGCACTGGAGGCGGTCCGAGGCGCAGGGGTGCCGGTTTCCGGTCCGCATCCGCCCGATATCGCGCCCCGGATGGCCCTGGATCGACCCGACCGCCTGCTGGTCTCCCTGTATCATGACCAGGGCCTCATAGCCTTCAAGCTTATCGCATTCGACACCGGGGTCAACATGACGCTGGGGCTCCCCTTCGTACGCACCTCTCCCGACCATGGGACGGCCTTCGACATCGCGGGGCAGGGGAAGGCCGACTCCCGCAGCATGCTGGCTGCGGTGCAGCTGGCCCACCGCTTCGCGTGCGCTCCTTCCTGATCGACCTCCAACCCTGGTCAACCGGGCCTGGCGGACAGCCCCTTTCGGCAGTGTAGACGACTAATCCAAAGCAGTGGTTCCGTTCTCGCCCGGTTCCAGATATAATGGATAGACATCCGGAGAGGCAGAGCAGGATGAAGATATGCACCTACAACGTCAACTCCATCCGGGCCCGTAAAGACCTGGTGCTGCAGTGGCTCGACCACAGGGGCCAGGACATCGATGTCCTATGTCTGCAGGAACTCAAGGCCGTGGACGGATTGTTCCCCCGACCGGAATTCGAGGGCCTCGGCTTTACCTGTGCCGTATCCGGCCAGAAGGCCTACAATGGAGTCGCCATCTGCGCCAAGCCCGCCCTGCAGGAGGTGAGGAAGGGCTTCGGGGATCCGAAATGGGACGAACAAAAACGCTCGATAGCGGCTCGGATCTCAGACTTCACCCTGTACAACCTCTATGTTCCCCATGGAGGCGAGCGCGGTCAGGACAAGTTCCTCTTCAAGCTCGGATGGTATGAACACCTCATCCGCTTCCTGGGGGAAAACCACCGCCCGGATGAACCCATGCTCCTCGTGGGAGACTTCAACATCGCTCATGCCGACCCGGATGTGTATTCCGCCGAGGCCCTGTTTGACACGATCGGCACCATGCCCGAAGAGCGGGAGGCTTTTTCCAGCCTTCTTGGCTGGGGGCTGACGGATGTCCTCCGTCATTTCCATCCAGATTCTCGACAATTTACCTGGTGGGGCTACATGGGAGGAGCCATCTGGAGAGACGAGGGGATGCGCATCGACTATGCCCTGGCTACGCCCGCTCTACTCGAGCGGATCGTGGAGATCGGCGTTGATCTCTGGCCCCGCAAGCGGCGCAGCCCTACACCCTCAGATCACGCACCCCTTGTTCTTACCCTGGATGAGGCCTAAGATGAGAGAAAACGATTGTCGATCGGGGAGAAAATCCCCGGTTTCAGGAGGTGGAACGTGAACAAGACGATCTCCTACATCATATTGTGGACCCTGATAGCCCTGGGCATCGGCCTGGGGGTGATGCTGACCTTCCCACCGGGGATGCCCAAGGCCCTGTCGCTCAAACAGTTCTCAGTCGAGAACGAAAGAGCCCATATCGCACGGATGGCTCAGGCTCCCCATCCCCTGGGCACCTCCGAGCACAGGAAGGTCAGGGAATACATCCTGGAAGAGTTCCAGCGGCTCGATCTCGTACCCGTGATCCAGCGGGAGATGTGCACGACTTCCTGGGAAAACGGATACGCTCGGATCGCATGGCTGGAAAACCTGATGGTGCGCATACCCGGTCAGGACAGCAGTGGAGCGATCTTGCTCATGGCACATTATGACTCCGTTCCCGATGCCCCAGGCGCCAATGACGACAGCGCCGGTGTCGCCGCCATCCTTGAGATCCTGCGCATCCTGACCGTGAGCGAAGCCGGCAAGAACGATATTATCGCCCTCATCACCGACGGGGAAGAGATCGGCATGTTCGGTGCTCAGGTGTTTTTCGAGAGGCATCCCTGGGCCCAGGACGTGGGCGTGGTGCTCAACTTCGAAGCACGGGGGAGCTCCGGCGTGACCTTCATGTACGAGACCGGCCCCAACAATGCCTGGCTGATCAGGGAATTCGCCCGCTCCACCTCCGCTCCGGTCGGAAACTCCCTGACACATGCCATATACCAGATGATGCCCAACGACTCAGACTTCACTCTGGCCAAATCCGCTGGCCTCTCGGGCCTCAATTTTGCCTACATCGATGGCTGGCAGTCCTACCATACACCCCTGGATGACCTGGGACACCTGGACGACAACACCCTGTACCACCACGGCTCCGGCGTCCTGCAGCTTGTGAACCGACTCCAGGACCTGCCTCTGGATTCACAGCCCCCGGGGGATGCCGTCTACTTCAACCTCTGGCGGCCCTGGCTGATCTCCTACCCGGTTGCCTGGGCCTGGCCCCTCACCGGCCTGGCCCTGGGCCTGTTTGCCTTGACCCTGGTCGTCGGGTTCTGGAAAAGACACTTGGCCACCCGGGGGATCCTGCTGGGATTCGGCAGCCTGGCCCTGTGCTGTGCTGCTGCCTTCGCGATATCCTATCTCCTCGAGAAGGCCCTCCGCGCTCATTTCGGTGACACCTATACAGTGATCTCCCAATATCCGGGCTTCCGGCATGCCTTTCTCCTCGCACTGGTCAGCATGACGATCTTCCTATTCATGGTATGCTTTGCCTGGGCTCGGAAATGGGAAGACACTCCCTCCCTGGCTGCAGGCGCTCTTATCTGGTGGGCCCTGGGAGCGGCGGCCGCGGCCCTGTTCCTGCCTCAAGCCAGTTTTCTGACGGTCTGGCCGCTCCTGTTCGCCGTGATATCCCTGTGGGTGATCCTGGCCCATGACGAACCGGATGAGGTGTCCGGGGCTCAGGTATTTCTGATCGGGATCCTGGCTCTGCCGGCCCTGATCCAGCTCAGCATGATGTTTGTCGCCTTCAACACCGCTTTTCGCTTGATGCCCCCGACGATACTTTTGCCGGGACTCATGCTGGGTCTCCTCACCCCCGCCCTGGCTGGCTATCGGGAGAAGATCCTCTGGACCACCGGCATCCTGTTCCTGGCTGCAGCCCTCGGGGCGGCCGGCTATGGGCTCTTCGGCCTGCCCCATAATGAACGGCCCCTACCCCAGCATGTGATCTACGAGAGCGATGGGGTATCGGCCTTCCTGAGTGTATTCGAGAGGACGGCCTGGGCCGAGGGCTTTCTGGAGGGCGGTCAAGAAAGAGCCTTTACCGCTCCGTCTCCCCTGAGGGGAACCGCCCTGGGGAGCCCCGCATCTTGGATCGAGGTGGCTCCTCCCCGGATCGAATTCGAGTCCGTATCCCGCAGGGAAGGCCGCGCCGCAGCCTGGGTCAGGGTGTCTTCGCCCCGCAGGGCGCCGCTCATGGGAGTCCTGCTTGTGTCCGGCGATCCGTTTACCCTGAAGATCGGGCCGGAAGGGGAGAAGCTGTTCTCCGCCAGTCATGGCGAGCAGGTGTCCGACGCCGGAAAGCCGCATCGCCTGCTGCTCTACCTCTTCGCACTGCCTGAGAGGGGAGTTCAGCTCCGCCTGGAAACGGAAGGAAATGGGGATGTGGAGGTGGAATGTTTCGACCTGTCCTATGACCTGCCTCAGGGCCTTGAGATCCCTTCCCTTCCGCCGAACCTCCTCCTCTATCCCCGCACGCAGGC
>JAUWTO010000115.1 GCA_030614685.1 Candidatus Aminicenantota bacterium
GGTCCAGGGCATTTTTCACGGACTCGCCGTCCATGCCCTGCCCGTCGTCGATGATTTCCAGGGAGAGGAGATCCGTGGCAGCGACATCGCTGATGCGGATCTCGATCCTGGATGCCTTCGCCTTGATCGAGTTTTCAGCGACGTCGAGTATGTGCAGTGATAGATCTTGCATGGTCCTATCTTTTAATGTGAGATCCTTCTCCCGTCTTCCCCCCGGAGAGCCTTTCTGATCTCCCGGGTGGTCCGGTCTTCTATATAAAAAGTGGTGTATCCGGTGCCGATGTCGTCCAGATAGTGGGCGTCCGAGGCGCAGGTAAGCGGCAGCCGCGGCTGGAATCGTTCCTCAGCGTCCTCAAGGGTGGTGCGGGGAGAGATCTCCAGAGCGTCTATTTCCAGGTGATCCGGGACAAATCCCAGCTGCCCGATAAGGCTGAATCCCTCGCGGTCGATGTGGGAGGCGATGGCCAGCCCGTCCAGAGCCTTGATGTGTGTGACGACCTCTTCGATGCTCAACGTGGAGGCGCCGATGAGGAGCTTTGGGTTGAAGTGGAGCACCTCTCCCCCGGCGTTCACAACGACCTGCATGCCGAAGGCTTCCTCGTCGTTCTCGCCGGGCAAGTGGGAGTACACGATCTCCTGGAGGGCCAGGGCCGGCTCCAGGTTGTCGAACAGCGCAAGGATATGGACCTCCTCCTGGGACGTGACCTCCATCCCGGGCAGCACACGGATGGAGTACTGGTCTGCAGCCTGCATGAGGGCCGGCACATTCTCGGCGGAGTTATGATCGCAGATGCCCAGGATGTCGATCTCCCGGTGCTTGGCCTGCCGGGCGATGGCCTGCGGGGACATATCCAGATCTGTGCATGGTGACAGACAGGTATGTATGTGCAGGTCCGCCCTGTAATTCCGCAGCATGTGTTATCCTTATCCTTCCGGATGTAAGAGCCGGTAGAGCTTCCCTGAGATCACGAAAGCGCTGTCCGAGGTTTGGAGCACGGTCACGCCTTCGTCGTTAGCCTTGCGGAGAGTCTCTTCCTCGGGCTCGCGGTTATTGACGATGATGATCCCCGCGTGGTCTTTGAGCTTGGCCACGGCGGCGATGTTCTGATGGATCTGCAGCGTGATCCAGAGATGGCCTTCTTTGCTGTTGGCGATGACGTCACTCAGCAGGTCGCTGGCATAGGCCCCGCTGACGTCGTCCTCCAGGCCGGTGTCGGCCGTCAAGAGTCGCAGCCCCAGTTGTTCTTTGATGGCGTTGAGTTTCATGGTTTCCCTTTTTTGTCTTTGTTTTTCTTTTTCGGAGACTGGACTCCGCTCATGGAGATGGATTTCTCCAGCATGGAGGAAAATTCCTCGGAGAGTTTTTCGAACTTTTGGGGCAGGTTGAAGATGCAGTCCGTGATCACAGAATCTCTCATGATAACGTCCTCGGCAAAGGCCATGCAGGTGGGAGATCCGCAGGCCCCGCAGTCGATCTTGGGCAGCTTCTCGTAGATCTCTCCCTTTTCCCGCCTTTTGCGGATGGCTTCGCTCAGGTCCTCTGAGAGCGGTTTGAGCGGCCGGGGCTCCAGTTTCCCCTTCATAAAATAGTAGCCCTCTTCATATTTCTTCCTCACCTCCCGGATGTCCGGACAGGCCTTGATCTTTTCGTATTCCAAGGTCTCGATCAGTTTGAGTACTTTGTTGAACGAGAGGTACCGGTTCTCCACGGTCAGGGAGCCGCCTACGCAGCCCTGATGGCAGGAATAGGCCTCGATGAATTCGATGTCGCGCAGCTTCCCCTTTTCGATGTCGTCGAACACCTTGATGATCTCATGGATGCCGGAAACAGCCAGGGAGTTCTTGATCCGCAGGGTGCGGCAGATCCCTCCGGACATGGCCCAGCCCATACCCAGGATGCAGATGTTCTTCAGGTCCTTCTCATAGCTGTCTTTCTCCACGCCTTCCAGGGCCGAGAGCAGCGGGCCATAGATGTTTGAGATCGATATCGCGCCGTCCAGGGAGGAGCGGCCCTTCTCCGCGGGCTGACGGATGGAAATCATCTTGGCCGGACAGGGGGTCAGGTAAAAGGTGCCGATCTCTTTCTCCTTGAGGCCGAGGCGCTTGGCCTTTTTCGCCTTGAGCTCGCGGGCCGCCAGCTCCCGGGGAGTGTCGATGGGGAGGATCTGGTCGATCAGGGATGGATACTTGACCTGGATCAGGCGGACGACCGTGGGGCAGGCGTTCGAGATCACCGGCTTGGGGCCGTTGTAGTCGCGGAGGTATTCCTGGATAGCGAAGCTGACTTCGCCGCAGGTGAGCGACAGGTCGAAGGCGTCGTCGAAGCCAAGATGCTTGAGGCCGGCTACGATCTTCTGGGGCAGGATCTCCTTGCCGAACTGGGCGTGCAGTCCGGGGGAAGGCAGCGCCACGGTGTGGCGGAATCGGGTCAGTTCGCCGAATGGATCGGTGAGCGCAACGATGGCTCCGTGGGGGCAGGCGGTGATGCACTCCCCGCAGTCCACGCATTTTTCCTCGATGATTTGCGCCTTTCCGTTGCGGACACGGATCGCCTCTGTCGGGCAGACCCGCATGCACTTCATACGGCCGTCACACTTGTCCGGCTCGATCTTGAGAAAATGCAGGTAGGGACTCATGCCTTGCCCCCTTTCTTGAGCAGGAATGTGATGATCAGCACGGTGCCCTTGCCGCGGATTGAGCCGATCCAGAAAACATCCGCGTTCCTGTTGATGTTGGGCAGTCCCATGCCGGCCCCGAATCCCATCTCGCGCATTTGGTCCGTGGCGGTCGAAAAGCCTTCCTGCATGGCCTGGTCGATGTTTTTGATCCCCGGCCCCTGGTCTTCGATGCGGATGGTGATCTCCTCGGGCGTCAGCTTCAGGGTGAGGTCGGCCTTCTGTGCGTACATCACGACATTCATCTCCGCCTCATAGGAGGCGATGGCCGCCCGCCGGATGATGGCGGGATCGATGCCGACCTCCTGCAGGATTTCCTTGATGGTGGTAGAAACCCGGCCGGCGCGGCTGAAGTCTCCGCCTTGGATCTGAAAATGCTGTGATAATCCATCGTCGCAAAACATGGTCACTCATCCTGGAGTCCGCCGACTCCAGGAAGGCCGGCCCGGAACAGCAGGCCGCAAGCCATAAACATCATATGTTTGGTGGACAGGATGGGGATTCCCTTCTCCCGTGCAAGTTCAAGGCCTCCTTTATCAGGTTTTTTGCCGCGCACATACAGGATCGCTTTAGCATCGACGATATCTGCCGTGCGGACTGACTGGGTGTTGGTCAACCCGGTCATGAGCAGGATCCCGGGCTGGCCGAAAGCCAGCACGTCGCTCATGAGATCTGATCCACCGGCTGCCGTGATCTCCATATCGAGGGAGTCCTCACCGCAGATGATCTCGGCGTCAAGAATCTCTTGGATCTGTTTAAGTGTCATGTTCAATTGTCTTTGACCAATTCTTTGATGATGACGTCCCCTTTTCTGATAATCCTCTCCGAGGGGGTGATAGTGGTCGGGCAGTTGGACCAGCAGTCTCCGCAGCCGTTGCACTTTTCTATGTCGACATACCGGGCTTTTTTCTTGATCTTGACATTAAAAGCGCCCACATATCCCGAGACCTCCTCCACCTCGCTCCAGGTCAGCAGCTCGATGTTGGGGTGTTTGCCCACATCCGACATCTTGGGCGTCAGGATGCAGGCCGAGCAGTCCAGGGTCGGGAAGGTCTTGTCCAGGATGGACATGTGCCCGCCGATGGAGGCTTCCTTCTCTACCAGATAGACTTTTTTGCCGGAATTGGCATAGGTCAAGGCAGCATGGATGCCGGCGATCCCACCTCCCACGATGAGCACTTCGGGCTTGACCGGGACCTCTTTTTTGGTCAGGGGATCGTGAAACACGACCCGCCTCACCGCTGCCGAGACCAGGGCCTTGGCTTTTTTTGTGGCCTTTTCAGGGTCCTTCGTGACCCAGGAGACGTGCTCCCGGATGTTGGACATCTGGAAGTAGAAGGGATTCATGCCCTCTTCCGTGACCGCTCCCCGGAACGTGGGTTCGTGCATGAGGGGCGAACAGGATGCCACGACCACCCGGCTCAGGCCATGGGTGCGGATGGCCTCTTTGATCAGCTCCTGTCCCGGATCGGAGCACATGAATTTGTATTCCTTGGCTACCACGACGTTATCCAGCCTTGAGGCAAACTCGACCACTTCCGGAACATTGACCTTGCCCGCGATGTTGGTGCCGCAGTCACAGACAAAAACTCCGACTCTTGCTTGACCGTTGTTATCGCTCATTTTGCTCCTCCGTTTGAGAGTTTCGCCCACATGGTGTCCAGGGAGATTACGGACCGGGAAAAACCCAGGTCTTCTCTGGCTATTCCTAACGCCAATCCCATCAGCTGTGTGAAATAGAGGATGGGCAGCTTGATGTCCTCTTTGTACTTCTTGATGATCTTATTCTGATTCATTTCCAGGTTGAACTGGCAGAGCGGACATAGGGTCACGATGACGTCGGCGCCGTTTCGTTTCGCCTCCCTCAGCAGGACGCGGTTCAGGCCGGTGGCCACATCGTCCAGAACCCCTGCGAGCGATCCTCCGCAGCAGCGGGCCTTGACCGGGTAATCGACGGCTTCGGCGCCCATGGCCTCCATGAGCGCGTCCATGGAGGTGGGGTAGTCGGGATCGTCGAAATCCGTGTAGGGGCGGACGAGCTGGCACCCATAGTAGGAGGCCACTTTCAGGCCCTTCAGGGGGTTTGTGACCTTCGCCTTGATGGCGTCAAGGCCAACGTCGTCGGTGAAGAGTTGTACAGGATGGATCACGTCGACCGTGCCCTTGTACTCGCATCCCGCATTCTTGAGTTCGGTCAGGATCTTCTTTGCCTTGGCGTGACTGGAGCCCAGGAAGGCGTTGGATTTTTTCATAGTGAGGTAGCATCCGGCGCAGGGGGCGATGATATCCCTGCCGTCCTGTTCCGCGATCGAGAGGTTCCGGCCGCAGATGGCCTCTGCCATGGACTCGTCGACCGAGAAATAGGCGGTGGCGCCGCAGCAGTTCCAGTCATCCAGCTCTTTCATGGGCACCCCAATGGCCTTGAACACGGGAAGCAGGGACTCTTCGTAGTGTTTGGAGCCTGCCTTCAGGGAGCAGCCCGGGTAGTAGGCATATTCTTTCATTTGGCCTCCTCTGATACGGCTTTCAATAGAGTATGAAGCTGTTTGGTATTTTTGATCTTTTCCATTTTCAAGCTCAAACGCCCGGTTCTCATCAAATCGATCCCGGTTCCCGCCATCTTGAGAGGCCCGATAAAATCCTTCAGGCGCAGGTACATCTTCACGACCAGCCACAGCTCGGAATTCCGGCCGTTCTTGGCGATGAGCTTGTGCATCTCCTGCGCCAGGGCCGGGACAGGCATTTTCGAAGGATAGGCACCGGCCTCCACCGCCTCCCGCCTCAGGCAGTACATGACATCGGTGATCTTGATCTGTGAGGGGCAGCGGACCTGGCAGCTGTAGCACGACGCGCAGAGCCAGGGAGTGAAGCTCTTTAGAACGTCGTCTTTGAAGCCGTGTTTCACCATGGCGATGATCTTGCGTGGAGAGTAGTCCATGTACTCTGCCATGGGGCAGGAGCTGCTGCAGGTGCCGCATTGAATACAGCGGTTTATCTCCTCGCTATAGGACTTTGCCTTGATCTCGCTCAGAAAGTTCTTGTCCAGCTCACCTTCAAATATGATCTTTCTGTGGATTTCCATGAATCCTCCTTTTAGTTAGTAAAAAGATTTATGGTGATGTGGGTGCAAAGGGATAGTGTTCAACCAGATAGGCAAAACGTATGATAATGGCATCATTGGTTGCTCACACAAGGCGAGCCAACACAAATATTAATACAAAGAGCCTCAAGCCGGTCCACTAACCGGCTAATTAATAAGTAAAAAATCCTGCATCAATAATACTCCTGGTTTCCCAGGAGAGAGTAAATTTTATTAATGATTCCTAGCATTGTCAATTAAAATAAAAAAATTGTCCGAATTGTCCAGAAAATACAAAAACAGGTGTAGGAAAAGGATCAAAAAATGGAAATATTTGGAGAATCCCGTCTAATATTGCTTGCTTTTTGAAAAATAAACAAAGTAAAATTGATATATCCGAATAACATCTTAAAACAACAAGGAGGAAGCATGAACAGGAAGGTTCTCTCTATTCTGGGGATAGTACTCTTGATCGCGGTGGTTTCCAGCTGTTCATCCAATCCTGCACAAACCCTCTTGGACAGATACTTCAATTCCCTGTCCATGAACGACAACATGACTCTGCGGACCATGGCGATCTCACCTGCGACTTTCGACTTTGCATCCTGGGAGATACTCGGACAGAGTGAAGAGGTCGTCCAACCCTTCGGCTTGAAGGAGATGGATGACAAAGCGAAAGAGCTCAAGAAAAATCAGGACGATTCCATCGGTGTCACCCTGGTCGCGCGCGACGAGCTGGATAACGCTGTTTTCGAGCGAAACAATGCCCGGAGCCGGACAGCCAGGGCGACCGCCCAGAAAAAGGTCGACGAGCTGCAGGAAGCCTACGATGTACAGCGGGAAGCCCACGACGAGCTGGTCAAGGAATACAACGTGGCGCGCGAGGCTGCATCCAAGGAAGAGGAAATCGCCAACTTTTCATTGGGCGGGGATTATCCCATGATCCGGGAATTCATGGGCGAGGTTTTCTTCAGGGAAGTGACTATCAAGATCGATATGAAGGACGGGACATCCGGCAACTATACGGTCTTCCTCAGGCGCTATGTGCTCGATGATGAAGCTCAGAGCATGCCTCACCGAGGGAGGTGGATCATACTCAGGTTTGAAAAACAGACTTGATATTGACTCTCGCTTCGAAATCCTTTATAAATACAGTTTCCCTTTCTGGAGGGGCCGTTAGCTCAGAGGGAGAGCACCGGCCTTTTAAGCCGGGTGTCGCTGGTTCGAGTCCAGCACGGCTCACCACACCTCGCGCTCCTGTCGTCTAGCCTGGCCTAGGACACCGCCCTTTCAAGGCGGCGACACGGGTTCAAATCCCGTCGGGAGCGCCAGCCCCTACCCCTGAAAAACCATGTTTTCCTTTAAGCACCATTAAGCCAAATTAAGCGGGTTTAAGTACTTTTTGTGACATATCTGTGACATGGGATTAGTCTATCCAGCGCCCGCCCGCGCCGATCCCGATCCTCACGCCTTTGCTGACGCCCGCACCCGCCTAGCCCACCTCCAGAATCGATGATCCCCTGAGTTGACACGACTGGGGATAGTGATATCCGGATATCACCCGCTACAGTGACCCGTCTCCCCCCATGGGGGCACAAAGCAATGATAATCCGCGCTCTCCTCTACAAAATTTCCAGCATTTAC
>JAUWTO010000260.1 GCA_030614685.1 Candidatus Aminicenantota bacterium
AGCCACTGGTGCATGACAAAATAGGCGACAGGACAGGCCAGGACACAGCCCACCAGGGTCAGCTTGAGAAAATCGGCGTTCAGGAGCCAGGTAATGTTACCTACCGAGGCACCGACCACCTTGCGGATGCCGATCTCCTTGGTGCGCTTCTTGGTGGCAAAGCTGGCCAGACCGAAGAGTCCCAGACAGGCGATGCCGATCGCCAGTGACGCCAGGTAGAGGATCACCCGGCCTGATTTCCGCTCCTCCTGGTACATCCGGCTGAAATCCTCATCCAGGAAGCGGTAGTTGAAGACATCCTCGGGAAAAAACTGCTGGAACCGGCTCTCGATCCCGGCGATGGTGGCGGGCAGGTCCTGCTCGCGGACCTTGATCGAGATGCTCCAGCTGGGACTATCAGCCGGATAAAGCCGCAGCATGAGCGGAGTCACGGGATTGTGGAGGGAGAGGAAATGGAAGTCCTTGACCACTCCCACTACCTCCGTGTCGCCGACCTGGGTATGTTTATAGTCACCCCAGTACTGAATGTGCTTCCCGACAGGGTCCTCCCACCCGATTTGTTTGACGGCGGCCTCGTTGAGGATCACCACAGGCCCCTGGTCCGCCCCGTATTCCGGGGAGAATCCCCGGCCTGCAGCGATGGTCATGCCGTAGGTGTCCATCAGGTCCTTGTCGATGTAGTTGACGTTCATCTTCATCCACTCGTCCTCTGCCGCCCCTTCCCAGGAGACCCGGGTCCAGTTGGAAGAGGAATGCGGCATGTAATCGTGGGCAGCCACATTGACCACATTGAGATCCTGGCGGACCTCACTTCGAAACGCACGATATGTCCCCGCATCCGAAATCAATATCGGGAAGGTTAAGATCTGCTCGGAATCGTAGCCCAGGTCCTTCTGCAGCAGGAAATGCACCTGCTGCAGAACGATGATGGTGCCGCTGATCAGGGTGACGGAGACGAAGAACTGGAAGACCACAAGAGCCTTCCGCAGCATGACGGAGCGGGAAGAGGAGGACGGACGGCCCTTGAGCACAGAGGCCGGCTGGAAGGATGACAGGACAAAGGCGGGATAGATGCCGGCCAGGATGCCCACGAGGAGGGTGAGGACCAGCACACCCAGAAAAAACAGCCAGTCCTGCTGCAGTGAGAGATACAGCTCGCGGTTCACGATGCGGTTGAACTCGGGGAGAAAGATCACGATCAGCACGAAGGCCAGGAACAAAGAAACAAAGGCCGTGTATATGGACTCTCCCAGGAACTGCCGGATCAAAGAGCTCCGCTGGGCGCCGGACACCTTGCGCAGCCCGACCTCCCGCGCCCTGTCAGTTGAGCGGGCCGTGGTCAGGTTCATGAAGTTGATGCCCGCAATGATCAGCACAAAGAGGGCTATAGCCGTGAATATATAGATGTTCTTGATGCTGCCCACCAAGCCGATTTCGTGTCTGACGTCGGCATAGAGGTGGATGCGGGACAGGGGCCTCAGATAGAGTTCGTGACGGCTTTCCTCGCCCTGGTATCTCTTGAGCGCGAAACGGATCTTCTCGCTGGTCTGCTGCCAGGACACATCCGGTTGGAGGAGCGCATAGAGCGGGACCCAGTTGTCGCCCCAACTGGCATAGGGGTCGGTATCTCTTCCGGCCGAGATCGTGACCGCCGAGATCAGAATCTGGAACGAGATGTGCGAATTGTCTGGGACATCCGCAATGACTCCATGAACCTGGTAGTCGTTGTCGTCATCGAGATGGATGGCCTGCCCAACCGGCTCCTGCTGTCCGAAGATCTTTTTTGCCAGGCTCTCTGTCAGGACCACGGAATAGGGAGCGTCCAAGGCATGCGCGGCATCGCCCCCCATCCAGGAAAAAGAGAATATCTGGAAGAAGGCGCTGTCTGCGTAGAAGGCCCTCTCCCGCAGTCTCTGATCCCCATCCAGCCTGATGACCGCTGTGCCTCCGGATACGACGCGGGAAACAGCCTCAAATTCTGGGTAATCCGCAGCCAGGGGACCGGAGAGCGCCGCCGGGCAGCCGGCCGAGGCCTCCTTGGGGCCGTTGTGATCCAGAATCTGTTCCACGCGGACGATGCGGTCGATGTTCTCATGGAACCTGTCGAAGCTCAGCTCAAAACGGATGTAAAGGGCAATCAGCACGAACATGGCCAGGCCCACAGCCAGGCCGGTGATGTTGATGAAGGAAAAGACCTTGTGTTTGCGTATGTTCCTGAAGGCGAGCTTGAAAAAACTGTTGATAATGCCAAAACTCCCATACATGGTATTCTTGATCAGGTTGGGAAGCGAACGCAGCACCTGGGCCCAGTACCACATGCGAGCAGCGTACGCGGTTGAGTCCTCGACCCGGCAGCGAAAGGCCTCTGCAAAGTCTCCCAGTCGATGGTCAAAATCCTCGTAGCTTAGAAATCTCTCCAGCAGCCACTCGGCGGGTCTCGGCGGATAGGGATTGTTTGTCATTTATCGAATGCCACATCCGGGATGTCTTCCCAGAGGGCTTCCTGGACCCGACGGATCTCTCTCAGGGCCTCACGGCCCTCACGGGTCAGCTCATACAGACACTTGCTGCGCCCCCCGCGCCGTGCAGAAGGCTCGCTCGAGACCTTGGACACAAAACCCTTGCGAGTCAGCTTGTCCAGCGGCACGTACACAGCCCCGAAGGTCCAGTCGTGTCCGGTGACACGGGAGGCCTGCTCCCTGATGCTCACACCGTAGGCATTGCCCTGCATACGCCACACGGCCAGCAGTACGATCTCCTCGCTTCGGGACAAGAGTTTCATGGCGACAACCTCACTGTAAACAGATATGTCTTATTTATTAATACTAATCACTATAGTATACGCGGAAAAGGGAAAAAGGTTGCGGGGCAGGAAAAAGTCGCTATATTCGAGTCGGGCCGGTCTCTTATAACCCGGGGGGCTCCTCGTCTTCCGGACTCTCGGAAGACGGTTCTGCATCCGCTTCGGGATCGAGGACCGGCTCCCCTGCCGATGCATGTTCGTCGATATTGTGGACCTCCGGCAGAACATCCTTGAAGACCTCACCATAGATCTCCCAGATGGTCACGAATAGGGCCGCCACGATGGGACCGATGATAATCCCCAGGACACCAAAGAAAAAGATCCCGCCCAGGGTTCCCAAGAAGATGAGCAGATCCGGGAGCTGGGTGTCTTTCCCCACCAGCCGCGGCCGCAGGAAGTTGTCCAGGCTCCCCACGACCAGGCCGCAGAACAGGGCCAGCCCGATGGCCTGGCCCATGTGTCCGGTGGCGGCCAGGATGATGGCGGCCGGGACCCACACGAATCCGGTTCCTATGCCGGGAATGACCGAGAGGACCACCATGATGGTCCCCCAGAACACGGCGCTGGGGATGCCCACCACAGCGAACGCCAGGCCGGCCAGCCCGCCCTGCAGGATGCCGATCACGGCCGTGCCCTTCAGGGTCGCCCTCGTGACGGACGTGAACCTGTCCAGCATGCGGAGTTCGTCGCTTTCCTCGAGAGGCAGGTAGTACAGAATCCGATTCAGGAGCTTTTCTCCGTCCATGAGAAAGAAGTACATGGTGTAGAGGAAGACAAATATATTAAAC
>JAUWTO010000102.1 GCA_030614685.1 Candidatus Aminicenantota bacterium
CGCAGCTGGTCGCTGCTGGGCCCCGAAATGGCCGCCACCGCTATATCCGACCTGGTGATCCAGGAGCGGGAGATGGACCTGGTGGTGGGAACCCACGGCCGGGGGATCTATAAGATGAACCTCCGCCCCATCCAGCAGGCCTTCGATGAAGGAGAGCCGCAGGAGCCTTGCCTGTTCGATACGCCTCTGGCCCGGCTGCCCTGGATCAACGACACCCACCGCGATCCGAACTACAGCACCATGGAGAAGGTGCCCATTACGTTTTTTCTCACTCACGGTGCCGAGGTGACCATCTCCGTGAACGACAAGAGGGGACGGAGTATCTGGGAGACGACTCACACCGGCCGCAAGGGCTTCAACCAGATCCGGTGGGACCTGGTGCGAAAGAGGGTAGACAGCCCGCGGCCTTATTTCACCCAGTATTTTCAATTCGCACAGCCCGGCGATTACACCATTCAAATCGCGGGAGAGGGAATCGATCTCCGGGGCGGCCTGAGGATCGTCGAGCGTTCCGAACCCGGTTTTTAATAGCCTTGAGAGCACAGGAGTCGATCATGAAAAAATGCCGTATCCTTTTCCTGATTCTTTTCATATCTGCCATGGCCATGCAGGCTGCCGGCCAGGCCACTTCTCCCAAAGAGCGCATGGAGTCCTGGGAGAATCATCAGAGGCTCAAGGCCGAGTCTCCCTTCAAGGACCTCAGATGGCGGGCCGTGGGGCCCGAGCTTCAAGGCGGCCGCATCGAGGCCATCGCCTGTCACCCGGACCAGCCCTTCACCATCTACCTGGGGCCTGGGGCCGGCAACCTCTGGAAATCCGTGAACAACGGCACGACCTGGGAGCCGATCTTCGAGGAAGAATCGACCTTCGCCATCGGCTGCATCGCCATCGCATCCTCTGATCCGGACATCGTGTGGGTGGGGACCGGAGAGGTCCTGATGGCCCGGAGCTCCTATTCCGGGACCGGCATCTTTAAGTCCACCGACGGCGGCAAGACCTGGCAAAACATGGGGCTTCACGACTCCCATCACATCCCCCGGATCGTGATCGATCCCGAGGACCCGGAAGTGGTGTACACGGCTGCGCTGGGGCATCTCTACGGTTTCAATGCAGAGCGGGGGCTGTTTAAGACCACGGACGGGGGAGAGACGTGGGAAAAGATCCTCTACATCTCGGACCGGGTCGGGATCGTCGAGGTGGTGATGGACCCCGAAGACAACAGGACCCTGTATGCCGCGGCCTGGGAAAGGGACCGGAAAGCCTGGAACCACACCGCCAGCGGCGAGGGGAGCGCTCTGTATAAGTCAGCGGATGCGGGACGGACCTGGAGGCGCTTGACCAAGGGACTGCCGACCGGGACGGTGACAGGCCGGTTCGGGCTGGCCGTTTCCCTCTCAGAACCGGACACGGTGTACGCCCTGCTGGACAACCATGCCCTTCGCCCCGACGGGAAGAGGCGCATCGCCGGCGAGGTCTACCGGTCCGACGACAAGGGGGAATCCTGGCTCAAGACCCATGAGGGATCGGTCCCGACAGCCATCGGCTATGATTTCTGCCTGATCCGGGTCTCGCCGGACGACCCGGAGGAGATCTACGTCCTGGGGAACAAGCTCGTCCGCTCGCGAGACGGCGGGAAGGCGTTCACGAACGTCAGCGAGACCGTCGTCCATGTGCTGTCCCACGACATCCGGGTCCTGCACCTGGACATGCACGACATGTGGATCGACCCTCGAGATCCGGATCGCCTCCTGCTGGGAACCGACGGCGGGCTCTATATGTCCCATGACCGGGGAGAGACGTGGCTGCATCTCAACAACCTGCCCATCGGCGAGTTCTATGCCGTCACCGTGGATATGGCCAGGCCCTACAACATCTATGGCGGGACCCAGGATAACGCTGCTCTGTTCGGTCCATCCACACACGATATCAAAGACAGGTTGACCAAGTACGGCGTTGAGGATCCCTGGACACATGTCTATCTGGACCGCTGGGGCGGGGGCGACAGCTATTTCACCTGGCTCGACACTACCGACCCGGACGTCATCTACTACGAGCACCAGTTCGGAGTGCTGCGCAGGAAGAACATGCGCACCGGAAAGACCGAGGACATCATGCCGCGGGCCGGGGAGGGCGACCCCCCGCTCCGCCGCAACTGGATGACGCCCTTCTTCGTGTCCCATTATGACCCTTCCACCCTGTACTACGCCGCGCACAAAGTCTTCAAATCACCCGACCGGGGAGACAGTTGGAGCTGCATCAGCCCCGACCTCTCGACTGACCCGGGGCCGGACCAGCAGGGCAACGTCCCTTACGGCACCATCACCTCACTCTCCCAATCGGTCCTGCAGCAGGGACTGCTGTATGCGGGGACGGATGACGGGAATGTCCAGGTCACAAAGGATGACGGGAAAACCTGGGCCCTGATCCGGGAGGGGCTGCCCCACAAGTGGGTGAGCCGCGTGGAGGCATCCCGCTTCGACAAGGCGACCGTATACGTGTCCCTGACCGGATACCGCCAAGATGATTTTTCCGCTTACCTCTTTGTGTCGCACGACTTTGGACAGACCTGGACCTCTATCTCGGGCAGCCTGCCCGCCGAATCCATAAACGTCATCCGGGAGGATGCCGTTTCTCCAGACATTCTGTATGTCGGGACCGACCTGGGTGTGTATGTGTCCCCGGACCGGGGCGCGTCCTGGCACTCCCTGTGCAATCACCTCCCGACCACCCCGGTGCATGACCTGGTGGTACACCCCAGGGAGAGCGAGATCGTGATCGGCACCCACGGCCGCAGCTGCTTTGTGCTGGATATCGCACCTGTCCGCGAATTTCTGTCGCAGCGCTGACCAAGTGTCGCAGCCTGATCCATCCTGAAACTTGGGGAGTACTTGTTTACAGATTCCCTTAAACGTGGTAGATTTTTGAGTTCATGAGAAACCTAGTGAAGATCCGGCACTCCAAGCTTCTGTTTGTCGCGGCAGTTTTATGCCTGTTTCCCTTGTTTGTCCTGGGCCAGTGGCAGTTGAAAAACTTGACGGCCCTGCGCATCGAGGTCCCGATCGAGATCGATGGGCTGCTCTCAGAAGAGGTGTGGGCCGAGGCGCCCGAGGCCGGGGATTTTATCCAGTTCCAGCCGGATCGGGGTGCACCAGGGACCGAGAAGACCCTGGTCCGGGTCCTGTATGACGGCGACAACATCTACTTCGGCTTCCTCTGCTACGATGCAGAACCCGAGAGGATCGCCTCCAGTATCACCAAGAGGGATTCAGAACTGAGTTCGGATGATGCGGTGTATGTCGCCTTGGATACGTTCCTGGACCACCAGAGCGCCTACCTCATCGGCACCAATCTCCGAGGCACCCAGTTCGACGGCCGCATCACGGATAATGGCCGCTCCACGGATTCTACCTGGGACGCTGTCTGGAAATCAGCGGCCCAGAAGACGGATTACGGATGGAGCGCCGAGATCGCCGTCCCCTTCAAGAGTATCAAGTACATGCCGGGGGAGGGGAAGACCTGGGGATTCAGCATGGGGCGGTTTATACCCCGCAAACTGGAATACAGCTTCTGGACCGGCCCGATGGAGTCCTACACCCGGGTCTCCCAGTTCGGGGAGCTGAATGGCCTTGATCTACAGAAGGCGGCCAAGCGGGGCCAGATCATACCGTACATCGTATCTCAAACCGAGGTCGACGAGGGCACGAATGTGCGCATGGGGCTGGATGCCCGGTATGCCTTTTCCCCACAGGTCTCAGGAAACCTGACCCTGAACCCGGATTTTGCCATGGTCGAAGCGGACCAGGAGGTGATCAATCTCACGCGGTTCGAGACCTATCTCCCTGAAAAACGTAACTTTTTCCTGGAGGGGGCAGAGATCTATAAGCAGCGAATCCGCCTGTTCTACTCGCGCCGGGTCGGGGATATCTACGGCGGGGCCAAGGCCTACGGGAAATCCGGCGGATACGAGTATCAGGCTATGACGGTCCAGACCAAACCGGATGAGGCTCGGGATGAAAATTCGGCCAATTTCAGTATCTTCAGGGCAAAAAAGGCCCTGATGAGGGGCTCCACCGTGGGATTCCTGCTGGCCAACAAGCACATCGATGGAAAGAACAGTGGTACAGTGGGATTCGACACGGCCCTGTATTTCACCGACACGTTCCGCTTCACGGGTCAGCTGGCGGCCAGCTACGGGGAGTACAGCGGGAGCAACCTCGCGTTCTTCCTCCGCCCCAGCTATGATACCGCTACCTTCCACATCCACCTGCGCTACACTCAGCTGGGCGAGTACTTTGCGGATAATGCCAACGAGGTCGGATTCGTTCGGGATGACGACCGCCGTGAGCTGGACTCGGCTATCAGCAAGACCTGGTGGATGGGCCGGACCATGTTCAACAGCATCGACTATGAATCCAACTACAATATCTATTGGGGTCTCGACGGGACCCTGCGGAGCTGGAAGATCGACCAGGGAATGGATTTCGAATTGCGGAACAAATTTTCCCTGGAGCTGGGCCACCATCAGGAATACAAGCTGTACGAGAAGGATTTCCGCAATCACAAGACGGACATCGAGCTCGGCTACAACACCCGCGAATGGCAGAACGCCAGCGTCAGCTACAGCTTCGGGCACAATTTTGACCTGGACTTTCACCTGATCGGTGGGAACATCAATTACATGATTCTGAATGGGCTCTCCATCGAATACAGGCTCTCCCGCTTGATATACGAACCCGATCCGGACGGTGAGAGCACCTGGATCCATGCCCTCCGTGCCACCAATCATTTCACCCCGGATCTTTATGTCAAGCTCTTCTACCAGGTGCACACTGCCATTGACAAGCACAACGTCCAGGTCCTGTTTGTCTACCGCTTCCAGCCGCCCTTTGGCACGCTCCAGCTGGCTTACCAGAAGGGGACGGCGGAGTTCGGAGAGAAGGGCGACCAGGGGCACACCTTTTTTGCCAAGTTCGCCTACATGTTCTAGGATGCGTGGAGCAGGCCTATGGCCTGGCCGATGCCATGGGCTGGAGTGTGGTCGAGGAGGCGTGACCTCTCCTGTCACTCGTAGCGGAGTGACTTGACGGGATTGCTGAACGCTGCCCTTATCGATTGATAACCGATCGCGGCTGCGGCCACCGTGAACGATAGAACTCCGGAAAGAGCAAAGATCCAGGGTGAGAAGCCGGCCCTGTTTGCGAAGCTCTGTAACCATTCCTCCGTCACGAAATAGGCCGTTGGCCAGGCGATCAGGTTAGCGACCACTACCCATTTGAAGAACTCCCGGGAGAGCAGGAGGCAGATCTTCGGGATCGACGCTCCCAGAACCTTGCGGATCCCGATCTCCTTGGTCCGCTGTTCGACCAGATACGAGGCCAGGCCGAAGAGCCCCAGGCAGGAGATGAACACGGCCAGCAGGGTGAAGTACCTGAACAGGGTGCCGATCCTTTCCTCCGCTCTGTAGAGTGTATCGATGTCGTCATCGAAGAACCGGAACTGGAAGGGATTTTCGGGACTGTGCTTCCCCCAGGTGTCTCCCAGAAATGCCAGAGACCGCGGAACATTTTCTGCATCGAGCTTCACACACAGAAAGTTGAGCCAGTCAGGGTCAACAAAAATGGCCAGGGGCTCCACTTCGTAGTGCAGGGTGCGGAGCTGGTAGTCCTGGATGACACCGATGACCCGGCCCTGCCTCTCCCCCCAGCCAAAACGTTTGCCGATGGGATCTTCCAGGCCCATGGCTTTGACCGCCGCGTCATTAAGTACGAAACCCTCGGAGGAATCGGTCGTGATTTCTCTTGAAAAAAAGCGTCCCAGAACCATTTTCAGCCCAAAGGTCTCCTGGAAATCGTAATCGACGGCGCCGATCCGCATCTGTAATTGAAAATCCGCGGATTTGCCTTCCCATGCCGCATTCGATGTCCCCGAGCCCTCATAGATGGGGAGGAGGTCCACGGCAGTTACGTTCAGGATGCCTGGATTGCGGAGGAGCTCGATTCTTACCGCGTCGTAATTCCCGTGAATCTCCTGAGACATGGGGATGTAGATCAAATGATCTGTTTCGAATCCCAGGTTGGCGTTTTTCATATAGTGGATCTGGTGATAAATGACCAGCGTCCCGATGACCAGGATGATGGAGAGCGAGAACTGGGTTACCACCAGGACTCGCCGGAATAGAGACCCCTTGCCCCCTGTACCGATCCGGCCCCTCAGCACCTTTACTGGCCGGAAGGCGGACAGGAAAACCGCGGGGTAGCTGCCCGAGAGAAGGCCGGTGAAGAGGATGATCCCCAGGAGGCCGATGTAAAGGACCGGGTCCAGCCTGAGATCAAAGACCAGCGGCTTGCCGGACAGGACATTAAAAACCGGCAGGAGCAGCCTTACCATTGCCAGCGAGGCCAGGAAGGCCACCAGGGTCAGGAGCATTGATTCCCTGAAAAACTGCCGGATGACATGGCTGCGGTGAGCGCCTAAGACCTTGCGGATCCCGACCTCTTTGGCTCGTCCCCCGGACCGGGCGGTGGCCAGATTCATGAAGTTGATGCAGGCAATGACCAGGATGAGCGCTGCCGCGATGGAGAAGATGTAGACGTAGCGAATGTCCCCGTGCCCGTCCATGTCGAATTTGAAGTGGGACCGGAGGTGGATGTCCTTGAGCGGCTGGAGATAGCGGGAGGAGCTCCGTCGCTCCCGATATTTTTCCAAGATTTCCTCTATCATCCGGTTGACATCCGAGACGTTCGCATCAGTGTCAAGCATGACATAGGTGAAATAGGAGACATCCTCCCAGTTGTTCAGATCGCGGCCCAGACGCGCCAGGATTTCGAAGGAGATGAGGAAATCGAACTGGAGATGAGACTTGTGGGGGACATCTTTCATGATGCCGGAGACCTTGAGATCCGTCCCCGCCTGCGTGGTCAAGACCTGCCCGACCGGGTCTAGGTTTCCGAAGTATTTTCCTGCCAGGCTTTCAGTGAGGACGATGGAAAAAGGATCGTCCAGGCAGCTTTCTTTATCGCCCTGCAGCAGCCCGAAGGAGAACATCTGGATGAAATTCGGATCGACCAAGGTCCCGCTTTCAACCTGGGTCTCCGATCCGAGACGGAGATCCAGCTGCATCCCATTGTACCTTGTCGCCATCACAACTTCCGGGTATTCCTGCTGGAGCGCGGGTCCCAGCGGAAGGGGAGTGACCGCATAATACTCCGACACACCTGCGGCAAGGCTTTTGGAAACAATCCGGTAGATGCTGTCTCTGTTCTCATGAAATCCGTCATATCCGAGCTCATCCCGGACCCACAGCAGGATGAGGATGCAGCAGGCGATCCCAATGGCCAGGCCCGTGATATTGATGACAGAGTATCCTTTCTGGCGCTTGATGACGCGCAGCGCAATTTTCAAATGATTTCTAAACATTGCGAGACTCCAAAGAAGAGTGTCTTTGAAGAAGACTGGGATTAGGCAAATGATCTGGATCCAGAACCAGAGCAGGGCCCTGACGCGGCCTTTGGATCCGGCCAGGAACTGATAGTGCTCTTCAAAATCCTCGGCCGCGGATTCCTGCACAGAGGCTCGGAGCAGCGATCTCAGGAGCCTGGTCCTGATGGGAATACGAGGATTGTCCTCCAATGGTCTACCTTTTGTTTTTGAGACGGGGGATGTCCACCCAGAGGGCCGTGTTGATCTCCTTGACCTTCAGCAGAGCGTCTTTCCCTGATGGAGTCAGGCGGTAGAGGATCTTTCTCCGGCCTCCCCTTTCGGGAAGAGGATCACTCGTATAGGTTTCCATGTATCCCATGTCCACCAGGCGTCCCAAGGGGGCGTAGATGGCGCCGAACAACCATCTGATCCCGGTCCTTGCCTCTATGTGCTTCCGGATGGTGACACCATAGGCCCCCTCCTTTTCCTGGAGGCTCCACACCGCCAGCAGCAGCATCTCCTCTTTTCGGGATAATAGCTTCATTTCTGTTTCCTCACTATATGTATACGAAAAGTGAATAATAAAGGTTGCCTCCGAACTTCTGATATTTTCATTTTAAATGAACATATTGGTTGTTCGAAAGGATGAATTTCCCAGGCGCAGAGGGCTCAGAGGATGCTGAAATTAATGCTGAAACGCCATCTGGGCTTCCTTAATCATCAGTCTCATTCAGAGCTATATTCAGGTCTTTCGGAAGCATATAGTGATACGCCAGCAGCCGGTTGTTGTAGACGATACTGAAGACTCCGTAGGGAGAGGGTGCCTTTTCTCTGATTTCCTGACTGCTCTTGAGCTCTACGACTTGGCTCGTGATCCCGAGATCGCGGGCAGCTTCTAGCACGGTGTCGGTGGCATCTGGGATATAGGGGCACTGCGGCGAGCGGATCACCGCAAGGCCTTCAC
>JAUWTO010000114.1 GCA_030614685.1 Candidatus Aminicenantota bacterium
ATAGAGGCGGTCGGCGAAAACACGTCCGTCCTCCTTCACAATGCTCAAAGTGCCGGAGGGCGACATCTTGTAGGTCCCGGCATATTCCGTAAGCGTATCGTCCGGCAGGCCCATGACCTCCTTCTCCTGCGGCTTGAAGCCGGGCCAGCCGTACTCCAGGGCCAGGCTGTGCAGCAATTCTGTGTAGAGCGACCCGCCGAGGTCCCCGTTGGTCATGATGGCCACACCTTCGCCGCTGTGTGGCCAGGCTATGAGAGAACACTTGAAGCCGGCATTGCTGCCGCCGTGGCTGAACCTGAGTGTCTCTCCCTCCCCCGTGACGCCGAATCCCAGCCCGTAGCCGCCGTCCACCTCGGTGAGCATCTCCCTCACCGTGTCCTGCGACAGGGGTGCTTCGGAGCGACCGTGATATGCCTGGATCAAGGCAATGGCGAACCGGCTGAGGTCCGTGGGTGTGGTCCAGAGCCCGGCGGCCGCCATCTCGGGGTAGGTGTGCCAGCCACCTTTGACGAGCTTCCCGTTGCGGAGGTGGGCGTTTGAAGCTTGGGCGAAGCGGGATTCCGGAAGGGGCTGTTCATAGGTACTGTCGACCATGCCTGCGGGCTGCAGTACCCTCTCCCTCAAGATTTCGGGGAAGGGCCTGCCCTGGACATCGATCAGCAGTTGCTGCATCACGGTGTACCCCCCGCCTGAATAGCGCCAAAGGGAGCCGGGAGTGATGTCCACTTGTATGGGGGCTGTGTTGGCTGGTTTTTCCCCGTCCAGGATCTGAACCAGGGTAGGGATGTCGCGGTCCCGGGCATATCCGGGGAAGCCGTGGACCGTGAGGCCGGCCGTGTGGCTGAGTATCCTGCGCAGCGTGACTTTTTTCTCGGAGGTGAAATCGTTTTCAGGTACTGCCCAGCTCTTGAGCTTTTGATTGATGTCCTCGTCCAGGTCCAGGCGCCCCTCCTGCACCAGGCTCAGGGCTGCCGTGGCTGCCACCGGCTTGCTGATGGAGGCGGCCTGGAAGAGGGTCGTCGGCGTGACCGGCTCCCCGCCTTCTTCACTCAGCACACCGTATCCCTTGGCCCACTCCACCTGGAAATCTCTGAAAACGGCGATGCTGATCCCGGGAACCCGGTAGGCCTCCATCCGATCTGCAAGTGAGGCCTTGGGCCAGGGTTGGTCCTGAATGACGATGCCGGGGCCCGGGAGGAGGTTTGCCTCGATGCGCTGGATCCTGGCCTCGATGTCCACCTCTCCGGATGTACAACCTCCAACGGCCATGCAGATTAACAGGAACCCCAGTGTCAGGATAGACAACGATGCTGTTCGAGATCTCGCGTGACGGGGGGCACTCATGTATTTCATGAAAATACTCCTTCTCAGGTGTTTACTTGTATTCCTCATTTTATGTCATAATCGGGGCCGAAGCCATACAGGGAGAGAAAATGAGGGCAAAACTTCATATTATCCTTTGTTTGGGTCACGGAAAATCTGCTCATACTTTGACGCCCCTTTTTGAGAGGGAAAACGTAAATTTAAGGAAGTCCTGATTTTAATTCGGTGTTGACGTCAGGCGGCAGAGGACATATCTTGAATCATATAGGCAAAAGAGACATATTCGATGATGTGTCAGGAGGTAATCATGCTTTTTAAACGAGGAATGCTTTGTCTGCTTTCCTTGGGGCTTTTGGCCATCACCATGCTGAGCGCCGAAAACCCCAAAATTTTGATGAAGACCGAGCTGGGCGATATCCTCATCGAGGTGTATCCGGACAAGGCCCCGATCACGGTCGCCAACTTTCTGCGCTACGTGGACGAGGGCCGGTTCGAGGGCGCCTTGTTCTACCGCGCAGTGACCATGGACAACCAGCCCAACATGGAGATCAAGATCGAGGTGGTCCAGGGAGGATTGAGCCGCACCGCGAATTCCAATCCGCTGCCTCCCATTGAGCACGAGACCACGGACACGACCGGGATCCTGCATAAGGACGGGGTCATCTCCATGGCCCGCACCTTGCCGGGCAGTGCCTCCTCCGAGTTCTTCATCTGCGTCGGTAACCAGCCCTCTCTGGATTTCTTGGGCATGCGCAACCGCGATGGCATGGGTTTCGCCGCCTTTGGTAAAGTCGTCGAGGGCATGGACGTGGTCCTCAAAATCCAGCAGCAACCCGCTGAGCGGCAGTATCTACCCAAACCAGTCAAGATCCTGTCCGTGAAAAGAGTTGAATCTGTCCCTTGATGGTGCCGAGCTGCATGTCCCGCAGTACAGGTTGAAGCCGGGCCGTCCCTTTAAACAACCCGACTGCCTGAACTGGTTCCGCTAGCCAGGATCCTGATTGTCTCTCAAGCTCAGCTCAAAGGAGGAGGGATCACTCCTCATCTTCTGCTGGATCCGGAGGAGGCAGGGGGATTTTCTCTTTTTCTACGACTTCCTCTGCGTCGGAGTCGCTTTCCGCTCCCTCTGAGGCCTCGGGCTCTTCTGTCTTAGATTTTTCCGCCTCGGGTGTTTCCGGTTCCAGGGCTACTGGAATGACCGGCGCGGCAACTCTTTTTACCTGTTGTTTTGGCTTCACACGCCGCTCTCTCCGGACCACAAACGACAGGGCGAAGATCACCAGGCCGATTATACAGACTGTACCGGCCAGGGAAAGTACCTCGCCGAAGAGGTGGCTGAGCACCAGGTCCGGGATCCAGATGATCTTCTCCAGGACCAGTTCCTCCAGGTCGCTTATGCCGGGTTCCCAGAATGGTGAGATTTTGAGACCCCAGGCTGTGACATGCCGTATGATAAAGGCCAGGCCCAGGACGGGCAGTGCGGCCACGATGGTGGACACCCCGAACCAGCGGCAGAAGCTGGCGGGCGAGGTGGCCGCGATGATGGCACCTGCAAAGAGGAAGAGCGCGGGGATGAGGAACATCCCGTACGAGAAAAGCGTGACCGACCTCGAGATGCCGAGAGAGGGATACCGTACCCCCTCGAAGAGCTCGATCTCGTCGTCCATGTCATTCAGCATGCGCAGGCGTTCTGCGCGAAAAACGCTCAACGCTAGCTCTGTGTCGGGGCGGCAGGCCGGGAGCTCGAACCAGTCCACATCCCGGTCATAGGCCTCCATCCACTGGTCCATGTCGTCCTCGCTGCAGGGAGGGAGCCTGTCCAGGATCGCCTCCAGATAGCGGTCGAGGGCCTCGTGCCCCAGGGCGGCCTTGAGGGGCAGAAGGTCGATCGCAATGGTCCGTGCCCTGCGGTCCCCCTTCAGAATGTCGCCCACCTTGATCAGGGAGGCCGAGAGTTCGTTCTCCATCCAATCGAGAAGCCCGATCTCCTCCATGAGCTTTTGGGGCGAGATTCCGACCTCGGCAGCAGTCCGGAACCACCGCCGCGTGTTCTCATTGGAGACAAAATCCCGGTCCTGGGCATCCTCGAAGATCTCCTCCAGGAGAACCGGTGTCTCCGCTATGACCTGCTGGGGGATGTCAGAAACAAATTCTGGTGAAACTGCGGCTTTGGTCAGCCCCACGGCCCAGATAATGGCAAACAGCGTGGGCAGCGCAAACAGCAGGATGATCAAAGCACCGAGTATTTTTCGGATGACTACCATGATGGCCCTCCTTCATGTCTTATTATCTTCCTCTTACAGCTTGAAATTCAAGCACAATAATACTCTAATGGGATGCAGTAATACATACGTATAAGAGAGAACTTATGTTCAGGCAAAGTCTAAATATTTTTGCTGCCCTCATGTGCCTCATCCTCGGTGTGATCGGGTTCGATGCCTGCAGGAATGCTCGGGACAGGACATATGTGGTGGCGGCCGTCGATGCCGAATCGCTGCAGCGCGGGGCAGATGCAAAGACCTTTGTCTATGAATGCGGCCGTTCTCTCTTTTAGAGCCTAATCGCCCGCATCGCCCGCTTCTTCTTGATTTCACTCTACAAAATCTGTACTCTTTAGAGACAAATTCGAGTGGACCTATCGGAGGAATCTTTAATGGAGAACAGCTTAACCCTGAACGGAGCGCGCTGGCCCCGGTTCCTGAGTTTTCTGAGCGGCATTGGGATGATGGTGGCCTCTTTCCTCACCATACGTCATTATTTTGCCGCCAATTTCCCCGAATCCATCTTCGAAGGTTCGTTCTGTGACATCAGCGTCTTTTTCAACTGTGACAGCTCGGCTTTTTCCTCCATCTCGGCCATCCTGGGAGTCCCCCTGGGTTATTTCGGGATGATCGTGGGCGCACTGGTGGCCCTGGGTGCGCTCTTTCCCTCAGAAAAGTTCGAGCGCACCAATGCCTTCATCGCACTGCTCAATGGTATGGGAGTCATCACGCTTTTCCTGTACACGGCATTTATCCTGGGAAGCCTGTGCCTCCTCTGTACCGGCTACTACCTGTTCTCGATCCTCAGTCTCCTGCTCTTCTGGAAGTACGGCCTCGGGCGTGAGAAATACCGCCTCCCCATGCCCGACCTTCGCCCCTCGGTTATGATGCTCGTCACTTTCGCCGTCATCACGGCCATGGGCGCCTTTGGTATGATGACGCTCCATGATGCCAAGGAGGACGCCAAGCTTGCCGTCTCTATGCGCATCGTCAAACAGTTCTACGACCTTCCTGAGGTCGGCGATCCCAGCTTCATCTCTCCCTACTGGACCATCCGCTCGACCGAGTATTTTTATGCGGCCCCCATCCGCATCATCGAGTTCGTGGATTTTCTGTGTCCGGACTGCCTGTTCCTGGAGGACCAGCTAAAAAGGTTCAGCGAGGAGTTCCCCGGACAGATGAACGTCGCTTTCCAGTTTTTTCCGCTCGAAGCCAAGTGCAACTCCGTGGTCGTAGAAAAGGACCTGCACCCCGGTGCCTGCGATCTGATCTATCTGGCCGCCTATGATCCGGCCCAGTTCATGGTTTTGCATGACGAGATCTTTGCTAATTTCAACCAGGCCAGGCAGCCGGAATGGAGGGAAGAGCTGGCCCGGAAATACGGCATCGAGGAGGCCCTGGATGATCCCTATACGCGGGATCTTGTCCAGACCATCATCAATACCGGAACCGAGTACGACAGGACCTCGGACCAGTATACCTATGGCATACGGTCCACCCCCACCATGATCATCAACGGCCGCATGATCATCGGCACCCTGCCCGACGAGCACATGCGGGAGATCTTCCTGGCTCTGATCGAGGAAGAGCAGGGGGGCAGCCGGTTTATCGAGAACTGGGTCCCGCCGAAAGCCCGGAAAATCAGACGTTAGCTTTTAATAAACCAAAACCTCTAAAATCCGTTTATCTTGTTGAGGAATAATTACGCAATGCTTTTCGCTGGCAGTGTGGGCGGGATCTGATCCTCCAAAACGCCCGGGACATGCTCAAAAAACTGCGCAAGATCACACAGAACTGACTCATATCCAACCGGACAATTTCTTTTTTCATTATTCAGGATGTGATAATTTGTTTGGCAGGAGGAATGTGTATAGTTTGACCATGTCGTTTTCATGCCCTAATCTACTGATAGTATTGGTCGTATGACCCATAGTGTTGGTCACAAAGTTATTTTTCAGAAGGGAAGATAATGATAGTCAATCTTATCAACAATTCACGAAATCACTCTAGGTAAGGGGAAGTATGCCTACGGAATTCTTATTGACATCCAAATATAACCTGAAATTCATATGGGCGATCTGCCTGGTGGCGGCATTAGGCGGTCTGCTTTTTGGCTATGATTGGGTGGTCATAGGTGGAGCCAAGCCCTTTTATGAAGCCTATTTTAATCTGACGAGTTCCCTGCAGATCGGCTGGGCCATGAGCTGCGCTCTGGTGGGCTGTGTGATCGGATCGGTTCTTTCCGGAGGTCTCAGCGACAAGTTCGGCCGCAAGCGCCTGCTGATTTTTTCAGGCTTGTTATTCACTCTCTCTGCCATCGGTACGGGCTGGTCAGAAAGTTTCACTGCCTTTGTGACTTACCGCATGATGGGAGGTGTGGGAATAGGACTGGCTTCCAATCTTTCCCCCATGTACATTGCCGAAATCTCACCGGCTCACATTCGGGGTCGTTTCGTCTCGATCAATCAGTTGACCATTGTCATAGGCATTTTGGCAGCACAGGCAATGAATTTTATGATCGCTCAACAGGTCCCCACAGCTGACCAACTCCGTTTGCTGGCCAGCTCAGACGAATTGGTCCGAGTGGTGAACGGCAATGATTTTGAAGTTCAAAAGGAAAAGGAATTGGCAGCAGCTGTCACTGACATGGAGGTGTTTGAGGCTGTTCGGGAAAGGTTTCCCGATCTGACAATGGCAGCGGTCGATGAAGACGACAAAAAAGCCCTGGAACGAAAAGACTCGGAAGACAAAGATATCATGATGGCCTATATCCTGCCCACCTGGAATGGACAATATGGCTGGCGCTGGATGTTCTGGGCGGAAACAGTGCCGGCCTTTATATTTTTCCTATTCATGTTCTTTGTGCCGGAAAGTCCCAGGTGGCTGGTGAAAAACGGCAAATATCAGCGCGCCGGCAGCATTCTGGAGAAGGTAGGGGGAACGGCCTATGCCGCAGACGCCCTGGCAAACATCAAAGAATCGCTGACTAACGAAAGCGAAAAGGTAAATTTCAAGGAACTCTTGGAGCCGAAATTACGAAAAATATTATTGATTGGAGTGGTGTTGGCGGTCTTTCAGCAGTGGTGCGGTATCAATGTGATCTTCAACTATGCACATGAAATTTTCACACAGGCAGGCTACGGCATTAGCACAATGTTGTTCAATATTATCATTACCGGGATTGTCAATCTGGTGTTCACATTCGTAGCCATTTATACAGTGGACCGCTGGGGGCGAAGAAAATTAATGCTGATAGGATCGGCAGGGCTGGCAGTAATATTTTTCCTGATCGGGGCCAGCTATTTTTTCAGAGTTACCGGAGTTCATTTACTGATATTGGTTGTGGCTGCCATAGCCTGTTACGCCTGTACGCTTGCTCCGATCACCTGGGTCATCATCTCTGAAATTTTCCCAAATCGCATCCGTGGCGTGGCCATGTCCATTTCTGTGACCATGCTCTGGATAGCCTGTTTTGTCCTTACATCTAGCTTTCCTATTTTGAACAATGGTTTAGGAGCGGCAGGGACCTTTTGGATTTATGCAGCCATATGTGTTTTAGGCTTCACCTTCATTATCAAACGCCTGCCGGAAACCAAAGGCAAAACCCTCGAAGAGATAGAAATTGATCTATTTGGAGAGAAGTAAAACCGTCGCTTACAAAATCTTGTTTCCAAGCAGAATGTCCCGGTTGACAAAACGCCGCCTCAGGCTTATAGTCACAATTTGGTCAGAATGTCAGAGAACGATGACGTTAATGGATTCGTAAATAATTGATTTTAAACATGGTGCGCCCGTAGCTCAGCGGATAGAGCGGTGGACTTCGAATCAGAACAGG
>JAUWTO010000373.1 GCA_030614685.1 Candidatus Aminicenantota bacterium
ATAAAATCTATCAGGCATAAGGAGAGAGGAACATGGAGGGTGTAATCAACATTGAAAAATGTTTCGAAAAGTTCAGCGACACCTTCTCCCCCAAGATTGTGGGGGAGTTGAACGGCCAGAATGTGTTACTGGTCCGGTGCGAAGGGGATAAGGTCCCCTGGCATACACATGACCACGAAGACGAGATGTTCTTCGTTCTGGATGGAACCCTGGAGGTTTTGGAAAAAGACAGCAGCCTTACTCTGCACGCCGGCGAATTCTGCATCGTGCGGAAAGGCGTTGAGCACCGTGTGGTTCCGCAGGGCCATGTCAAGCTCATGCTCTTCGAGCCCCAGGGCATCGCACATACAGGCAGTATAAAAACAGAGATCACGCTGGAACGCTATGAACGCCTCGAGCCCTAAATTGACTTGATTCCGGCGGTAGTGTTAAGATGAGCACCCCATACGCGAAGCCAATAGACCGAGTAAATTAGGAATACCAATGTCCAAAGAGATACCGAAGCATTACGAGTTCAAAGAGTACGAGAGCCGCGTCTACAGACGCTGGATCGAGGCGGACTCCTTTGCCGCCATCCCCGACGAACGCACGGACACATATGTCATCATGATGCCGCTGCCCAATGTCACCGGCGCCCTGCACATGGGGCACGCCATGGACAACGCCATGCAGGACCTCCTCACCCGCTGGCATCGCATGGAGGGGCTGAACAGCCTGTGGATGCCCGGGACCGACCATGCCGGGATCGCCACTCAGGCGGTGGTGGAGAAGCGCCTTTTCGAACTGGAAGGCAAGACCCGCCACGACATAGGGCGGAAGGCTCTGGTAGAGAGGATCTGGGCCTGGAAGGACGAGTATCAGGAGCGCATCATCCAACAGCTCCAGCAGATGGGCTGCTCCTGCGACTGGAAGCGAGCCCGCTTCACCATGGACGCTGTGTGCGCACGGGCCGTTCGTGAGGCTTTCTTCCGCCTGTTTCGGGACGGCCTGATCTACCGCGGCTTCCGATTGGTCAACTGGGACTGCCAGCTCCAGACTGCCGTGTCAGATGACGAGATCATATACGAAAAAGTTCAGAGTCACTTCTGGCACATGCGCTATCCGGTTATCGACCCGCAGCCTGGAGAACCCGAGTACGTAGTCGTGGCCACCACCCGGCCCGAGACCATGCTGGGGGACACAGCCGTGGCCTGCCACCCCGATCCAGCAGGCGAGCTCGACCGCCTGCTCGGGCTGCTTAGACAGAAGCTCCGGACCGCACCCAAAAAAGAAGTGCCGTTCCTGGAGCAGGAGATCGTCCGTATCGAAGAGCGCAAGACCGACCTCCTCCCCCAACTCCTCAAATTTAAAGAAATGGCTGAGCAGGGGCGCAAGATCATGCTCCCGCTCCTTGATCGGGAGATGCCACTCATCCTGGATGAGTGGGCTAAACCGGAGCTCGGTTCGGGCTGTGTTAAGATCACACCGGCCCACGACCCTAATGACTACGAAGTGTGGCAGCGCCACCGCGACGAGATCGGCATCATCAACATATTGAACGACGACGGAACCCTGAATCCGAACGCGGGCCCCTATGCCGGCCAGGATCGGCTGGATGCCCGAAACAGGGTGGTCGCGGACCTGGAATCCCGAGGCCTCATGCAGGAGATCGAGGACCGGCAGATCGAGATCGGCCACTCCGACCGCTCCAAATCGCCCATCGAACCCTACCTCTCCAAACAGTGGTTCATCCGCATGGGCGATGTGCCGGACGGAATTTTATGTGGCCGGGAAACGGAAAAGGAATTCAAGGCCGTGGGCCTGGCCCAGGCCGCCATCGATGCCACGGGCCGCGACTACCGCTCCCCCACCGGCAGGAACCTCACATTCTTTCCCGACCATGTCCGCTACGGCGGAACCTACCGGTCCTGGCTGGCGGAGAAGCGCGACTGGTGCATCAGCCGGCAGCTCTGGTGGGG
>JAUWTO010000242.1 GCA_030614685.1 Candidatus Aminicenantota bacterium
CGGGCGCCGTGATCGCCAACCTGCGCTTCCGCTACAATCCCCGGGAAGGGAACGATCTCTATATTGTCTACAACGACACGCTCAACACCGACCGCTTCAGCGAAATCCCGACTCTCCCCTACACAGACAGCCGCACGATCCTGCTGAAATACTCGTACACATTTAATGTGAAATAAACAAAGTTATTTATGTGCTTACCGAAAAATCTCATGTAAACTTTGAGATTACATGTATTACGTGATATATCGACATTTTTTATGAATTATTCAGGTAAAGGAAGATCGATGAAAGGTCTATCGACAGATAAGGCGAAAGGTTTCCTGATGTTCGGATTGGCCTTGTTCTCGGCACTGTCGGCCTGTTCGTGCGGGCCCGCACAGGACACGAGCTCTAGCCTCCCCCCCAATATCCTGTTCATCATGTCCGACGACCACTCCTCCCAGGCCTGGGGCCTCTACGGATCACACCTGGAGGCCGTGGCTCCTACGCCCCACATCCACCGCCTGGCCAGGGAGGGCTGCCTGCTGCTGAACTGTTTCTGCACCAATTCCATCTGTGTACCCAGCCGGGCCAGCATCCTGACCGGGCAGTACAGCCACCGCAGCGGGTTGTATACCCTCTCCGAGGCCCTGGACCCGGCGGCCGAGAATGTGGCCAAGCAGCTTCAGGAGGCCGGATACCATACTGCCGTGATCGGGAAATGGCATCTGAAGAGCCGGCCCTCAGGTTTCGACCACTACGACGTGCTCCCGGGCCAGGGGCGCTACCACGACCCCGTGTTGCGATCCGCGGACAACTGGGACGAGGGCACAGAGCACAGCGGATTTTCCACCGATGTCATAACCGACCTCAGCCTGGAATGGCTGGAAAACCGGGACAAGGCAAAGCCCTTTTTCCTGATGTGCCATTTCAAGGCCACACACGAGCCCTTTGCCTATGCTGCCCGGTTCGCGGATCTGTTCGAGGCGGAGGATCTGCCCGAACCTGAAAGCCTCTACGAATTCGGCCCCAATCCATCCGGGCGTACCTTTTCCGGTCAGGTGCTCGAGATCCTGGGTCAGCGCTATGTGGAAAACCCCAGTAAGCGCTATCCGGGAGAATCCTTCGACCTGGAGGGCCTGGATGCCCGGGCCGCTCGCAGGAAGATCTACCAGAAATTCATCAAGGATTATCTGCGGGGAGTGGCTGGGATCGACGAGAACATCGGCCGTCTGCTGTCCTATCTGGACCGGGCGGGGCTGACACGCAACACCGTCCTGATCTATACCTCGGATCAGGGCTATTTCCTGGGGGAACACGGATTCTTCGACAAGCGCATCATGTATGAGGAGTCCCTGCGCATGCCCTTCGTCATCCGCTATCCCCGGGAGATCGATCCGGGCTCGCGCCTCGACGATATCATCCTCAACACGGATTTTTCCCCCCTGTTCCTGGATTATGCCGGGCTGAAGGTGCCGGACCGGATGCAGGGCACGAGCTTCAGGGCCAACCTCCAGGGCAAAACTCCCATCACTTGGCGCAGATCCATGTATTACCGCTACTGGCTCCATCAGGTGCAGCGGCCCGCCCACTTCGGGATCCGGACGGAGCGCTACAAACTTATTTTCTTCTACGGCGCCCCACTGGGCATGAAAGGGTCTCACACAGAGGCTACCCCCCCCGGCTGGGAATTCTACGACCTGGCTGCCGACCCCACAGAGGCGCACAATGCCTACCAAGCTCCGCAGTACGGGGATGTCATCCGGGAGCTGAAGGAAAGACTGAAGAAGATCCGGATGGAGCTGGATGACATCGACGAGCAATTCCCCCAGATGCGGGAAATTCTGGCCGATAACTGGGAAGATTGAATGACCTTTTTTTCGACATGGCTCACCAAATCTGAGTCCCCTCTTCGACTAAATCCATGGTAAAGGATAGATCCATGCGCTGTCCCAGATGTCTGATGGAAAATGACCGGTCCTCGAACGTCTGTGTGAAATGCGGCGGCCCCCTTAGGGCGGCCAAGCCTTCTTCCCGGATTAAGATCCCCTGGTACAGTTTCCCAGCGGTCTTCCTGGCCCTGGCAGCCGTGATCTATTTCGTTTTCATAAAGGGCCCCGCCGGACCGGAGGCGATACCGGATACCGCAGCCATCCAGGAGGCTGCTCATTCGGAAAAGGCCTCCGTGCTCCCGGAGAAACAGCCCCCAATCCGCTTCGCTTCGGGCCAGGTTATCATCCGCACCCGCATGGGCGAGGAGGTCGTGCGCCTGGAAGCCGCCGTTCTCGATGGTTCCTGGATCGCCCTGCCGACATGGGCCGTGATCGGGGGGGATGTCTGGATATTTAAGAGCTCCGATGAGGAAGATATCCAGATCGCTCAGGGCCATTGGACGCAGGGCGCACCCCTAGGCCTCTGGAAGCTCTCAAAATCCCTCCCTGGGAGCCACACTCCGCTTTCTTCCTGGGATAAAAATGCGGCGCTTTACTGGCAGTCATTAATCCCTGGAGCCCCGTTGAACTGGATCGAGCTGGATGCACCCCCCCAGCCCTACGGGTCTTACGCCCGGCTGCCGCTGTCCGATGATCTCAAACGACCCGGGATCTTTCTTCAGGACAACAGAGTCGTGGGATGGACCTTCGGCCATCACTGGGACTTCGGCTTTTTATGGACCGGATCCGATACGGCCGGGCTCGACCCGAATGTCCGGGTCGGGGATCTGGTGAGTGTGGCCTTTTCCGATTCTCAGGAGGGCTGGTTTGTCAGGGCCCTGGGCATAAACGAAGGAACCGTGAGCCTGCGGGCCCTGGAAATGCTGGCAGAGGGAATACAGCTCTTTCCCAAACTGGCTGATGAGGACAAGCCTCCTCAGCTGCGGCTCCCGTCCGTAAACAGACAGCTCCTCAACCTGGGGCAGGGACTCCTACAGACAGAACAGGCTCAGGACGTGGCCGCCGTGTTGGACAACCGGGTAATCCGTGCCTCCGGAGATGTCGAGCTTCTAAAGCTTGCGACTCAAGCCCAATTGACCTCCTACGATCACAGGCAGGCCCTGCGCTTCTTCGAGGGCTTGAAGGGCTCTTTCAGCGATATATCCCGGGTGGCACAGTCTGCACTGGACAGATTCCACCTCAAGCTCTACAAAGACTGGATCCAGAGCGACATAGAACAAGAACTCGTTTCCAGAGGTTGGGAAGCCTTTGAAGCCGGAAGACGTGCCTTCCCTGACAATGCGGAGCTTCACCTTCTGGGGGTGGAACTGGCCATCAAGGGCAAGGAGTGGGGCCGGGCCGAGGACCTCCTCAAGATGCGGAGTTTCCCGACCGCCTATAAAACCCGGGCCAGCAACCTCGAGGTGATCATCCTGGAACGCAAAAGCGAAGAGGGCAAGGTGATCGTCCGGTTCGCGGCAGGCTCGGATGAGATCCCTGTCGATATCCTCCTCAACAATCGGGTCGTGCAGAGATTCGTCATCGACACCGGCGCCGATGTCGTCACCATCCCCTCCGAAATCGTCGAGACAATGGGTATCCGGATCGATGATAACACCCCGGTGCGCCGGGTCTCGACCGTTTCCGGATACATGCTGGCCTATGAAGTGTCTATCAATCGGATGGAGATCAAAGGCCAGCGTGTACACAACATACAGGCGCTGGTCATCGATATACCGGGGCAGCCCGGCATAGGCCTGCTGGGGCAAAGCTTCCTAAAACACTTCGAAGTCGAGATCGACAGCAAGAAAGGGATCCTCCGCCTCAAAAAAAGAGAGCCTAGACCCTCCATCCAGCGAGGGCTTCTCACATAATACGAAACAAAGGTGCAAAAAACGTTTGACTATATCAATA
>JAUWTO010000075.1 GCA_030614685.1 Candidatus Aminicenantota bacterium
GTCGGGTACCTGAGCTGGCGTGCGTTCTCCCAGAGGAGGGACGCCCTTCGTAAGGTCATCGAATCCCAGCTCTGGATCGCGGGCGAGACGGCCGCCGAGGCGATCGAGAGCTCTCTGCAGGATTACGAGAGCATGATCTTGAGCCCTGAGAATTTCGCCCAGCTGTCCCCCCCCTCTCTGCATCTTCCAGGAGAGGACTCGCCCCGGGCCCTGAACCTGGAGAAGAGCTTCCTGCTCGACGCGGATTTCCGGGTCCTTTCCCCGCAGACCGGCAGTGATGACACTTCGATGGAGCAATGGGACTGGAGCCTGTACGACTCTCCGTTCTCATCCCTGTTTCAGAGGGCGGAGCACCTGGAGTTCACCCTGAAAGAATTAAGACAGGCCGCCGAGCTCTACGCGCGATGCGTCCTCTCCACCTCCACAGGTCAGCTGAAGGCTTTGGCCCTGGAGGGACAGGGCCGCTGTCTGGCCGCCCTGGTAGAGTATGAGGGGGCGTTCCGGGTCTACCAGGAGCTGTTGAACAAATATTCCCGCTTCAGGAACAGGGTTGGCCATCCTTACGGACTGCTCGCCGCTGTCCGGTCCTATGACATTGCCCGGACCCTCCAGTCCCAGAAGCCTCTGTTGAAATCTCTGCTCGACACCCTCGATCGGCTGAGGAACGGCGAGTGGCCCTTGAGCGGTTCGACCTTCGGTTTTTATGTAGAGCAGCTCGAGAACATCCTGCAGGTCGAGGCCGGGGAGAGCGGAGATGCCGAGCTGCTCAGCGCCCTTCAGGCTATCAGGGAAAAGCCGTCACCCTACCTGGAAGAGCTGGAGTTCAAGCGGGTCCTCGAGGAGAATGTGACCCCCATACTAAGGGAGAGGATCGCCTTCTCCCAGTACTCGAACGAACCCCAGAGGGGCCGCCTGCCGCTGACCTTGGATGGCGAATACTACCTGGTCTCCTATGCGCGTCTCTCCGGGGCCCGGTCGGGCCAGGCCTATTATGCGGGTTTTTTCTGGGATCTGGAGTATATCAAAAACCGCAAGCTGCCAGAGATCGCCGCTGCCGTCGCTTTGACCACGGGGATCCAGGTTCGTGTGATCGATGAGGAGGTCCCGAATCAATCCGCTGCCGGCGGCCAACTGATCCCCAAGGATGCCCTGAGCCTCACCTCCCGCCAATTCCCGTTCCCCTGGAGGTTCATCGTCACTCAGTCCGCACTCGAGGACCTCAAGAGCGCGGCCCTGCGCGACAACATCTTCCACGGTGTCCTCCTGGCCGTCATCCTCGGGTTGATGTGTCTGGGAGCCCTCCTGATCGCCCGTGATATCTCCCGTGAGGAGGAGATCATGCGCCAGAAAACGGAGTTCGTTCACAACATCTCGCATGAGCTCAGGACCCCGCTGACCCTCATCCGGCTCTTTGGAGAGACGCTCCAGGACAAGAAGAGCCTCAGCGAGGAAACCAAGAGCGAAGCCTATGAGATCATAACCAGAGAGAGTGAACGCCTGTCGCACATGATCAACAACGTCCTGGATTTTTCCCGGATAGAGATGGGAAAGAAGGAGTTCAATCTGCGGACAGGCGATCTGTCCGAGACGGTAAGGGAAACCCTGGGGTCTTACCGCTGTCACCTGGAAAAAAAGGGATTTGTGGTTCATGAGGATATCCCGGCCGGCCTCCCGCCCCTGCATTTTGACAGGGAGGCCATGGCCAGCGTCCTGATCAACCTGTTGAGCAATGCCATGAAGTTCTCTCCCGAAATCAAGGAGGTCTTTGTCCGTCTGGCCTGCTCTGAGGACGGCGTGGTCCTCCAGGTGAGAGACCGGGGCATCGGCATCTCGCGTCAAGATCTCGACAAGATCTTCGGGCGCTTCTACCGATCCGAGAGCAGCGGCCCCTCCGATTCCGGGGGGAGCGGCCTTGGCCTGACCATCATTCAGCACATCGCTGAGGCCCATGGGGGGAGGGTCGAGGTGAAGAGCGAGCCGGGGAAGGGGAGTGATTTCACGGTCTGGCTCCCCCTCACCCCCATGAAAGAGGAAGCAAGATGAGAGGAAAAATACTGATTGTCGAAGACGAAAAAGAGCTGATCAACGGCTTGAAGCTGAATTTGGATTTAGAGGGATACGAGGTCATCTCGGCGCTGGATGGCGCGGAGGGCCTGAGCAGGGCCCTTGCTGAGGCTCCCGACCTCATCCTGCTCGATATCATGCTTCCCAAGAAGGACGGGCTGGAAGTCTGCCGGGAACTGCGTAAGCGCAACGTGACCACTCCCATCATCATGCTGACTGCCAAAGGCGATGAAGTCGACAAGGTCGTGGGCCTGGAAATCGGGGCCGACGACTATGTCAGCAAGCCGTTCAGCATGAGGGAGCTCCTGGCCAGGATCAAAGCACAGCTCAGGCGCGACAATCGGAAAGAGAGGAGGGCCCCCTCGGTGTATCGCTTCGACGATGTGGAGATCGATTTTATCCATTTCAAAATCAGGCGGAAGGGGAGAGTATTCGACCTCACTTCCCTGGAGGTTGCGATCCTTAAATACTTTGTGGCCCACAAGGGAGAGGTCGTCACCAGGGACGACCTGCTTGGCAGAATCTGGGGGCATGAAAAATATCCCTCCACTCGGACCATCGACAACCACGTCCTGAAACTGAGGAAGAAGATCGAGGATGATCCGGGGGAAGCCAGGGTTATTTTTTCTATCTACGGGGAAGGATACAGGTTCATGGGAGGCGTGTAGCGCCACTTCGACATGTTGACGAAACGCAGATCCGCACTCTATCTATTTTGTTTGATCCTGTGTGCCTGTGCCGCCGCCCTCTCTGCGGAGTCCTACTACCGGCTCCTGTTTGAACGGGGTGTATTCATGATGGAGGCAGAGGCCGATCTGGAGGGCGCGGTTCCCATTTTCCAGGAGATCGTCAAGAGGCATCCCAATGACCGGCCGTACGCCGCCCGCTCTCTTTTCTATCTGGGTGTGTGTTACAAGAGGATGGGATCAGACTCGGCGCTCCAGGCGTTCCGTGACGTGACCACGAAGTATGCGGACCAGGCCGGCATCGTCAGGATGGCCCGGGCGGAGTTGGCCGCCCTTTCCCGATCCAGGCCTTCCCTGAGTGAGGCTGTGCCGGAGATCGCGCCTCAGCTGATCTGGACGGGCGAAGGGACCTTTGGGACCGGATCTCTTTCCCGCGATGGCCGGTCCTATATTTATGTCGATCGAGATTCGGGCGGCCTCCAACTGCTGGATGTGAAAAGCCGCCGGGTCCGCCCCCTGATCCGGAACAGTTCGCTGAGGACCCAAGACGGCTTCGTGGTCCTGGGGGCGATTTCCCCTGATATCAAGCGGGTTGCGTATGGATGGCATCCCCGGGAGGGAGGATGTGAGCTCCGGTTGGTGGATCTGGATGGAACTGGGCCGCGGACCCTGTTGTCCGACACGGAGGTCACGCACATCCACCCCATGGACTGGTCCGCGGATGCTGAGCAGATCCTCGTGTGCATGCTTGGGTCCGACCTTGTGACTCGGGTCATGCTTGTGAACTCCCGGGATGGCACGGTGCGCCCTGTCCGGGAGATGGGGAGGGAATGGCCGGCCCATATGCGGCTGTCGCCTGACGGCCGCTACCTGGCGTACGGCCTCCCCCGGGATCAGGATGCCCCGGAACACGACCTCTTCCTCTACAGCATTCCGGATCAGGCAGAGGTCCCGCTGGTCACACAGCCCGGGGAAGACCGGCTTTTGAGCTGGACACCGGAGGGCGGGGGCATTCTGTATCTCAGCCACAGGTCGGGCATCTCGAACGTCTTTTTTCTGACTATCTGGAAAGGGCGGCCTCGACTGCCGGCCAGGGCTGTCCGGTCCGATGTCGGTTGCCTCACCCCGGTGGGATCGACAGAGGATGGCAGGTTCTTCTACGAGAAGACCTGGGGAGAGGGACCACAGCAGGGGAGAGGCGCTGGAAGGACAGAGTTGTGGGTCATTCCCGAATTTTTCCCGGAAGAGAGCAAGACCCTGACCGTTCCGGATCAGTTTCCTTCGATCCAGGCTGCGATCCTCGCCTCCGATCCAGGGGATACCGTCTATGTCCGGAAGGGCGTCTACCCTGAAAACCTCACGATCGACAGGCCCCTGACTCTGCTGGGTGAAGACCGCTCATCCACGGTTGTCGACGGGGGAAAAGGTGAGAACGTCATCCACATCGCGTCCAGCAATGTGACCGTGCAGGGGGTCACGATCATGAATGGATCGATGGGTGTGTACATCCGGTCCGCCCGTCCCGTACGGTTCGTGGCGCTGAAGGACTGCATCGTGACGGCAAATGCACGGGATGGGGTTCACTCCAGGAACAGCGGAGGGGATCATACCATCGAGGGCTGTATCCTGTCACATAACGGGGCCTATGCGGTGAATGCGCACCAGTTCTCGAGGAGCATTATCCGGGACTGCGAGATCTTCGAAAACAATGGGGGGCTCCGGGTTGGTTGGGGCTGGTACATCCGGGTAGAAGGAAATCACGTTTATCGGAACGAATCCGTCGGTATCTATCCCGATTCCTGCTACTATTCCACCTTTATGGGCAACCTGGTCCACGCCAATGTGAAGCTGGGGATAAAGCTGGGGTACATCTCCAGCCGCAACATCATCAGGGAGAACATCATCCTCGACAATGGAGATGGGATCTGGATCGGCCTGGAGTGGGGGAGCTACAGCAGGAACCGGTTCTATCACAACGACGTGCTCCAGAATCAGACCCAGGTCCTCGAAGCCAGGTCAGGGCTGGCCGGATTTCAGGAGTGGGACAACGGTCCCTTATCAGGGGGAAATTTTTGGTCCGACTATACGGGTCAGGACCGCGATGGCGACGGGATCGGCGAGACTCCCCATGCTATTGCCCCCGGAACTATCGATCAGTTTCCCCTAATGAGGCCGCATAACAGCATTCGGGCGAAGGTGACCATAAATCCGGATCTTGTAGAGCCGGAAAGCAGGAACGGCTGGCTGGAGGTGCATGTCGCGCTGCCGGCCGGCCTGCCGATCAAGGATATCGAACGCGCCACACTGCGGCTCAATGATACCGTCTCTCCGGACCGCAGGCGCTCCTCGGTCGGTGATTTTGATGCGGACGGGGTCCCTGAGCTGAGGCTTCGTTTTCGCTGGAAACAGGTCCTGGCCGCACTCCGGCCTGGGGACGGGCAGACGATATCCGTCTCGGGGCAGCTAAGCAGCGGCCTTTGGTTCGTCGGGTCTGCCGCGCTGGATCTCATCGGCCGCTGATCTCGGCCCTCGCTGTTCTTGATGGATCCGCCCCCTAATAACTTTTACATTCTTTTACATTTCTTTGACACTCGTCAGGCTCCGATTCCCTATATTGACACAGGGCTGATGATGTTGTGATGTGAGGGCAGCTCAGCAAGGATGAGAGGGGAGGCAGAAGGCATATCATGTCAAACCGAATGAGGGTTATTGCGTTGTATTCTCTGTTGGTGGTGGTGCTGGCTTGGCCGCAGGCCTCGGTGCAGTCTGTTTTGACCGTCGGAGAGTGCAGGTTCCGGGTTGCAGCCGTTGCCTTTGATGAGACGGCCCTGGGTTTTGCCCCGGCGGACATGGATCCGGACTCCCACGTGATGCTGGTCGAGCTCGAGCTCCTGTCCGGCAGCAGGGACGCGTTAAAGGAGCTCAAGTTCCAGGCCTCCCATGGCCAGGGAACGCCGACCGACGCCATCATCCAGATCGCGGAGGGCATGGTCAAGATGCTTTCCACGGTGACCATGACCGGAAAGTCGTCAGAATACAGCCCGAGTGAGGATAATGTCGTGTGGGCGTTCGTGGTCCCCAGAGATGCGTCAGGCCTCCATTTGCAGTTTGCCACAGAAGAGACGCTCGATCTTTCTCCCTATATAAAATAATCCCGGGGATTCAGGGACTCGTCTCTTCCGTTCTGCGCACATCTCCCCGGAATCCTGACTTTTTTTTACATTCTTTTACTTTTCTTTGACACTCGTCCCGTCGGGTTTGCCTACCATGGGAGTAAAGTGGGTAAACCAATCCAGGCTCTCCGGTCCCTCAGGGCCGGATCCATCTCTTTGGGAGGACAAATGATCAAACCACAGGCCAGGTTTTTCCTTTTTTGGTTGTTATTATTGATCGGGATTTTCGGTTGGGTGCGGATCGGGGCCGCCGAGGAGCTGAAGCTGCGTGTCATCACCGCCGATGCCACGGTCCGGCTGGAACCAGGGTCCGAGAGTATCGTTGTGTCCAAGGTCAAACTGGGAGCGGTACTGAACTCGATATCCAAGTCAGGCGAGTGGTATAGTGTCGACCTCCCTCCCGATGCGGACGGATTTGTGATCTCAGGCTTTATTCACCAGAACCAGGTGGAGGTCATGGGGGAGGCCGATGAGGCTCAACCAACGGCCGCTGCCGCCTTTGACGCGCCCCGGAAGGTCCGCGTCAGCGCTGAAAAAGCGGAGATCAAGGAGGAGCCCGCCTTTGACAGTCGGGAGATGGGGCAGGCGTCCCAGGGGACCGAGCTGGAGGCGGTGGCCATGGCCGGGGAGTGGTACAAGGTTGAAGTAGCATCCGGCATTTTCGGATACATCCACCAGATCCATGTCGAGACCGTGGGGCAGCCTGCCCCTCAGGCGGCACCGAGTAGGGATGCCGCGCCCCACCCACCGGCCCAACCGCAGGCGGCCACTCAATCCGCCCCTGTCCCAGGCGCCGCAGATGTGAAGAGGAATTTCTCGCTGAAGCTGACCCTGGGATTTGGGATCGGCTTCCAAACGCTTGATACCGGTATCAATAAGTATAACAAGAATACAGGCGAGTTCTTGGGTGATGTCACGGTCTCTCCGGGGGGAGGATCGAGTTTCATGTTGGATCTGGGATACTACCTCACACGCGAACTCAGGCTCGAGCTCGGCGTTGGGATGCAGAGTTCCGGAGTGTTCGCCGGTGGCGACAAAGTCACCTTTTCACGCGTTCCACTCACCTTGACCCTCCTTTATGAAATCCCCTCGCCCAAGAAATGGCGCGTGTATGCGGGCGGAGGTGCCGGGCTCTACAATGCGCCGGAGATAAACGTCGAAGTGGGAAGCGGCAGTGCGTATATCAAATACGATCCTTCATTTGGGCTTCATGGACTGGTTGGCGCCTTTACACGCTCCAAGAGCGGGAAGTGGTTCTATTTCGGCGAACTCCGCTACGTTGGTGTTTTTAATTATAAATGGAAAGAAGCTCGATATGGATATACTTGGTATCCTTCCTCGAAGTTTGAAGAGTTCGGAGGGCACGGCATCTTTATTCTCTTCGGGATCGGCACCTATTTCTAGAACATGATCTTGATGCCGGCCGAGACCTTGAAGAACGAAGGATTGATCGAGTAGGGCTCGATCAGGCTCGCGAACTCTTCAGCATTCTCCTGGGTAATAGTGATCGTCCAGCCCTCGTTGACATTCGAGGGGTAGGTGCCCGCCGTCACCTGCCAGGGCTCCTCGATCTTCCCCCGGCCAAAATACCGCGCATCGACGTTCAGGGCCACGCCGCGGGTGAAGACGAAGTCGATCCCTCCTCCCACATTGAAGCCAATCCCATTCAAGGACGCTTCCACCTGGGCAGGGACGGCGAAATAGTCGATGTACTGGAATTCCACCGTCTCCCAAGTCGTAGGGTATCCCACCGTGGTGTTTGCATTGGCCTTCCCGGAAAAATAGGAGACTCCGCCGCTGATCAGCGGCTCGATCATGCTGCCTGTCGAAATCTTGTAGAGCAGATTCCCGCTCAGGATGTACGAGGACACCTCGCCCTCTACGCCCCACTCATTCTCGCGGCTGAAGGAACCGCCAGAAGACCAGGTCCAGTTCATGTCATAGGTGCTGCGGCTGGCATCGGCGGCCTTGACAGTGGAGTTGTAGTCGAATTTGACCTGAATCCCGAATCCTTGGGCTATAAAAAAGTTCAGTGCCCCGTCGAATCCCAGGGGGCTCTTGAACTCCGTTGTGATCGTCCCCGAGCCATTGGCGCTTTCCAGCATACCTGTACTAAAGCTCCGCGAATAGGAATAGGATCCGGAGATGTTGTATCCGGTCACATAACCCACGCGGAAGACGAGCTCGGCGCGCTTGGGCCGCGCGTCCCCGGCCTGCGGCTGTTCATAGGTCTTGACCGGGGCCGGTTGCGGCTCCTGGGTTACGGCCTTCTCGGGTTCGGCCAGGACCTCCGGTTCCGGGGCTTTGGTCTCCGCCCCCTGCACCTGGATGAACATGTTGTGAATGTAGCCCGTGATCATGACTCCCATCTCGGTCCGGACCCGGATCTTGTACCAGTCGCCTTCCCGGCCCTCCACCTCGAATACGCTTCCCAGGGGAGGATTCTTGATGATCTCTCCCTGAAGATCGGGCTTCAGCCGGACATTTGCGTTATCCACCACCACCCGGATCTTCATATTCTGGGCGTAGGAATCCGTCGTCAAGAAGACAATGAGCAATAGGGTCAGACACAGGAATGCCCGCAGCACAAGATGCTTTTTCATGTTTTCTCCTTTGTGTTGGCCGATTGGCTCAGGGTCGGAAACATGCCGCCCATCTGCTCCAGCCTGCAATTAACGATTTCCCTTTGATTGTCATTGTAGGCAACTCCTGTGCGTTGAATGTCAGGGAAATGTAAAAGATTGTAAAAGAATGTTTAGCCTGGATAATTAACGTGCCTGCTTTATTCACGGGTTGAGGTTGCGGCAGATGGAAGGCATGGAGGGCGAAGCTGTGGTTTATCACCGCGAGATCCGACATAACGCAGCAGATGCCGTGAGATCAGCCCGCCCGAAGGGTAAGAATTGCCGATAGGGATAATTTTCCTTAATACTGTAGTTGTGATCGGCAATTCTTATGAATAATTCAGGTTAGGGGAGGGGACCGGCTTATGCCGGTCCCCCGGGTGAGGTCCGCCAGCGTCGAATTTGACGCACGGTCCTAAGCCGGCGCCCGCAGCCGAGCTCACTGCGGGTTGTTTCGCTGCCGGTGGCGGATAACGATCTTCCCGTTTTTGATCACATGGACCACGGGATTGATCCCAAAATGATATACCAGATACGCATAATTGGGGGCGTCGCAGAGCACCATGTCCATCTTCTTGCCGACCTCGAGGCTTCCGACCTCGGTGTGCCGATCGATGCCGTAGGCGGCATTGAGGGTCACGGCATGGATGGCTTCTTCGAGGGACATGTGAAGGGTAAAAACCGCCAGCTGCAGGATGAACATCTGGGACTCTGTCATGGAGCTGCCCGGATTGAAATCCGTGGCCAGTGCCACGACCGCGCCGGCATCGACAAGGCGCCGTGCCGGGGCCTTCTTATCCTGCATGAGAAAAAACGGGACACCGGGAAGCAAAATGGCGGTAGAGGGGCTCTGAGCCATCTCTTCAATGCCCTGGTCGGTGATGGCGATCAGGTGCTCTGCGGATACGGCTCCCTCCTGGACGGCCAGTTGGGCGCCGCCCAGAGGCACAAATTCGTCGGCATGCAGCTTGATCTTGAGGCCGGCCTTCTTGGCGGCCCGGATGAGTTGCCGGGACTCATCGATGCTGTACACGCCCTCTTCGCAGAAGACGTCGAAAAACTCAGCCAGGTTATTAGCTTTGACCTCAGGCAGGATCGCATGAATGAGGAGGTCGATGTAGGCTTCTTTCCTGGCCTTGTACTCCCGGGGAACTTCGTGCGCCCCGAGAAAGGTTTTTATGATATCGATAGGATGTCTCAGGTCCGCTTCCCGAAGGGCTTCCAGCTGCTTGATCTCGTCTTCCAGGTTCAGCCCGTATCCGCTCTTGGCCTCCACTGTGGTGGTGCCGTGGGCGAGCATGCTGTCCAGTCGCTTCAGGCAGAGGTCCACGAGTTCCGGCAGCGAGATGCTGCGGGTGGCGTCTACCGTGCTCTGGATGCCCATGCCCTGGGCTGCCAGCTCCCGGTAGGTCGCACCCTGGATGCGGAGCCGGAACTCGTTCTCACGGCTCCCGCCGAAGGGGAGGTGAGTATGGGGGTCGACGAGCCCGGGCAGGCCCAGCAGGCCGGCGGCGTCCAGTGTGACGCCATCCGGCTCGAGGCGGATCCTCTGCGTGCAGTCTGCATCTGAGCCCACGAATACGATCTCACCATTATGGGAGGCGATGCAGCCCCGTTCGATCACACCCAGGTCCTGGAGCGCCTGTTTGCGCTTAGGCGCCGGACCGCGGCAGGTGACAAGCTGGCCGCATCCGGAAACGATCAGATCAGCCGATACCACGGGGAGTCTTCCTCATTGCGGCGCTTTTGTTCCTTCGGATAAAGGAGGGCGTCTCGTACGAATCCCACTGTTTTTCCCATGAGGGCCGTTCCATCTTGTCCCACATGGGCTCGTTCCCCTTGGGCTCGAACACATAGGGCGGGGTCTTCTGGAGGACCTGGAAGGGGGGAGGGGACTCATGGCGGGGGTGAGACACCAGGTCCTGGGGTGTGATCATTTCCTGCATGTCGGCCCGGTCGAATCCAGTGGCGA
>JAUWTO010000017.1 GCA_030614685.1 Candidatus Aminicenantota bacterium
ACCGGCAGCAAGACGTGGTCCGTGATTTCCTCCAGATCTCGGTCCCCAAAATCGACCGGATGATCGAGACATCGCTGGAAGCTGGCGCCCTGGGCGCAAAGATCAACGGATCCGGACAGGGTGGATGCATCTTCGCCTATGCACCCGGCCAAGCCGAAGAGGTGGCCGATGCCCTGGAGAGGCTCGATACCCAGCCGCTCATCGTTCGTATCGGAGCAGGGGTGACCCCAGAATAAAGGAGAGACCATGATCAATGCAACTCAGGTCCGCAAAGGAATGATCATCAAGATAGAGGACGCGCTCTATAAGGTGCTCGAGACCAGCCACATCACTCCCGGTAAAGGACAGGCGCTCATGCAGACCAAGCTCCGCCGCCTGAAAGACCAGTCCCTGCATGAGTTCCGCTTCCGCTCCAAGGAGCGGGTGGAGCAGGTCTACCTGGAAACCATGGAAATGGAGTATCTGTACGCGGAAGGCAGCGAACATGTGTTCATGAACACGGAGACCTATGACCAGATGAAGCTCTCGGAAGAGGTCCTGGGGACCGGTATCCATTACCTCATCCCCAATGTGGTGTTCTCGATCGAGATGTATGAAGGCAAGCCGGTCGGCGTGAATCCTCCGATGACGATCGAACTGAGGGTGGAAAATACCGCCCCCTACCTGAAGGGAGCCACCCAGAGTGCCAGCAACAAACCCGCCACCCTGGAGACGGGCCTCACACTCAATGTCCCGCAGTTCCTCAAGGAGGGCGACCTCATCCGCATCGACACGCGGGAAGACAAATACCTGGAGCGAGTAAAAAGCTAAACTTTGCATATCGGGGACATGCCAGCCATGCCCCCCCCAACGAGGAATGAGATGAAAAAATCGCTTGCCATTCTGTGTTTGAGCTCACTGCTGGTGATTCCTGCCTGCCGGGGCACGGGCGTTCCAGACTCCGCCATCACCACTGCGACCCTGTTCCGGGAGATGGCGGACCTGCATTTCCTGACCTCGTTCCCGGATCCGCCTTTTCGTACGGTGCAGTTTTCATCCTATGATCACCGCAGCCGCGTGCCGGGCGGGCCCGACTGGTTCGCCAACTCGGACGGATTCGGCGGAGAGCCCATCCCCAACTTCGAGCAGGTGCTCAGTGAACCGAACGAGGACGGCATCGGGGAATACTTGATCGCGGATGTGGAAGGCCCGGGCGCCATCGTCCGGCTGTGGAGCGCAGCCATCTCAGGTGAAATCCGGCTGTATCTGGATGGGGAACCGGATCCGGTTTTTGATGGGCCGGCCCTCGATTTTTTTCACCGCACCCTGGACGGATATCCAGAGATCGAGGGGCTCGACCGCGAGCGGCTGGAAAAGACCGTGTACCAGCGCGACGCCTCCTATGCCCCCATTCCCTTCAGCCGGCGCATGCGCCTGGAGTGGACAGGGGACCTGGAGGCCATCCACTTCTACCAGGTGCAGGTCCGGCTCTACGCCTCAGGTACGCAGATCCGCACATTTTCACCGCAGGACCTGGCCGCCTATGCCGAGACCATCGATGAGGTGGCACAGGCGCTCGCCGACCCGGATGAGCGGCTGGATGTCAGATCCCGGGAAGAAACCCAGGCGATCGTGGCTGTCCTGGAACCCGGTACGAGCCAGAAAATCATCTCCCTTGAGGGACCGAAAGCCCTCGAGCGGCTATCCCTGAAACTCGAAGCTCAAGACCTGGACAGGGCCCTCCGCCAGACCCTCCTGCACATCCACTTCGACGGCCATCCCTGGGGACAGGTACAGTCTCCTGTAGGGGATTTTTTCGGAGCTGCGCCGGGAATCAATCCCTACCGGTCACTGCCGTTCAGTGTGTTTCCCGATGGGACCATGGTCTGCCGTTTTGTCATGCCCTTTGCCCGCAGCATGACCATTCACCTGGAAAACCGGGGGGACCAGGCCGTCTCTGTCCGAGGAGAAATCCTCCCCCTTCCTTTTGAGTGGGATGAGGGATCCTCCCTGCACTTCCGGGCCCGCTGGCGCACGGATCATGAACTGATCGCCTCCAACCGTGATGTGCAGGACCTTCCCTTCCTGCTCGCGCACGGCCGGGGCCTGTACGTGGGGACCACCTCCATCCTGCTCAATCCCAACCAGGTCCCCACTCCCTATGGCAACTGGTGGGGCGAGGGGGATGAGAAGGTGTTCGTGGATGACGAAGCACAGCCATCGATCTTCGGAACCGGATCGGAAGACTACTACAACTATTCCTGGTCATCCCCGGATATTTTTTTCTTCCCCTACTGCGGACAGCCACGCAACGACGGCCCCGGCAACCGGGGCTTTGTGTCCAACTACCGCTGGCACATTCTCGATCCCATCCCCTTCACTCGCAACATCCGCTTCTTCATGGAGCTCTACAGCCACGAGCGCACACCCGGCCTCTCCTATGCCCGGATCGCCTATCACTATGCACGCCCGGGGATCACCGACGATCACCAGGCCATCATGCCCGAGGACCTGCGGCCGCTCGAGCTGCCGGACGGCTGGCAGCCGGCCGCGCGCATGGGAGCCAGGAACTCCGTCATCCACCCCGCAGAGGACTTGGTCAAAGAAAGGAAGAACACGGAGTCCCGGAGGGGAAGACTTTGGGCTGGAGGGAAGATCCTGATCTGGAAACCGCGCGTGCCAGGAGAGACCAAGGCTTTTGAGCTTCCCATCGAAGACAACGGCACCTACCGTATCCATATCTCGGCCGCCCTGACACCTCAATCGGGTCGATTTGCGATGCGGCTCGATGGCGAGGCCATAACCCTGCGCAGCCAGCAGGAGCATGTGGATCTTTACCGGCCTTTCCGGATCCTGCTGCGTAACTTCGCGCTCCAGGACCGGGAATTGGCCCAAGGCCGCCACACCCTGATGCTCGAATACCTCGGAGCCCCTCCTGGGATCGAGCAGGCGGAGATCGGGATCGACTTCATCTGGATACAGAAGATAGAGCCATAATCCTGGATCCAAGGACTCCGGATATTACGAGTTCGGCCGGCAAAATACTCCAGCGGAATTTTCGTGAACTCAGTAGCGGCCGTACGTTCGCTGCAGGTGCATGGCATATTCGTATGTCTCGAACCGGACGGATCTGGGGATGGAGTGATCCGAATGGAAGATGTAGGGAATCCGGTTCAGCCTGATAGTCTCGAGCTTGGGGATGATCTCGGCTTCCAGGATCCTCGGGTCATTGGATTCAAAGGCCCGGATGTCAATGTTGCCCATGAAAGCCATGGAGTTGTCCAGGGCATCGGCCATCTCCATAACGCTCTGGCCGGCCTTTGCTTCGATCGCCTGCAGGCAGTCCACACCGGCCTGAGCAATAAGGGGTAGAAGAGGCCGGATCCTGCCGCAGGAGTGCAGAATGAAGGGGAGATCATAGCTGTGGATGAAATCCCCCATCTTGCTGTGGTAGGGCAAAAGGAATTCCCGGTACATCTCGGGTGAAAAAAAGGGGGCCTGAGTATAACCCATGTCTTCATACATCCAGACTCCGTCAGGGAGGCCTACTTCTCTGAAGATGTATTCAAGGTGGTCTATAAGGTTGTCGGTTACGACCGAGCAGAGATCGTGGACCCAATCCGGATTCAGGCACATGGCCTCCAGCATAACGATGTCGCCCATGGACCTCCGCATGATCTCCGTAGGCAGGATATTGTAGAAATAACAGAAGCGGTCCGAGACCTGGGCCGCAGCATAATTCGCCTGCAACCCGTCGAGATCCGGGAAACGGTCAAGGTCCAGCTGCAGCAGCGGTTCCCGGTATCGGGATCTCCAGATTCCCTCGTCCTGCATGTCGAAGGACAGGTGCTCGGGCACACCCGGCCGGTCCTTCCACACCCGCATCCGGGCACCCCAGCCGTTCACACGGATCAGGGTCTCTCCCCCGGCCTCAAGCAGTTCCTCTTCCTCTAGAAAGGGATCTGTGTTGAACATGGAGCCTTGGATGGGTTGAAAATCGTGACCGAAGTGTTCGATCAGGTCCACTCCCGGGGAAAGGCCCTGCCGTTCCCATTCGGCCTGCGTATCCTGCCAGAACTCCTCGAACACTCCCATGCGGTCCGGGCAGGTTTTCTCCTCAATAAGAGCCCGGATGATCTCTCTGCTCGTCATGGCCGTGCTTTCGGATTCATCGTCGGCTGAGGACATCCTGTTCATAGCGGAGGACTTCGGCGATCCAGGTCTGATCCGGGGGCACACCTTGGGACAGACAGTGATAGTCCCATACCGCTCCGAAAGGAAGGGTCTGGATATCTTCCAGCAGGGCCAGGCGCTGAAAATGATCCCCGTCTTCCTCGTGCCGTCGGAGGCGCGGGAGGGGCTCCAGGAGGGCCAGCAGCAGGGCCTTTAACACGGCCCGCGCTCCGATCACCCAGGCCCCGATGCGGTTCATGCCGGCATCAAAGAAATCCAGGGCACTATGGACCCTGTCCAGCGCGCCGGCCCGCACCAGCTCCGCCATCAAATCCCTGACCTCGTCGTTAAGGATGACGACATGATCGCTGTCCCAGCGGACACCGCGGCTGACATGCAGGAGCAGCTCGTCCGAGAACACGAGCACGGCCGAGACCTTGTCTGCCACGGACTCTGTCGGATGGAAGTGCCCGGTATCGAGGCACAACATCTTCCCGCTGCTCAACGTGTAACCCATATAAAATTCATGGGAGCCCACGACAAAGGATTCGGAGCCGATGCCGAAAAGCTTGCTCTCCAGAGCATCCTTCATCCGTGCCGCCGAGTAGGTTACGGCATATATGCGATCGAGCGATTCCTTTAAAAGCTTGCGAAGGGCGTAGCGATCCACTGTGATGTCCTTGGCGCCATCGGGGATCCAGAGATTATGGAGGCAGGGGCTCGACTGAGCCTCGCCCATCGCAGCGCTGATGGCCCGGCACTGTTTGACGTGCTGGATCCAGAACTCCCGAACCGAAGCATCCCGGTGACTCAAGGTCAAGCCGGACTCTGCCTGTGGGTGGGCGAAACAGGTGGCATTGAAGTCCAGCTTCAGCCCCTCCTGCCCGGCCCAGTCCATCCAGCTCTGAAAATGCCGGGGCTCGATCCGATCCCGGTCCACGGTGTTCCCCCCAAAGTCTCCATACATAGCGTGCAGGTTGAGACGGTGCGAACCCGGGATCAGGGCATAGGCATGGTTGAGGTCCTGCCTGAGTTCCGCCAGGGAGCGCGCCTTGCCGGGATATTGACCGGTCACCTGGAGGCCGCTTCCTTCCAGATCCTGGCCGTGGGCCTCGAATCCGCCCACATCGTCCCCCTGCCAACAGTGCAGGGACAGGGAGATCCTGCTCAGCCGCTCCAGCGCTTCGCCGGTCGATACATCGAGCGCGGCGTATCTGTCCCGAGCCTCGGTATAGGCCCTCTCGCGATCCTTATCTCCCAGCATGTCGCCTCCTACCCCTCTCTCACCAGCTCCTTAAATCTCATGTAGGCCTGCTCCCACTCCCTGGCATCCCGGGGCTCGAACAGATCCAGAGAAAAGGAGCGGCGCACGATGCGGCGGATCTCGGCTAGGCCGTCAACCTCACCCAAACACTGAGCCTGTATCAGGATGTTGCCCGCTGCCGTCGCCTCTGCCGGACCGGCACTCACAGGGAGCCCGGTGGCGTTGGCGGTGAACTGGTTGAGCAGAGCATTCCTTGAACCGCCTCCAATGACATGCAGGCGCTCGATGCGTTCGGAAGCCACACTGTGCAGTTGATCGAGCACGTAGCGATACTTTAGGGCCAGGCTCTCCAGAATACAGCGCGTCACAGCCGCCGCCTGCTCCGGTACCGGCTGGCGGGTTCTGCGGCAGTACTCCTGGATGGCTTCAGGCATGTCCACGGGATTCAAAAACGATTCTGCATCGGGGTCCACCAGGGATCGGAAGGCCGGTGCCGCCTCAGCAGCCCGGACCAGCTCCGAGTAGGAACTGGGGCGGTCTTTTTGCCAGGAACGGCGGCAGGCCTGGAGCAGCCAAAGCCCGCAGATATTCTTCAGGAAGCGGAAGCGCCCTCCCGCCCCTCCTTCGTTTGTGAAATTGAGCTCCAGGGCCAGGGGATCGAGGATGGGCGCATCCACTTCGATCCCCATCAGGGACCAGGTGCCAGAGCTTATATAAGCCCAACCCTTGTCTTCGGCCGGGACCGCAGCCACTGCTGAAGCAGTGTCATGCGAGGCCACGGCCACGGCGGGGATCTCACCCAATCCGGTCTCTTGGGCCAGTTCCGGGAGCAGCGTCCCTACCCTGGTGCCAGGAGGTACAGCCGGCTGCATCAGGGAAAGGGGCAGATCGAGCAGTTCGAACAGCTCTGGCTCCCAGTCTCCGGACACCGGATTGTAGAGCTGCGAGGTGGTGGCATAGGTGAATTCAGTGCTCCGGTTTCCGGTCAGCAGATAGAGGAACAGATCCGGCATGAAGAGCAGGTCCTGTGCCGTTTCCAGCAGAGGGGAGCCGGAATGCCGCAGCGCATACAGCTGGAAGAGCGAATTGAAGCGCAGGAACTGGATCCCGGTCAGGCTGTAGAGGCGCTCCCGGGGAATCCGAAGGAACACCTCGTCCATGATGCCTTCGGTGCGGGAATCCCTGTAAGCAACGGGCAGGTCAAGGATACAGCCGCCAGGCCCGAGGAGCCCGAAATCCACTCCCCAGGTGTCCACTCCCAGGCTTACCGGGGACAATGCCCCACCTCCGTGGCTGAGTTTGAGTGCCTGAACGATGTCTTCGAACAGACGAAAGATGTTCCAGCGCCAGTGCCCCAGGACATGGACCATCCCGTTGGCGAAACGAGCCTTCTCCTCCAGCAGGAGGATCCCATCCTTGAGCCGTCCCAGCATGGCCCGCCCGCTCTCCGCACCGATGTCAAACGCCAGGAATGATCTCTCTTCCATACTCACTCTTCTCCCCTGCTTCCAATTACCACACTCCCTCCACCGAGTCAACTCGTTGTTGTATGGCCTTCGCTCGTGATCCATTCCAGGCGAAATATTCGGTTCAGCTCCGAATGAATCTTGATGGCATGGGGTGGCTGGGTGGGTCTTCCGATCAAACCATAGACAGTACTCAGGCGGCTTTGAGTTTGGTCCGATCGCATGGGGTGGCTGGGTGGGTCTTCCGATCGGACCAAACTTAAAGCCTGTCCAATTCCTCTTGCATTTGAGACCCGGCTGGCTCATCATGGCCGGAGGAGCCTCGATGCCCAAGGAGACCATGACCCCCAAGGAAAGGTGGCAGGCCATTATGTCCGGCCAGAAGCCGGACCGTGTCCCAATGGATTACTGGGGGACGGACGAGACAACCACTATGCTCATGCGCCACCTGGGATGCAGTACCAAACGTGAGATGCTGGAAACCCTCCACATCGACTACCTGGCCAAGCTCGAACCGGATTACTGCGGCCCGCCGCTCCCCCCCGATCAGGACGTCTTTGGATGCCGCTACCGGGATGTGGACTACGGCCATGGTGTATACAGGGAATGCGTGACGCATCCCCTGGCAGAACACACATCCGTAGAGGAGATCCGGGACAGATACACCTGGCCGGATCCTGACTGGTGGGATTACAGCCGCCTGCGGGATCAGGCCGAGAGCCTCGAGCCGTTCCCCATCCAGGGAGGCGAGTATGAACCCCTCCTGATCTATAAATACCTGCGCGGAGAGGAACAGGCCTACCTCGATCTGCTCCTCAACCCGGAAATGGTCCATTTCTGCCTCGACAAGCTGAAGGCCCTCAGCCGGGAACAGATCGTTCGGATCTATGAGCAGATACCGGGGCGGGTCCTCTTCAGCTATGTGGCCGAGGACATGGGAGGCCAGGACGACCTGCTCCTTTCCCCGGAGCATATCCACGAATTCCTGCTCCCCCGGATCCGGAGCATCATCGAGCTCATCCATGGCGCAGGTGTTTACGTCTTCCATCATAACGACGGCAGCATCCGCCCCATTATCCCGGACATGCTGGAGGCGGGCATCGACCTGCTCAACCCGATTCAGTGGACCTGCGAAGGGATGGACCGAGAGGAGCTCAAACACAGCTTCGGAGAACGGATCGTGTTCCATGGGGCCATGGATAACCAGCACACCCTCCCCTTCGGTACGCCTGAAGACGTGCGCACAGAGGTTTTGGACAACCTGAAACTGCTGGGAGGGGACGGCAGATACGTGCTGGCTCCCTGCCACATGATCCAGTCCATCACCCCGGCCGAAAACGTGGTCACAATGTACCGGGCCGGCTATGCGAACGGCTGGTTTTGAGGGGACTAGAACTCGGTGCGGTGGACGCCGACGTTGCCGTGTTCATCCACGACCCTGATCGTCACCATGTTGTCCGTCTGAGCGGGAAGCGTTACGCTGAACTCGAACCGCTCCACCCGGTTGTCACAGATTCCGTCCTGGGGAAAGACAATGCGCCACTCATCGGGCCGGATCAGGTATTTGACCTCCTTGATGCGGGAGAATCCGTCCTGAGCCGTAAACTGAAGAGACAGCCGGGAGCCGCTGCGTGAGGCCTGAAATCCGCTGATCTCAGGTAGAGAGTTATCGATCACGAAGGGCCGGCTGACCTTCTCGGCCCTCAGTTCCCTGCCCACCGGGTTGGAGGGGCTGTCATTGGCTTCCAGCTTGAGCTCATACTCTCCGTCAGGGAGAGTCAGCGTCTCAAACGCAAAGATCTTCTGAGTCACAGAGGACTTCAGCAATCGCCAGCGCTCTGCCTGACGCTCCTTGATGGAAAGGTCGTACAGCAGGGAGTCCTCATTCCCGTCCCTGGCCTCCCAGACCACGGTCTGGAATCCCTTGCGCTCTGCTTTTTTGGCCATTATTATGCTCGATGTCGAGGACTTCTGGGCGGACGCTTTGGCCGCCGGACCGGGATTCAAGCCCATGACCGGCTCATCTTGGGGTGGAGACTCCAGGAAGATGGTGTTCACAGGTAGGACTTCCATCTGGGATATGATGGGCGCGACATTGGTCTGAATATAGAAAAGGGCGACCTTCCGGATATCCGGAGAGGCCCGGCCGGAATTGGTCCTGAACAGAATCTTGAACTGGAGGTACCTTCCAGGGGGATTGAGGATCTGTTCCCCGGGGCTGTTCTGGTAGGGTGGGGACCAGTTGCTCCAAGTGGGCCCGGGCTGATCCGAATTGCCGCTCCGGGTCTGAAGCTGGATCGTGGTGCTTCTGGGCTGGGTCGCGTCCCATTCGATCCGGCCCCAAGAGGAGAGCAGGCCGGCATCGAACACCTCGCTGCTATATTCGCCCCGCTCCCGCTTTTCAGGATAAATGAGGCTCAGGTCCGGGGGATTGTTGGCCAGGGTGTAGATCTGAGATTCCCCCGCCAGGAGGCTGAAAACCTGTTCGGAATCCTTCTGCAGCAGGAGCGAGACCTTCTCGGCCCTGTCGGTCACATAGATCCGTCCCCTGTTCCCCGTGCCGAACAGGATCCGCTTCTGGGTGTCGTCCCAGAGCAGAGTGTATATGATATCCTCCTCTGAAGACCAGATCTGCTTGGCCATGCCGTCGGCCCCAATGCGGAACAGCGCGCCCGGCTGTCTGAGTCCTCCCGTCTCGGGCTCCGAAGGAGTTGTCCCCTCGGGAGTCACGGTGATGGAGACTCCGGTGGCTACAGTTCCGCCGGAAGGGGTGGCGGGCTGTTTAGAGACAGGCCGCACGACCTTCCCTCCGGCCGCTATGTAGATCGTCCCCAGGTCATCCAGGGTGATCGCCCGGATCTCTTCGAATGGAGATTCAAACACGATGGCCGGAGCTTTCCCCCTTGCCAACCGGTACAGGCGGCCTTTGCCGCCGCTTCCTGCCAGGATCTCCCCCCCTGCTGTTTTCTGGAGGCAAAGGATGTGGTTTTCCTCGGCTTTGAGCCACTCTGAGCCGTCACCTTCCGGGCTGATGGTATAGACACCCCCGTTCTCGCCGACAGCGGCAAGCAGGATGTTGTCATCTATGAACTCCAAATCCCAGATATATCTCTCCTCCGGATCGAAAAATGGCCCGCCTGTCATGGGTGCCGTGATCTTATAGATCTTGCCGTTGGGTGACGTCCCCGCATACAGGTTTCCGCGGGCATCCTGCGCCAGACAGTACACGTCCATCTCTGAGGCATGGAAGTGAAGCTCGGCCTTGCCCTCACTGTCGATCTTGTAGATGTTTCCGCTGTGACCTGTCCCCACGAAGAGGCTCCCATCCTGTCCCCAAAGCACAGACAGGTAGAATTCTTCAGCGGGCCCCTGCCATTTGACCTCCCGGGGAGCCAGCGACAGGATGCCGGTGTAGGAGACCGAGATGCCGTCGAATTTTCCCTTGAGGAACTGCTCCAGGCGGATGAGCTCCCAGCTGCGCGGGGACACGGCTTCCGTGGAGACCACGCTCACGATCAAAAGGACAACTCCCAGGACAGACAGTCTCTTAATCATCTTCCACTCCTTGAATCTTGAAAATGTTCCCTGCTTGAGATTATCGATTGTGATCATTCTCTGTTCCTCTCTAGGTCTGCACCATTCCGTCATTTGATCTTAACGGGGATGATGGCTGCCCCTTGAAACACAGAGGGGACCCGCACCTGCACTTGAAACAGGGTGGAATGGGTCAGGTCGGTGGCTGCCGAACTGGCGGCCCGGGGCGATGCGAACATGGATTTCATGGAAGGAGGAAGGTTGGGCATCTCTTCCCCTTTCAGGAACAGGCCTGGCTTCTCCGCCACGATCTTGAGGTAGATCCGGTTATTCTTGCGCAGGCTGCCGAGCATCCTCACCATCTGATCGAGGCTGCGCGGCACGAATCCGGCGCTCCGGTACTGGGTCCTTTCGAACTGCTGCAGGCTGAGCGTATCCGAAACGATCAGGAAGAACTCCGATCCACGGGGCAGCGCGGGTGCGGGGATGACTCCCTCCTGGACATGCCCCCCCCCGCGGAAATTGCGGATGAAGATCTTCACCTTGATAAGCTCTCCGGGAGAGACATCGTATTTGTCCAGCAGCACCTTTTCCAGATAGGACATGCGGACATCTTCGGTGGACGCGAACTTGAGGTCCACGCGGTGGATCGCCAGGTCCCGGAACTCATTGTTGGTCAGAAAGAAGGCCACGGAGGTGATCATGTTGACACAGTTTCCGATAGCGCTGTCGAAAGTTCCGGAAAACAGGTCTTCCATCTGGATACTCATCCCATTCTCGAGATAGATGGTTCCCATGAATTCCAATGAAAGATCTGCAGAGGACCGTTCTTCGGCCAGCATCAGGCTGGTCACGGCGGTGTTGAGAAGGAACGGCGTCAGCAGCTTGTCATCCGCCACCTTGAGCTTGTAGCTTTTAACCTCGGTCCCGGATTTGAGCAGCTCGATGTTGACCGGGATCATCCGGGGCAGCTGCCCAAGTTCGCCCAGTATTCCGGAAGCCCGGTCCTGCACAAAGCGGCCCACCTGAGTCGTGGATACGGCCAGTTTCTGTGAGACGTTCAGGCTGGGAAGCACCCCGATCACATCGGCCTTGGCCATGGCAAAATCCACCGGACCCAGGTTATACATGGGATGTCCGAACGCAAGGACCTTGTTCCCATCCACATAGGTCACGGTGCCCGTGGCATCCATGAGGAGGTCTCCAGTGATGAACTGGACACCTACCGCATCACCGGGCTTGAGCCCGGCCTGGGGCAGGGATACCCCTTCCTGAGGCAGCACCTGGAGGCTCGAGCTGACAGGCTGAAAGCCCAGGCGGGAAAAATAGCCCTTGCTCTTGTTAAAGGCCCGCGGCGAAAAGCCTGAAAAAACCATAGGGATCCTCATGGGGACCAGAGACTGGCCTTCGTAGACAGCGGGTTCCATGGCTGAGAACACATCCGCATGGATGGCGAAGAGTTCTTCCAGCGACATATACTTCTGGATGGGCCGGGGATCGCTGTACATAGCGCGGGGGGATTCCTCGTTCTTGATGGCCAGCATTTCTTCGATGGGTGTGATCCCGGCGATAGGCTCCGTGGAATACGGGAAACTGAATGCCACGGCCCCCACAATCTTGCCGTCAATGTAGACCGGGCTGCCGCTCATCCCCTGGGACACACCCTCCCGCTCCAGCCTCTCACTGTGTAGCCGTGCCAGGATCAAGTTTTTTTTAGGGCCCACGCTGGCACTGTTCCTCAGCACACCCAGGATCTCGACATCGAACTCCTCCTGGGTCGTCCCCTGGAATACACTCCGCCCCTTGCCCTTCATACCGGCTCGGACCTGGTCTACCGGCAGGATCTGCTGAGCCAGGACCGACCCGGCCGTCAAGAGCATGCCGGCCAGGAATGAGGCGGTTATCCATATTCTGCGGTCACCGAATCTGATCATGTTATTCCAACCTTGAAGGTTCACCCTCATACCCAAATGCATCGAATGTCATGGATTATCCCGGGCGAAAGCCTATCTTGTCATTGAATCGAACATCTCTATAACCAAACGTTGTAGATATCGTTGCAGCTAACTCAAAATGCCGAGCGCCTTTCCCGACGCCTCAAAACACGCCAAAACCGTATCCAGTTCCTCGTCTGTATGTGTGGCGGAATAACTGGTCCGGATGAGGGCCTGTCCATGCGGGACGGCTGGGTAGACCACGGGATTGGTGAAAACACCCTGCTTTCTCAAGGCCTTCCACAGCATGAACGTCTTGGCATCATCCCCCACCATAACGGGGATGACCGGGCTCTGGGTAGGGCCTGTATCATAGCCCATGGCCTGGAAACCGCTGCGCATCTTGTCCGTGATCGCCCACAGCCTCTCGCGGCGCTCGGGTTCCTTCTCGATCAGGTCCAGTGTTGCCAGGGCTGTGGCGACCGAGGCCGGGGTGATGCTGGCGCTGAAGATCAGGGCCCGGGAGTGATGCTTGATATAGGATATGACCTTGGCTCCACCCACCACAAATCCTCCCAGCGAGGCGAAGGATTTGCTGAACGTGCCCATCACCAGGTCTATCTGGTCTTCCAGCCCGAAATGCTCGGCTGTGCCGCGGCCGTTTATGCCCATAACCCCGAGGCCGTGCGCGTCATCCACCAGGATCTGGCAGTTGTACGCCTTGCCCAGTTCCACGACTCCCGGAAGGTTCGTCAGGTCCCCCTCCATGCTGAAGACACCGTCCACCACGATCAATTTGTCGATGCCTTCGTCCAGGGAAGACAGCACACGCTTCAGGTCGTCCATGTCGTTGTGATGGAATGTGTGCACCTCTCCATAGGACAGCCGACAGGCATCGATGATACTGGCATGATCCATACGGTCGGTGATCACGGCGTCTCCCCGCCCCACAAGTGTAGTGATGATCCCCTGGTTTGTCTGGAATCCGGTGCTGAAGGTGACAGCAGCCTCAGTCTGCATGAACTCGGCCAGGCGCTTTTCCAGCTGCACGTGGATATCCAGGGTCCCGTTAAGGAAGCGGGAACCGCAGGTGGCAGCTCCGTAACGGTCGATGGCATCTTTAGCAGCCTGCTTGACCTGGGGGTGATCGAGCAGCCCCAGGTAATTGTTGGAGCCGACCATGATCACCTCCTGGCCGTCGATCATGACCTTGTTTCCCCTAACTTCCTGGATGGGCGTGAAATAGGGATAGAGACCGAGCTGCTGTGCCTCCTCGGCCCGTGTGAAGGCGAAGCATTTATCGAAGATGCTCACAGTGTCCTCCTCGTGATTAAAGGATCCCGGCGTGTCCGGCTGCCTCCAGCGGCAGACCGCTCGATTGACCAGGGTAACGATTTTTCATACAATCGCAACATGAAAGTCTTTATTACGGGCGGTACCGGATTCATCGGGAGCCACCTCGTCGATGCCCTGCTTGCGGAAGGCGACACGGAAGTCTATGCCCTGGTTCGCGACCTCCGCAACAAGAAATGGCTGGAAGGACGCGAAATCCACTGCCTGGAGGGGGATCTGAGATCACTCCCATCCCTGCCCGATGATGTCGATACCATCTTCCACTTGGCAGGGTCGACAAAAGTCCGCAAACCGGCTGACTATTATACCGTAAATCAGGGGGGATCAGCAAGTCTTTTTCAGGCGCTGGCTGACCAAAACCTGCACCCGCGCAGGCTCGTGCTCCTCAGCAGCCTGGCGGCGGCGGGACCCAGCCGATCAGACATACCCGTCCGGGAGAGCGATCCGCCCCGGCCCCTGACCCCCTACGGCCGCAGCAAACTGGCGGGCGAGCAGGAGGCCCTCAAATTCAAAGACCGTTTTCCCCTTACCATCATCCGCGTGGGACCGGTATACGGGCCTCGAGACCGGGACTTCCTCACCCTGTTCCGCATGGCCCAGAAAGGCATCATGCCGACGTTCGGATCTGCTCGCCACAAGGTAAGCCTCTGTTATGTCAAAGACCTGGTGGAGGCATTGAAACTGACCGTGCGCGATGACACCCCGAGTGGAGAGATCTATAACATCGGTGACCCTAAACCCTATGCCTGGGACGAATTCGGCCGCGCCGTGGGCAAGGCCCTGGGTCGGACTCCCCGCATGATCCATTTCCCTCTCCCCGTCGTGTACCTGGTGGCCCTGATGTCCGAAGCCGCATGCACGCTGACCCGGAAGGTCAGCATCCTCGACCGCAACAAGATCCGCGAGATGCGCCAGGACTCATGGGTGGCCGACATGGGAAAAGCTCAGGAACAGCTGGCTTTCAACCCGGGTTTTACTCTGGAACAGGCTCTGGAGGAGACCATCCACTGGTACCTCGACCACAACTGGCTCTAAATTATTCATAAAAAATGTCGATATTTCCTTCATGAAACTTATGATAATCATCGACATCCTTTACCCTTCGTGCGGGTCGGAAGGGGTGGAGTGATGGCGTTATTTTTGGATGAGGCGGTTGGAAGTGTAGAAGGATGCAGAGAAGGTGGTGGTATCCTTGAGACACCACCCCTCATCCAGAAAACACCCAAAGTAGCGGATCCTTCCCTGGATGCGGTGGCTGCCGCGCCGGGCCTCCGTCTTGACCGTGAAGGGGATGCTCACCGTTTCCGTCACATTGAGATACTGGCGGCCTTCCTCTTCGATGATCTCCATCTCCAGGTCCGAATTTGTGAAAAAATCCTTAGGAAAGGCCAGTTCATTCGAAGGATCCAACTCGATGGTGAAGTGGGGCACCGGACTGATGGTGATGCCCTTGCGCAGCGTGAAGCGCAGCTCGATCCGTCCCTCCTCCCCCCTGGCCAGGCGCCTGGGCAGGACCGATGCCCTGACTTGGAGCAGGCTGTTCTCATCAGCGCTCTCCCAGACCGCACCGAGGGGGAGCAGCAGGAGAACCACGACAAGTCTCTTCAGGAACAACATATCGGCGTTTTTTCCATCCCTCCCTATATTAGACAATCACCGGCAAATATTCAATTCCCGCTCTGCTCCCCGAAGTGATGTCCCTGCCGGCACAGATGGCGGGCAGGGAATAATCCCGTGGCTGATTTGTATAGTCTCCAGTGTGTGGATCCAAATATTGCGCGCAGTATCGGGAACAATTCTACCTGACCGCTCCTCTCACCTTCCGCCCCCAGGGGAAAAAGGGGCTTTATTTTTTTTTACACTTGCCTTATCATGGACTTAGAAGAAAATAATGGGAATACAAACTAAAATCACCGGAACCGGTCATTATGTCCCGCCCAGGGTAGTCACCAACTTCGACCTGGAAAAGCTGATGGATACTTCGGACGAATGGATCCGCCAGCGGAGCGGGATCCAGAGCCGGCACCACGTGGAGCCGGGAACGGGGGCGTCGGACCTGGCCTATGAGGCATCCCTCAAGGCCATCAACGCTGCCGGCATCGATAAGGGAGAGATCGATTTCATCATCGCAGCCACGCTGTCGCCCGATCACTACTTTCCCGGCATCGGTGTCATCGTGCAGGCCAAGCTGGGAATCAATCCCACCGGGGCCCTGGACGTGCGTAACCAGTGCAGCGGATTCATTTACGCACTCTCCGTGGCCGACCAGTACATCCGTTCCGGAATGTACAAGAAGATCCTGCTGGTGGCGGCGGAAGTGCAGTCCTCCAACCTCGAGTTCTCCGACGATGGCCGGGATATGGCCGTGCTCTTCGGTGACGGCGGGGGCGCGGTCATCCTGGAGCCCGCTGAGGGTCAGGGCCAGGGCATCCTGTCAACCCACCTGTTTTCCGACGGGAACTTCGTCCAGGAGCTCTGGATGGACGCTCCCAGCCCCATGGACAAACCCACGTTCACGCATGCCATAATCGACTCCAAACGCTACCTTCCCAAGATGAACGGCCGCAACGTATTCGTAAATGCCGTGCAACGCATGCCGGAGGCTGTGTGGGCCGGGCTGGAACATAACGGGCTGAGCATCGACGATGTCGACCACCTCATCCCACATCAGGCCAACGACCGGATCAGCCTCATGGTGGCCAAAAAACTGGGCATTCCGGTCGAAAAAGTCATACGCAACATCGATCGATTCGGAAATACAACCGCTGCATCCATTCCCATCGCGCTCGACGAAACTCTGAGAGCAGGACGGATCAAAGAAGGAGACCTCGTCGTATTGACCGCATTCGGCTCAGGATTCACCTGGGCTTCGGCCATAATCCGATGGTAGACGTGGAGCAGGCCAGGCAAGGAAGCGATTGCCTTCGGCCGCTTTTCTATGGTAGGATTTCGCTTCATAGTTTTGAAGACAAAGTGAATTGACAGGAGAGGACACATGAGGAAGACACTCACACTGCTGATCGTACTGGTCTTTGCTCTCTCGAGCTCAGGCTGGCTGTTCTCACAGCAGAACGCGGAGGACGAGAAGTTTCAGAAGACGCTGGAAAAATATCTTGATGCTCTGTGGAAATTCTATCCCACGGCCGGCACCATGGCGGGTTATCACAAGTATGACAATAAGCTGGAAGACCTCAGCAAACGCAGCCTGGAGAGGCGTCACGACGAGCTCGACGAGCTCAACCAGGAATTTGTCGCAAAAGTGGATATGGTCAAGCTAAGCCCCGAGGTTCATATCGACCACGAGATCATCGTCGAGGCATTGGACATGGAGCTCATCCGTCATGAGGCGGTGGTTCCCTGGGCCTACAACCCCCTGTTCTACAACGACATCATCGAAAACTGCATCATCAGCATCTTGAACAGCACCACAGGCACTCCTGAAACGCGGGCCAAGAACGCGGCCGGGCGGCTCAAGGATCTGCCCAAGCTGCTCAAGCAGGCGCGGGAAAACCTTCAAGCTCCTCCCCAGATCTACACCGAGACCGCGATCCGTCAGTTCGAGATCATCCTGGACTTCTACCAGAACGGGCTTCCTCAGCTCGTGGCCCAGGCCCCGGACTCGGAGCGGGGCAAGCTCCAGGAAAACCTGACCAAAGCCCTGCCCGAGCTTCAGAGCTACCAGAGCTACCTCCAGAACGAACTCCTGTCCAAATCAACGGGAAATTTCCGGTTGGGAGCAGCCCACAACCGGATGCTCCGCCTCCTGCTGCAGAACGACATCCCCATCCAGGAAATAATCTCCCGGGCCAATGCCGATATCGAGAACATCCGGCGGGAGATGACCCTGATCTGCTCCCCCTACTACAAGATCATGGATCCCCGCTTCGACCTCAACAATCCCCCCGGCAACCTCACAACTGATCAGCTCATGAACGAGCTCGTATTCCATGTGACGGCCCGGTTCAAAGACGACCATCTGACCAGAGAGGGGTTCTTCCAGGGCATGCAGGACATGGCGGCCGGCATCAAGACCTACATCGAGGAGAACCAGCTGATCGACATCCCAGACAAGCCGGTCACCATCGTCATGGCTCCACACCGGGGCTACAGCTGGACCCGTTTCATCCGTCCCAATGTGTACGAGCCCTCGGACGAATACACCATTGAGGTCGGCCTCATGGTCCCGGACATCGATGATGCGACCGCCCTGGCCATCCTGGAGGAATACAACAACTACCTCCTCCCCTTCTTCATCATGCGCCAGATCTTCCCCGGCCAGTTCGTGCCCTTCTACTTCGCCGATCAGAATACTCCCTCTATAGTGCGCAAGCTCTATCCTAACCGGCCGCTGATCAAGGGTTGGTCGATCCTGGTGGAGGAGATGATGGTTCTCAGCGGTTACGGCAACTACGACCTCCGCCTGCGGCTCGCCCAGCTCAAGCTGCGCATGAAGGCCGCCATCGATTTCATCCTGGAGCTGAACATCCATCAGGCCGGCATGACCGAAGAGCAGGCCATGGGATACATGCAGCGCAAGGGCTTCCTGAGCGAAATCGAAGCCAAGTACAACTGGGACCGCATCCGCCTCCTGCCCGGCGAGGCCACCTATGCCTATGTCGGCCTCCAGGAGCTCCTTGATATGCAGGAGGCGTACAAAAACAAAGTGGGTGATTCCTTCTCGCAGAAAGAATTCCTTAGCAAAGTTTTAAGCTACGGAAATCTACCTTTACGCCGCATAAAGAGACTGATTACAGAATAAATAGTCATCCAAAACGCCTTTAGGCACGCTCTTTGATGTAGATATGTAGTATAGGAAATAAAGGGCCCGTTTTTCGGAGCGGGCCTTTTTTTTAGTCCCAGGAAGCGAATCCCATGGAATTCGACAACACGGAAAGTAAACAGTTCCCTCTGGTGGACTCTCACGCCCACATCGACATGCCGGAGTTCGATCCTGACCGCGATCAAGTGATCGAGCGCTCCTTCGCAGCCGGGATCTCCGCCCTGCTCTGCCCCATGGAAGTCACAGATCCGGAGAGCATCCGAAAAACCCGAGGGATCACAGACCGGTACCCTAACATCATTGCGGCTGCCGGCGTCCACCCCCACTCTGCCAAAGACTTTTCAGCCGAGTCCGATCGCACGATCCGAAACCTGGCCGGGCAGGGCGGGATCCATGCCCTGGGCGAGATCGGGCTGGATTTTCACTACAACTTCTCCGGCCGTGATGAGCAGGTCCATGCCTTCCGGAAACAGCTGAACCTGGCTCAGGAGCTGGACATACCGGTCATCATCCACAGCCGCCTGGCTTCGGATGAGGTGCTGGGTGCCATCCGGGGAGAAGGCTATGCCCGGGGCGGTGTGCTCCACTGCTTCACCGAGAGCCGAGGATTCGCTGAGCAGATGCTGGACCTGGGCTTCTACATATCCTTTTCCGGTATCCTCACATTCCCGAAAGCCCGGGATATCCAGGAAACGGCGCAGAGCCTCCCGATCGACCGCATCATGGTGGAGACCGACTCTCCCTTTCTCGCCCCGGTCCCCTATCGAGGCAAGGTCCAACGCAACGAGCCGGCGTATGTCAGAGAGACGGCGCAGTTCCTGGCAAGGCTGAAGCAACTCCCCCTGGAGGAATTGTGTACACAGACCACTCGGAATTTCACGGCCTGCTTTGGGTTTGAAATTCCGGGACATTGATGCTAATATACACGCCTTGGTCGCGACCGCCGGGTACGTGATCGGACGGAACGAAATGGACGCAGTCGAAGCAAAAGCCATCAAACGCACGCTCAAGAAACATCCGGAGCTGATGGAGCTGTACGGCGATATCAGGAGCGATCTGGGAGCAGTGGAAAAGACTCTGCAGCTCTTTGCGGACTCGCCCAACCAGATCATCTCGGAGATCAGCGAATACCTGTTCCAACGGTCCGGCAAGCGTATGCGCCCGGCCCTGCTCATGATCTGCTCGCGGATCTTCGATTATCGGGGAGACGAACACATCCTTCTGTCGGCTCTGGTTGAGACGATCCACACAGCCAGCCTCATCCACGACGACATCATCGACAATTCGGAGATACGGCGAGGCCAGGACAGCGTACACAAACGCTGGGGGCCGAACATCACCGTCTTGATGGGAGATTATCTCTACATCAAGACCATCGCCCTGTCCCTGGAAACCAGCTCCCCCGAGTTCACCCGAATCCTGACCGACATCTCAACTCAGATGATCGAGGGCGAGCTTCACGAATACCATAGGAGCGGGAACCTGGATCTGGGGGAACCGGAATATCTCGAGATCATCCGGAAGAAGACCGCCGCGTTATTCTCCGCTGCCTGCCACATCGGAGCCCTCCTCGGAGGGGCAGATCCCGAACAGGAGCGGCTTTTTGCGGAGTACGGCACGACCATCGGCATATCCTTCCAGATCATCGACGATCTGCTGGATTATGCCGGTGACCACAAGACCCTGGGCAAACCGGTCCTATCGGACCTGAGCGAAGGCCGGATCACCCTGCCCATGATCTACACCCTGAACCAGGACGGCGGCGTGTTCCGGGACCGGCTGGTCAAGCTTTTCAGAGAGAAAGACGATAATCCGGACGCCAAGCGCGAGATCCTGGACATCGTCAGGTCCAACGGGGCCCTGGACTACACCTACCAACAGGCCGAGGTTTACGCCCGCAGGGCCCAGTCTCTGCTTTCGGACCTGCCGCAATCCATGTACCGGGAGTCTCTGTACAACATCCCGGACTATGTCCTCTATCGCAACAGATAGGCCTACATCTCCAGTGCTGGAAATCGAAGTCAAGATCAGGATCGAAGACCCCGGTACCGCCCGGACAAAACTGGAGAAGGCCGGTGCCACCCTCCACAGAGACCGGCATCTCGAGGAAAACGTGCTCTACGATCTCCCGGGCGAAATCCTCTTCCGCAAGCAGAGCGCCCTGCGCCTCAGGACCAGCGGCAAGAGATCGTACCTAACCTTCAAAGGGCCCACAAAGAAATCCCGCAAGTTCAAAGTCCGAGAAGAATTCGAGACAGAGGTGAGGGACCCCAAGCAGATGTCAAAGATCCTGAGGTCCCTGGGATACCGAGAGGTCTTCCGCTATAAAAAACACCGCTCGGTCTTCCGTACAAAAAAGCTCTCGATCTGCCTGGACGAGACCGCGGCCGGCAACTACATCGAGCTGGAGGGCGACCGGAGCGACATTGTAAGGTTCGCCCGTGCCCTGGGATACTCCAAAGAAAATTTCATCAAGACGGACTATATCAGCATGTTGAAGGGACCGGCTCAAGAAAAGCCGGGGGCAGTGGATTAGGCCGGATTATTTCTTTTTGGTTTTCTTGGGAGAGGCGGGTTTGGGCTTCGCTTCCTTTTTTGTTATAGATTCCTTTACGGCTTCTCCCACGTCTTTTTTAGTTTTTACTGCAGTTTTTGTTTTCTCTTCAGTTTTTTCAATTACTTCTTCCACGTCTTCCAGAGCATCTTCCCCAGTAGCGGCCACAGCGCGGATCTCTTCTCCGATGAACATATCATCCCCGGTGTCAATGAATTCTTCGACGGGGTTCTCTATGATCTCAAATTCTATGAGTCCCTGCTTGACTTCCTGCTGCGCTACCCTGACCAGGTTCTTGGATTTGGACTTGATCTTGGGCTTGGCACCCTTTAGAAGCTGTTTCGCCCGCTTGGAGGCCAAAATAACATAACGGAACTTACTGTCTATATCGCTGTACTCTTTCAACTCGACACCACTCCTCGTGCGCAAACACGTACGATTTATACAGGTACAATACCAAAAATCGGCAACAATTTCAATAGCAGATTATCACTTCCCATCCCCTGGGACCTGTGCTACAATGTGGCGTTTTATACTCCGGGATAATGCGATGCGAACCTTGAATCCAGAAGAAACCATCCCGATCCTGGCCGCCCATCCTCAAAGCGACCGTACCATCTGGGCCATCGGTGGAGGCAAAGGTGGGACCGGGAAAAGCTTTTCTCCGCCAACCTGGCTATCCATCTATCCCAGAAGGGCGAAGAAGTTGTGCTGATCGATGCGGATCTGGGCGGGCCCAATCTGCACACGTTTCTCGGGATGCGGGAGTCCGATGTCGACCTGGGACATTTTTTCACAAACCAGGTAACAGACCTGCGGGACGTGGCCGTTCCCACGCCCTTTTCCGGCTTGACCCTGGTCCGGGGGACAGAAAACGTCCTGTTCACCGCCAACCTCAACTACTACAAAAAGCTCAAGCTGATCCGGCACATCAAGGCATTCGAGTCCAAGCGTGTCATCATCGACATAGGCACGGGCGCGGCCTACAACTGCATCGACTTCTTCCTCCTGTCCAATCCCGGTGTCCTCGTCATCAATCCGGAGCCCACTTCCATCGAAAACGCCTATTACTTCCTCAAATCCTGTATCATCCGGCTCCTGAAGATGTACATCAATCACTTCCAGCTCCAGAACCTGGTCAAGGTGGTGTCAGAGCAGATTCAGGACACCTCGCGTTCGATATACAGCTTCCTGAGCGAGGTCATCTCCCGGGACAGGCATCACGCCGATCTCCTTTTTCGGGGCCTCAAGCGGTTCCGACCCTGTCTCATTGTCAACAAAGCCAGGACCACAAAAGACATGCTCCTCGGTCCCTCCATGGTGAACGTGGTCCAGAAATACCTCGTGATCGACCTCGAATTCCTGGGCTCCATCCCCACAGACGAGAACGTCTCGGTCAGCCTCCAGGACATGACTCCCTATGTCCGGCAGAACCCGGATTCCGAAGTCACCCGCGCCATTGCCTCCATAGCCGGAAAGCTCGAGATCCGCAGAACACCAGCGGCAGAGATAAGATGACCATGCGGATAAAAAAGACCGAAGAAATGAATTTCTACGAGATTCTCAACGTGCCGCCCAGCGCCTCCCAGCAGAGCATCGAACAGGCCTATACAGTGGGGAAAAATGCCTTCGAAGAAGACTCGCTCGCGCACTACGGCCTGGTGAATCAGGAAGAGAGGGAGCGCACTCTCAGGAGGATTGAGGAGGCGTTCAAAACCCTGAGCACTCCCCGCAAGCGGAGACGATACGACGTTAAGATCCTCAGGATCAAATCCGAAGCCGACGAAGACGCCTATTTCCGGACCACGACCGAGAAGCTTGTCATAGAGGACACAGATACCGGTTCACGAGCCGCCTTCTGGTCCAGACTAAAACGCCTCTTCAAGTCCTGAGCCCTGGCTGCAGCCCCCCCCTCAGTACTCCTTCACGATGTCATCTTCGGTCCCAAACTTGAGGTCGGCCCCGGAAGAGGTCAAGCGGAAATTCAGGTCGGAGATACGCTCGTACTTGATCTCCCTGCTCCAGGCATCCTTCTTTCCGGTTGTCATGGGGCCCAGGACAGACAGGTCGTCCAGGCTTCGGGGCAGCGCCCCATGCTCGGCCGAGTACATGGTGATGAGCCTCTCCAAAGATTGCATGTTGGTCTCGGTCAGTTGATGCTTGGCGCGGTCAAAGGCGCTCACCTTCTCCTCCAGCATCCCCTTCTCTCCTGTCTTCACGATGTAGAGAACGAAGACGATAACCGAGGCCAGCAGGAGTATGGCCATGAATCCTCTGATTTTCATAAAAACCTCACTGGATCCATATTAGCATTACTATTCAGATTTGGGAACGCCTCCGGAATTGTCTTCATACTACCCGATGTGGAGAACAATACGCAAACAGAAGACGATCAAACCAATTAAAAAGTGGGGCCCGTTTTAGACAAGGGGAATCCCTGATCTACAGGAAAGAAGGAGATGGGTTCATCGTCTACAGCGTCGGGTCCAATCTCAAGGACGACGGGGGCCGAGAAACTCTGAAGATCACCTCCCTGGTCATGGAGAAGGACGACG
>JAUWTO010000203.1 GCA_030614685.1 Candidatus Aminicenantota bacterium
CCTTACCCGCCCTGGTGTTCGATTTCAGCACTTCTGCTGTTCAGATCGAGAATCGTCGAAGATAAGGCTCTCACGATGGACCCGGACCTTGAACCCCACGACCGTCTGGCAGGCCTCTTCCAGGCCCTCGAGGACATCCGCGGCATAGAATGTCTTCTTGCGGCTGCCGTTTTTCCGCACCGTAAAGAGAAAGCCGTTGTCGATGGTGTTGACCTGTATGCTGAAGGGATCCATTGGCGCCTCCACATATATACTAAGCCCCCTGCCCGGAAAAACAATCACCCCTAGGGGTGATATTGCAATAAAAATAGAGTCCAGGAGTAAACCTGAGTGGACAGCATGCTAGCTCTTATAATCAATGCAAAATTCTGATGAATCTATGGGTTATAGGAAATATCGACATTTTTTATGAATAAGTCAGGAAAAATAAGGGAAAGATCGTGACACATCGGGATGAGCTGGACAGGATATATAGGACTCGGAGCCCGGGAGACATCCCCTGGGACAGGGAAGCTCCGCCGCATGCACTGGTCGAACTCGTCGAAAAAGCCAAGATCAAGCCCTGCAAAACCATCGACCTGGGATGCGGGACGGGCAACCATGCCCTGTATCTTGCCGGCCGGGGATTCGATGTCACTGGGGTCGATTTCGCACCGTCAGCCATTGAGAAGGCCGAAGAGAAAGCCCGGGCTGCAGGGATCCGCGTCCGGTTCCTGTCCGCGGATGTGCTCGGCGACCTGAGCGAGGTAACGGAAACCTTTGAATTCGCCTATGACTGGCAGCTCCTGCACCACGTCTATCCCGAGCACAGGCAACAATACGTGCGGAACGTGGGCCGGCTCCTGGTGCCGGGAGGCAGGCATCTGTCCGTCTGCTTCAGTGAAGACGATCCCTGTTTTGGAGGAGAGGGAAAATACCGTACCACCTCAATGGGCACACGCCTCTATTTCTCTTCAGAAAAAGAGATGAGGGAGCTGTTCGAAACCTGTTTTGTGATCGAGGAATTGAAGACGATTGAGACAGAGGGCAAAACCGCTCCGCACCTGTCGGTCTATGCGTTCATGCTGAAACGATAGAAATACCTATTTCACGAACTGAACCGAAACCGTACCCTTCGATGTGATCTGCTGAGGCAGCTCCAGCCCGGCCTGCTGGACGACAATGACTCCCTCGGCCTTGGATTCAACCACTACGCTGATGAACATCCCTTTCTTGTAGGCGAAGTAGAGGACCCCGGTGGCGTTGGTTTCCCTCTCGATCGAAAGCAGTGTCCCCGCCTGCTCGAAATCACCGGTCAGCTTGTCGGTTCCGGCTAGCTCGATCTTCAGGCAGTCGAACCCATCCTTCTTGGTCTCTCCCACCAGTTTGTAGGTGTAGTCACTTTCCGACCTGAGAGTGCCGCCTCCCAGGGGGACATCATTGCCTTGAACATCGGTCCAGGTATCTCCGATCTTCACGGGTTTATCCGGCAGCTTGGTAAACGAATCCTTGACCCCGAGTATGTAAAGGTCCTTGGTCAGCACCTCGCCGGTAGCGGTGGTTATCTCGGGAAGATCGTCGAACCCTTCGAAACCCGTGACTTCTCCGTCCGGAGAAAGGACAAACCTCACTTTCCTGCCTATGAGCTCGGAAAAATCCGTGCTCGCCGATCCCTGGTTGCTGTAGACGTCCTGGATTCTTTCCCCCATCACCAGTTCCAAGGTCAAGCCTTTCTCCTTGTCCGAAGACAGGACGGTACACGTATCCTCTCCCCCACCCGTGATCTCGGCCACCACTTCGGTCCCCATCTGGTCGGTCACGCTTTCCGTCGCCCCGGTGCTCTTCATGACAAACTTCGTACCCACCGCCATCTATACTTCAACTCGTAGAGCTGCTCCCCTGCGGGGACCTTGGCTGCGGATGAGTTCTAAGAAAAAAGTGCCGCCGTGATCACCAGCAGCACTGCTGCGGACGAAAATGCTTTTTTCATGGTTTTTTCTCCATTATTACTAACTTCCCAAGCCTATCCTATCATACGGATAAATGGTGGGACCGTTCGAACAAGGTTTGTGGGGAGGGCCACTGAGATTGATGTGGCCTCCACCGAGAAATCAGACCCAATCAGGATGATATCAGTTTTTCAAGTGTCCTGGTCCGGTCCGGTTTCTGCACTGGTCGGTCCGGTTTCTGCAGGGAAGGGCTGCCGTCTTTCCTTAAAATGGATAGGCTGAGCGTCCTTCTTGAGCATTTCGACCTTCCCTTCCAGGATGCACCCCTCCGCCACCGCCAGGAGATCCGTCTCGATGCGGCCGTTCATCCTGGCCGGGGAACGAAGCTCAACCTGTTTGGCGGAAATGATATTCCCCTTGAGCTCTCCCTCCAGGACCACATAGGGGGCGCGGATGTTGCCATGGACACTCCCCTGTTCATAGATACGTACTAGGCCTTCGCTGCTGGGATTTCCCTCGAGACGACCATGGATCCGGATGCCCTCTTTGCCGGTGATCTCACCCTTGAAGACACTCCCCGCCGCTATGAGGGAGTCATCGTCTGAAGCCCTGTCCACCATTCGCCGGTAGTGAGCGGTCCTGTTGTCTGAAGCCTGCCCCGAATCTGTACCCTGATCACCGCTGCCGGAATCCGGGTATTCCTGTTTAGGTTTAGTTTTTTTTAGCAAGAATATTCTCCCTTATGCTGAAGTTAAGAAGCGATGGATCGTGAAATCCCCCTTCCAAGAGAGATTATTATACAATGACGCAGAAATTGTAAAGGTCTCTTTTTACGTCCTTGGGTGCTCCTCGGGACTCAGAGCGTCATTTCACGGCCTGAGACATAGATATGTCTGATGTCTATGTCGCCGGCTTTTATGTCAACAAAAGGCCGGCCGCCCTTTAGGCCGACGGTCCCGAATCCGGTCGCGGTGGAAAGAAAGCTCCGGAAGTCATCCCCTACCCTGGAATCGATGTAGAGCGCCTTGTCCACGGCATCGTACCGCACGCCGGTGAGCCCCTGCAGGAGGCCGTAGCTCGACAGGGCCCGGGCATACCAGTGGCCGCACTCGTATTCGTTGAAGGGATTCCGCACGGTGCCGTCATACCGGTCACGGCAGACGCGGACGATCTCCAAGCCCTCCTCCACCAGGCCTTCGAACATGAGGTGGGAGGCGACCTGGTATTCGATGCCTGTCCAGACCTCGTTGCTGTAGACGAAGGGGAGAGACAGCGCGTCGCCGCGCGGCCAGGTGCAGAGGAGGAGCCCGCCGTCGCTGCCCATGGCAAAGGAGGGACGCTGCGGATTGGCGTGTTGGGAAAGGTCGTGCTTCAGGTTGTATTTGTGTACGGCCCGGAGGTGGCTCTTCACCTTTTCGGCGTCCGCTATCTCACCCAGGCCGGCCACCCGGGCGATCCAGAAACCCAGAACCCCGTCGGACAGGCATCCTGTCCCGTACTGGTATTTGGGACCTTCCCGGTTGAGGATATCCATGGCCTCCTTGTATCCGCTGCCGTTGGAGGAATAGTCGAGGGGTTTGAACTCGGCCTCGAGTCCCTCGGTCTGGATCTGCTGGAAAAAATATTCCCCATTGTAGAGTTCCGTTTCGAGGAACTGCCTTCCCTTTGCCAGCAGCGTACTGTACTGCGTCACATCGTCACCCAGAGCCGTACCCATCTCCACTGCCGCGGCCAGAGCGCCCAGGTAGAAGCTGGTGCACATGCCGTCCGGGCCCCAGAACTCGATGTCATAGGTGTTGTGGTGAGGCTCTTCCAGAATCCCCTTGCCCTTCGGGTCCCAGGTCGTCATGCAGTATTCCAGGCTCTGCTTCACGTTGGGCCAAAGGATTTTGAGCCATGCGGTGTCTCCGCAGATGCGCCAGTCGCGGTACACCTTCATGATGCCGCCGAGCTGCCCGTCCGAAGCCGCGTGAAAAGTGTGCATCACAGGGCGAATGGGGAGGTTGGAGCGGAAGGTCTGGTGTCCCCTGTCATCCTGGCTTTCGTTGAATTCGGTCTGACGGAGGGACCGCTCTAGCTCGGGGAAAAGGTGCGGGATCGCCTGGGCATAGTTCCAGACATGCGTGCAAGAGCCGTGGCAGCAGCCGCGGTTGTCGCTGCACCCCTCGAAACACCAGAGCATACCGTCCGTCTGCCGCAGCACTGTGGGGGATTTGAGTATGGTCAGGTTTGCCGCCACGGCCTCGATGACCTCATCGGGGAGTGTCGTGTCGTAAAAGCTGTCCGTGAACAGCCGGGTTTTTTCGCGCAGGTCGCCGTACTTGAGACGCCAGTAGTCAGCCACCTCGTTTATGTCCTTGAACCTGCCGGCATACCAGGGGACGTA
>JAUWTO010000097.1 GCA_030614685.1 Candidatus Aminicenantota bacterium
CACTCAGGAAGAGGTGAAACAGGCAAAAAAGGACAAGAAAAAGAAGGAAGACCAGCCCAAGAAAAAGCTCGGTATCATGGACCTGTCCGATGGGACGGTGAAGGTGATCGAACGTGTCAAGAGCTTCCAGCTTCCCGAGGAAGCAGGGGGTTGGGTCGCGTATCTGAAGGAAGAAGCCCCCAAGCCCAAGGAAAAGGAGAAGAAGGAGGAAGAGGCCGAGGCCCAAGAGCCTGAAGAAAAGTCCGAGGGAGAGGAAAAAGAAAAGAAAAAGAAAGAGAAAAAATTCGGGACAGAGTTGGTTCTGCAGTCGCTCGGGGCTGGAGGAGAGTCCCTCTTCACCTCGGTGAGGGATTACCGTCTCACCAAGGACGGCGGATATCTGCTCTACACTGTGTCCAGCAAGGATAACCCGGAGAGTGATGGGATTTACGCGCTGATACCGGGTCAGGATGGGAGCACGGCCCTGCTGACTGGTGAGGGCAACTACTCCAAGTGGGCCCTGGACGAGGAAGAAACCCGGCTGGGATTCTTGACCGACCGGGATGACTTTGCGGCAGACGAACCCACCTTCAACCTGTACGGATGGAACCTGGGAGACGATACGGCTGAATTGTGGGTCTCGCACGCCTCGACCTCGGGATTCCCTGAAGGCATGGCCGTGAGCGACAAATCCGATGTGTCCTTCAGCGAGGATGGCGGTATCGTGCTCTTCGGCATCAAGGAGATTCCCGAGCCAAAAAAAGACGAGGAGGAGGATGCTGAGGAAGAGGCCAAGTTCGACCTATGGCACTGGAACGATCCCTACCCCCAACCCCAACAGAAGATCATGGCTAAGAGGGTCAGGGACAACACCTGGGAGTCCGTCTATCACATCGCGGATAATAAATTCGTGAAGCTGGCCGATGAGACCATCCCGGATGTGAGCCTGTCCGACAGCGGACGCATGGGCTTTGCCGTCACTAACTGGCCCTATACCAAGCGGGTGTCCTATTTTGGCTCATTCTCTGATATCTATGTTGTCGATCCCCAGACCGGGGAAAAAACCTTGGTGAAAAGGGACCTGTACAGCCGCGCCAGCCTTTCCCCCAACGCCAAATATGTCTACTGGTTCGAAGGCGCGGACTGGTTCGTCCACAACATCGCCGCAGGCTCCACCAAGAACGTGACTGCCGGGCTGGGGGTGCGCTTCGACAGGGAGGACCATGACACGCCCAATCCAGCCCGGGGATATGGAACGGCCGGCTGGACGAGCGGCGATGCCGCCCTCCTGGTCTATGACCGCACCGACATCTGGGAGATAAAGCCCGACGGAAGCGGGGCCCGCATGATCACCGAAGGTTTCGGCCGTGAGAACGGCCTTTCGTTCCGGTACGCCCGCCTGGACCGGGAGGAGAAGACCATAGACCCCGGGAAAACCCTCCTCCTCACTGCCACGAACGAGCAGACCATGGCTCACGGATTCTACATCGACAGGGTCGACGGCACAGCCGGGCCCCGCAGGCTGCTCATGGCGGACAAGAGTTTTGGTTTTCCGCAGAAGGCCAAGGAAGCCGATGTGCTGCTTTTCACCCGGCAGGCCTTCGAAGAGTATCCCGAACTGTGGGTGAGCGGGCTGGATCTCAAAGAACCCCGGAAGCTGACCGACCTGGGGCGCCAGATGGATCCCTACATATGGGGAAGTGCGGAGCTGCGGGATTTCCTAAGCTCCGACGGCAAGCCCCTGAAGGGCATCCTGATCAAGCCGGACAATTTCGATCCCGCAAAAAAATATCCCCTGATGGTGTACATCTACGAGACCCTGCACCAGGGCCACCACCGCTACCGCGATCCTTCTCCCGGAAGCTCGGTCAATCCCTCCTATTATGTGAGCAATGGCTATGTCCTATGGATGCCCGACATCGAGTACGACACCGGCTATCCCGGCCCGGACGCCATGAAGTGCGTGCTGCCCGGCATCCACATGCTGATCCGGGAGGGCTACATCGATCCCAAGGCCATCGGCATCCAGGGTCACTCCTGGGGCGGGTACCAGATCTCCTACATGGTCACGCAGACCAACATCTTTGCCGCGGCCAACGGAGGCGCCCCGGTCACCAACATGACCTCGGCCTACGGCGGGATCCGCTGGGCCAGCGGCATGGTGCGGCAGTTCCAATACGAGCACACGCAGAGCCGCCTGGGAGACACCCTGTGGAAGGTCCCCCTGCGCTACATCGAGAATTCTCCCATTTTCTGGGTCGACAAGATCGAGACTCCTCTCATGTACATGCACAACGACGAGGACGGGGCCGTTCCCTGGTACCAGGGCATAGAGTTCATCATGGCCCTGCGCCGCCTGAGCAAGGAGGCCTACATGTTCAATTACAACGGGGAGGCCCATGGGCTGCGCAAGCGCGTCAACCAGGAGGATTGGACCATCCGCATGGCGGAGTTTTTCGATCATTACCTCAAGGGAGCGCCCATACCCGACTGGATGACAAACGGCATCCAGGCCTGGGATAAAGAAGAAAAAAAATAGCCGCCCCGGGGCCATTTCTCCCGCTTGGAGGACACCGTGACTTCGGATGAGAAAATGAAAAAGCTGGGAAAAGTGGCCTGGTTCCTGCTGCTGTGGGCGGTCACGATCTGGCTGCTCTATCCGCTGGTCGTCCTGGATAACGCGTATACGATCAACGCCAAGGAGTATCTTTACCGGGCCGTGATCGGGATCAGCATCATGATCATCCTGTTCGGAAAGACCGTGTTCGATCTCTTTTTCCCCCTGTCAACCTCGAACAAAATATCGGCCATCCAGACCGTGTTCCTGACCGTGTACTCCATGGTCCTGGCAGGCGGGATCATACTCATGCTGGGACGGTTGGTGTCCCTCTTTATCAGCAGCCAAGACATCGACGTAGAGTTCTAGAGCGGCCCCGGTATTTCCTGGCCTGCCTGGAGCTCACACGCCGGGTGGAGTCTGCGCCGGCCGTTCTGAGAAGCACTCCTCTCCTGCCCGTGACATCGCTGTGCATCCCCTTTCGCATAAATCGAGTTAATACCAGTGACGGGAATAATCCCGGCCAGATCTTGTATATGGTGTGGAGATGCGAAACAAAGATTAGGGGCAAACACAGAGACATGGAGGTAAATATGTTAAGTCGAAAATGGTTTGGAATCCTGATGCTGGGGCTGCTCACCGGATCCCTGATTCTGGGGAACGCCCCGGTAGAGAAGACCGCATCCCTCAAGGGGACTGTGACCGACTCCCAAGGCAATCCGCTCCCCCAGGCCACGGTGGTGCTTGTCAACCTGAACACACAGGTCAGACACACGGTCCTGACAGAAAAGACAGGGGAGTTTGTTTTTGAAGGGCTCCCGTCCGGAAACTACCGGCTCAAGGCCTGGGCGGCGGGGTTCAAGCCCGTGGTCAGGGAGAACATCCGCATCACCCAGGGAAAGATCGTGACCCTCGAATTGAGGCTCCAGCCAGGTCCTGCCCACCTGGTCGAAGAGGAATTGGCTGATCTCAAGGTCGAGATGCCTGCCAAAGAAGGGGTCATGGGTGGTGTGGTCGGCGGCGTCCTGGGCGGTGTGAGTCAGGCTTCCTACCGCACCCGTCCGGGAGAGACTCCCGCGCCGTATTATCGACCCTACCATAACACCGAGGAATACAGCCGCATCTACGAGAACATCTTCCTGCCCGCGCTCAGCAACCCCCTCTCCACCTTTTCCATCGATGTGGATACGGCCTCCTATGCCAATGTCCGACGCTTCATCAACAGCAACCAGCTCCCCATCAAGGATGCGGTACGCATCGAAGAGATGATCAATTATTTCACGTATGCCTATCCTGAGCCCGGCAGGAAGCAGCCCTTTGCGCTGTACACTGAGATCTCCTCCTGCCCCTGGGATACCCGACACAGGTTGATCCACATCGGCCTGCAGGGCAGAAAGCTGGAAACCGAGGAGCTCCCCGCCTCGAACCTGGTCTTCCTGCTGGATGTGTCTGGGTCCATGAGCTCCCCCAACAAGCTGCCTCTGCTGAGGCAGGCATTCAAACTCCTGGTCAACGAACTGAGCCCCCGGGACCGGGTGGCGATCACGGTGTATGCCGGAGCCGCCGGCCTGGTGCTCCCCTCCACAGCGATGAGTCAGAAAGACAGGATCATAAGCGCCATCGAGCGCTTGAACGCAGGCGGCTCTACCGCAGGGGGTGCTGGCATCCAGCTCGCCTATAAAGTGGCGGAAGAGAACTTGATCCCCGGAGGCAATAACCGGGTCATCCTGGCCACCGACGGTGATTTTAATGTGGGTGTGTCCAGCACCTCCGAACTCGTGCGCATGATCGAGGAAAAGCGGGAGAAGGGCGTTTTCCTTACCGTGCTGGGATTCGGCATGGGAAACTATAAAGACGGACGGATGGAAGAGTTGGCTGACAAAGGCAACGGCAACTATCACTACATCGACAACTTGATGGAGGCCAAAAAAGTCTTTGTCGACGATATGCGCGGAACGCTCTTTACCATTGCCAAGGACGTCAAGCTCCAGGTCGAGTTCAACCCGGCCAAGGTCAAGGCCTACCGGCTGATCGGATACGAGAACCGGATGCTCAAGAAAGAGGACTTCGCCGATGACCGCAAGGACGCGGGTGAGCTGGGGGCCGGGCACACGGTCACAGCACTCTATGAGATCATCCCCTATGGCTCGGAGGAAGAGATCCCTTCCCAGAAGGGCCTGAAGTACCAGCAGACCCATATTGATCCCAAAGCGTTCAAGAGCAAGGAGATCCTGACCGTCAATCTGCGTTACAAGGCGCCGGATGCGAACAAGAGCAGGCTCATCCGTCATCCCCTCGTGGACCGGGCCGTGTCGCTCGACCGTGCCTCGGCCGACTTTAAATTCTCTGCGGCGGTGGCGTCTTTCGGCATGCTGCTGCGGGAATCCGAATTCAAGGGGGATGCCTCCTATGAGCGGGTTCTGGAGCTGGCGCGGGCCGGCAAGGGACAGGACTATCACGGCTACCGGGCCGAGTTCATCCAGCTGGTGGAGAAGACCCGCCTGCTGCAGTCCATCACCTCGAAGACGGAGTAGCTTAAAAAAGTGACATCTAATAAGGGGACAGGCCTGCCTGTCCCCTTTCCTTTCTTTCTCTCTCTCATTTACAGATAGAAATAGAGTTTCAGATAGAGCAGCCGGCTGCTGTTGAGCACGTCAAATCCATAGGACAGCCTGACGCTCCATAGGGACGAGGGTTTGACGGTCAGTGCCGGCCCCAGATACATGACCGCATCGCCACCGGCCACCTTGATCCCGTATTCCATGATTCCGGGCCGGAAGACTCTTTCCCTGCCCAGGGCGTAATGGATGTTGGTGATAAAATAGAAGTGCTCCTCCGATCCCCGGTTCAATCCCCAGAAGCCTCGGGCCTGGAACGTGGTTTGCAGCCGCTGTTCCAGGGCCGTGAAGGTGTAATCCAGGCGCGTGCCCAGATAGTTCTGTCCTTGGCTGTTGAGCTTCCAATAGAGATAGACATTGAATGCCCCAAAATTCCGACCCACGAGCGCATCGATCCGGGCCAATCCCGGAGGTGTGATCCAGTCGAGGGGACGGAAGCGGAAGATGGTGTGGCCTGTTCGGTAGACCAGGTCGACCGCGGCAGCTGTGACCCTGGATCCGGTCTGCGCTGAGAAAGTGCATAAGGCCTCACCATATGAAAAATCACCGGCTAAATCAATGCTGGGGTTTTGCGGCTCCTATGTCCGAAGACGTACACTTTCTGGTTCACAAGCGAACACCGGCGGACACCAGGCCCGTGCGGCATGAAGGCGCCTGGGGGGGGGCGCATGATCCGGTAAAGAAAATTTACATCCACGAAATCCAGAGAGGCCCATGTAAAGAGTCTTGCATTATGCTGCTTGTGGAACCGGAGGATGAAATTGCCGCTCCTGGAATCTGGATCTGGCATGGATATTGCAAAACCTATCTCATCGAGAGGGGGCGATAAGCCGCCCCTTTTCAGAATGCAGCGGAGTCATCAATGAGTGTGAGTTCGAAAATTACCATTTTTGTCATTCTCGTTCTTCTGCTGCTTTTTCTCACGTTCATGCTGCCGGTCGTGGCGCATGCGGCGCCGCTGTTTCAGGACCAACTGCGCATGCAGCCGGATCCGGACGTACGAAGCCGGATCGGTGGAGAGGCACTTTATCTCGGGGACATGGGGTGAATAAGCTTCGGATCAGAGGAGGTCAGTGATGAAGAAGGTGATCATCGTTCTTTTTGTAACAGTCTTGATCTTTGCGATGCTTTTTGCCTAGGACACCGGGATGAGAGCGGACCAAGAAACCGACCCAGAGATGTCTGTGGATTCAAGGTCGGAAAGGCCGTAAGGCTTAGTTATAGAGACGCCGATACCTGGAGGCAGCGAATACAACCCTTCAGCCAGCCCTCCTGGATCAAAGGTTTTCGCTGCCTCCTCCTTTTCTCTTTCCCCATTCTCTGATCTGAAATGGTTATGCTCTGAACAGGCGGACTCCATGAAGACTGCATATATATTTGGCCTGAAAAAGCCGGCGGGGCGTTATCTGGCCTGTGCACTAGCGCTGCTGCTGTTTTCATCCCTGCCGGCGATAGGTGCGCAGGACTCCCGCGATCGCTATCACCAGCCCGACAAGGTCATGGATCTGATGGGAGTCAAAGCCGGGATGGTCATCGGCGAAGTGGGGGCCGGCTCGGGGTATTTCACCTTTCATCTGGCCCGGCGGGTGGGAGAGAGCGGGAAGGTCTATGCTAATGATATTTCAAGGCGGGCCCTGAATTCCCTGGAACAGCGTAAGGAGCGGGAAGGGGTCACCCACATCGAGACCATCATCGGAGAGTTGGATGACCCGCTCCTCCCGCAGGGTTTGGATATGGTGTTTATCGTAAATGCGTTTCACGATATCGCTCGCCAGGCAGCTCTCCTGAACAACCTGGCACCCAGCCTCAACCCGGGAGCTACCGTGGTCATAATCGACCGGGACCCGGAAAAATTCAGGGATTCCTCCGGCCATTTCTTGACCCGGGAGGAGGTGCTGGAAAAGATCGAAGAGAGTGTCTTCCAGCTCGACCGGGTCGAGACTTTTTTGCCCCAGCACAACATCTACATTCTGCGGATCCCTGCCGGACACGGATCGAATCCCTCAGCCGGCCCAGGGGCAAACCAGATCTCGAGGGATCCTCTGGGGCCGGAGGGCCATGGCCGTTCTGATGGCCTCCTTATCAGCTCACCCGACTGATCTTAAACTCAACACGGTTATGGAGATGCTGACTTCGATTAATAAATCCTGGAATGGCCATTGTTTCCCGGTTACAATAGAGACGGACACATGATACAAAAAACGCGTGTTATCAGCCTGATTTGTTCAGCCCTGTTCCTGACCTGCCTGGGAGGACATCTTCACGCCGTGGGGGATTCGGATCCGCAGATCGAATTCTCGTTCCTCAGCGGTCCCTACCTGGGGCAGGAGCCGCCCGGTGAAAACCCGGGGATCTTTGCCCTGGGGATCGTGTGCACCGGGAGATATGTGCTCAATGCCGTCTTCTCGCCGGACCTCAAGGAGTTCTACTTCTCAACCATGGATGCGGACAAGACCTACTCCATCCTGCAGATGCGGGAGATCGAGGGGCGCTGGACCCGCCCGCGCATCGCTCCCTTTTCCGGGACCTTCAGCGACGCGGATCCCTTCATCACGCCGGACGGGAAAAAACTGCTGTTTCCCTCGGATCGCCCGCTCTCTGAGGGTGGTGAAGGCGCGGATGGCTACAACATCTGGGTGGTGGACCGGACCGACTCCGGGTGGACCGATCCAAGTCCCCTCGGCCCAGATATCAACCTTCCAGGCGGGATCGAGATCTATCCTTCCCTGACCCGGGACGGGACCCTGTATTTTTCCTCCGACCGCAAGGGCGGCCGCGGGTCGGGCGATATCTATCGCTCCCGCCGGATAAACGGGCGTCATGCCCGGCCGGAGAACCTGGGTAAGGCCGTGAACACTCCCAGCCGGGAGTTCGATGCCTTCATCGCTCCGGATGAGAGTTACCTGATCTTTTCCTCCGACAGGCGCGGCCACGGGCTTGGCAAGAGCGACCTGTACATCAGCTTTCGAAAGGGCGAGGAAAAGTGGACGCAGGCCGTTAACATGGGCCCGCTGTTCAACAGCAGGCAGAGCGAGTTCGCTCCCATCGTCACGCCGGATGGGAAGTATTTATTTTTCACCAGCACACGCCTGGGACAGGGAGACATCTACTGGGTGGATGCCGCGGTGCTGGACAGATATCGCCCAGGGAAGGAGGGATCATGAATATCCCAGAGTTACCGTTTACATTCACAGATTGGAGCCAGGAGGAAGCCTGCGAATACAAGGGTGAGACCGGGACGTCTTACTGGTGGACGTTCGAGCAGGGCGGCCTGCGTGTCCGCGTCGTCGAGTACTCTCCGGGCTTCCGCTCGGACCACTGGTGCCCGCGCGGCCATGTGCTCTTCGTGCTGGAAGGGGAGCTCATGATCGAGCTCAAAGACGGGCGGAGGATCGCCATGCCGGCGGCCACGAGCTTCCAGGCCGGCGA
>JAUWTO010000391.1 GCA_030614685.1 Candidatus Aminicenantota bacterium
CGATATTAGGGACGAGTCCCAGGCCCTCATTTGCTGTGTGGCTGTTGATAAAAGTTACGGAAATATCCGGTTCAAGAGTACCGCAGCAGGTCAGTCCGCCTCCCGGATGTTTGCTGGCCATTGCGAATATGAACAGTGCTCCTACAGCGAATATTAACCTGATTTCTCGTGCTTTTATTTTTTGCTTCATAGTATCTCTCCTGAGTTACGCGGGGTGGCCTAGAAATAATAGCCCGCTGAAAACGAAAATCCCTTGTTCCAGATGGCCGTGGGCGTGTTATGAATGTCTGTCAGGCTGTGGCTGAAGCGGGCGTCAATATAGATCTTGGATGATCCCAGGAGTATGTCGGTGCCGATTCCCAGCGTGTACCCGAACTCCAGCTTATGGTAATCCTCGATGTCCTCTTCCACCTCACCGTCGCCATAGATGTACTTGCCGCTCAATAGATAGGAGAGGTAGGGACCAAAGAGGAGATGGGGAGCGAAAGTGTTCAGGTTTCCCAGGTGGATCTTGGAGACGAGTATGAGGTCGATGTTGTTCATCTTGGTGGTGACCAGGGAGGTAAATCCGTATTCCGATTCCCTCTCCTTTTTCGAGCCTTTCTGGATGAAGAGGATCTCGGGCTGGAGCGTAAACCTCTTGTTGATGTGGATGGGAAAGAAGGCGCCGGCCAGGACTCCAGCCTGGGCACCCTGCTGAGTGAAACCTCCCTGGCGCTGGCTGGCGAGGTTCAAGCCCGCCTTCACTCCGATTTGGGAGAAACCTGGTGCGGGCAGCAGCAGCCACAGCAGGCCGAATAGGATAGCTGTGCGTACGATAGACTTCATCAGCGACCTCCTTTTGGATGTAGGTATGGATAGATGCGTGTGATGATCCCGCGTTCCTCCATTATTTCCTGAAAAGGCAGGAATTATACAGGACCAGAAGCCGGATTTCAATCAAGAAATAAAAGTATGGTCCCTTCGCTCCTGACAGCGCCAGCCGGCAGTGAAACCTTTTTCCCTGCCCTACGTTATATAGGGCGAAGAGGTGCTGCCATGAATCATCTGCCGAGGAACACCGGACTTGTTCTGCTCTTTTGTCTAATACCGTTTTTGATCGTTCCCGCGCTGGGCCAGAAGGTCGAGACCCGGGACGGTGTGCGCTTTGTGCGCAACAAAGGGAAGGGGATCTGGGCGAAGAATCCCCGGATCTCTCTGGAAAAGGTCCGTGCGATCGGGGATATCGAGGCCGCCAATGAAGAGGTGGCCTTCTACATGCCCCTCGATATGGCTCTCGATGCAGAGGGGAACCTGTACGTCCTGGATACCGGGAATCACCGCATCCAGAAGTTCTCCCCGGACGGGACCTATCTGGCCACCCTGGGGCGCCAGGGACAGGGGCCTGGTGAGTTCAACTTCCCAGGTTCCCTGGACATCGACCAAGAGGGGGGCCTGATCGTAGCCTCGCCCTACGGCCAGAAGATCCAGTTCCTGAACATGTCCGGGATGGAGACGGGCAGCCTGACACTCCAGGAGATCATCTCAGAATATTTTCGGGCTTCGGGGCCGGATCTCCTGGTCTCGGCC
>JAUWTO010000284.1 GCA_030614685.1 Candidatus Aminicenantota bacterium
AGTCGTACACTGAGCTGGGAGTTGTGAGCGACGTGTAGCTGTAGCGGAGGAGTCCTGTGTCGAACTCCCGATTGGTGGAAGGCCGGGCCATGTAGGCCGCCTCACCAAAATCCAGATAGTGCTCGGAGCCATCATCCCAGCGGATGACCCGGATGTCGGTGATCCCGGCCTTCATCTCATTGAGTACGAGATATTCACGGAAGAGTGTAAAGCCCTGGAACAGCACATCCTCCCGATGGGGGATGACCTCGTTCCAATTGTCCTTGCCGGTCTTGTTCAAAGGGGTCTTCATCAGCCGGAAGTTCAGGGCGTCGAAATTCGTGCGGATGTAGAAAAAATCCTGGAAATGATCCACGCTGTAGAGCAGGTCCGCCTCGCGGGGATGAAATACCCGGAAGCTGCCGTCGGGCGTGTCAGCGTCCAGCAGCCGGTATTCGGAAGAGTCTGTGCTGGAAGAGGCGATGACCAGATATTTTTTGGACTTGGTCTTGAATACATTGGTGCCGTATGTATTGTCGGCCTCGTGGAAGATCTCGGGGTCGTTCTCGGCATCCGTTCTTAACACATGCCTGAAGATCTTGAAGGGGCGCAGCGCCTCGTCCTTGCGGGCATAGAACACCGTCCGGTTGTCATTCGCCCACACCGCACGTCCTGTGGTGTTGAGGATAGCGTCAGCAAACAGCTCTCCGGTCCCCAGGTCCTTGAAATGGATGGTGTATTTGCGGCGGCTCACGGTGTCGACCCCATATGCGAGGAGCGTATTATCAGGGCTGACCGAGACGCCGGACACACTGAAATAGTCGTGCCCTTCGGCCATGGTGTTCACGTTGAGGAGGACCTCCTCTTCCGCATCCAGGCTTCCCTTTTTCCGGCAGTGATAGGGGTACTCGTCCCCTTCCTCATAACGGGTGTAATAAAAATAGCCATTGTCCCTGTAGGGCACGGACATGTCGGTCTGATCGATCCGGCCCACGATCTCGGTGAACAGCTTATCCTGCAGAGGCTCCGTGTGCTTGAGGGCCGCAGTCGTGTAAGCGTTTTCCGCTTCCAGGTAGGCGATCACTTCCGGATCCTCCCGCTGGTTGAGCCAGAAATATTCGTCGATGCGCGTATCCCCATGGATGGTGAGCTCCTTCTGGACTTTTTTAGCCATGGGCGCCTCCAGAACGGTTGATTTCTCCGCCTTGGTGCATCCGGTCGTTCCCAGCAGAAACGCGGCCAGAAATACCGATGCCAAAACCGTCACCACCCGTTTTATCGAGACGCTGCTATTCGGCATAAGGTCCTCCTTTATCCTGGATTTCGGTGAGGTCTATGTATCACTGATACATATCCAAAGTCAATGTCGATTAAAGGACTATCGCTTAAAGGATCTTTAATTACATGAGGTCGGTTTGTCTCTCAAGTTTTTTACGGAAGCAGGTCAAGGCGACACGCGTCTCTCTTGGACCGGATCATAAACCGAGAGTAGAGGATGACCGGGTGGAGTTCGGAAGCCGGACTAAGGACGCGGACAGGATTCCTTGACTAAACAAAAATCCCGGTTATAGAATAAGACCGAAAGAGAGAACTCCATGCAAATACAGATCGGGATTATCCTGGCAATCATGGTGCTGGCCTATGGTGTGGCTAAATGGCAGCGGCTTTCCGTCGAGCTGAGCATGCTGGCCGCTGCAGTAGCCGGAGGCATCGCCGGCGCCTTCCTGGGCACGCCCCCCATCGGGGAGTTATCACGGCACCTGGTGGAAGGGGCCTTCACCTACCTGGACGTCATTCTGGTATTCACCACCGCCACCATCTTCATGGCGATCCTCTCGGAATCCGGAGGAGTGGATTATGTGGTGAGCGGCACGCTCAAGACTCTGGCCGGTGTCAAAGTGATCGCTTTGCTGGTCTTGATGGTGATCGTCCTCATCCCCGGGGCCCTGACCGGAGCCGGGAGCGTATCTCTGCTGGTGGTCGGCGCTCCCGTGGCCATGGCCCTGATCTCCCTGGGTGTCCCCCGCCGCCGGGCGGCCGCCATCCTCTTCATCGTGGCCGGACTGAGCGCCGCGGCCCCTCCGGTCAACATCTGGGCCATGATCCTTTCCGCGGGCACGGCCATCCCCTATGTGGGTTTCGAGCTGCCCCTGGGCATCCCGGTCCTGATCCTGGGAACGTTTACCGTGCTGGTACTGGGCCTGCCCCGAGGCAAGGACAGCGAGAAGGCCGATTCCAAGCAGGAACTGCCCGAACCGGTTCCGGGCCAAAGCTGGTGGCGCGTTCTCCTGCCTTTTGCCGTGTTTTTCGGGCTGGTAATGGCCTACCGCATCTGGCCCTTCGCCCTACCGGTTCTGGGCCTGCCCCTTCAGTTCGTGATCGCCGGAGCGGTAGCCCTCCTGGTCAGTCCCAAGAAGATCAATCTCCTGCAGGTATCACGGGACACGGTGAGGCGCCTCCTGCCTCTCCTGGCTACCATGGTCGTGGTGGGCATGCTGCAGCAGATCATGACCACCACCGGAGTACGCGGGCTGCTGTCTTTTGCCGTGATCTCCACTCCTCTGGTACTGCTCATCATCTCCCTGGCCGTGATCATCCCGGTATCAGAGGGGGTTCTGACCTACGGCGGCGCAGCTATTATCGGCATACCCCTGATCTGGTTCCTGGATTCGATCGGCCTCCATGCCACCGTGGCCATAGCCGGGCTGAGCCTGCTCTGGCCTCTGGGTGACGGGCTGCCACCCACGGCACTCATCGGCCGGCTTTCTGTCATGGTCTCGGAATACAAGGGGACCTACGGCTCCTTCCTGCGCAGCACCTGGCTGCCCTGGATCGTGATCACCGTGGTGGGAATCCTGATGGTGGTCTTCAGCGCGCATCTTGATTTTCTGGTGAAGTGGAGCATGTGAACATCATGGCATACACCATCATCATGTGGATCTACTACTTGATCTCAGCCTTTGTCCTGGCCCTGCTTATCTGGAATTTTGTCCGGGAGAAGAAGAGTGTAAACGACATGCTGCTCTATCTTCTGGTCATGATCCCGCTGGTCCTGAGGATTCTGAGGATAAAATGAAGAAGAAAGAGATGAAAGGCTCAGGGACCTATAAGCTTCTGGTCATGGGCATCACAGCGGCGGTCGTAATCCAGGCCGGCATCCAGCTCCACCGGCACCGGCACTTTCAGATGCCCATCACGGCCGGCCCAGGCGTGACCAGGGTCGGGCACCTCAGTGACTTCTGTTCCGGTCTCAAGGGC
>JAUWTO010000196.1 GCA_030614685.1 Candidatus Aminicenantota bacterium
AAGATATTCAAGGACAGCGGGGCCCTGCTCGAAGGACATTTCATCCTCACCTCAGGACTCCACAGCGGCTCGTATTTCCAGTGCGCCAAGGTGTTCCAGTATCCCTGGCATGCAGAGACCCTGTGCCGTGAGATCGCCGACCATTTCCGTGACGAGAAGATCGATGTGGTAGTGTCGCCTGCGGTCGGAGGGATTGTGCTCGGCCAGGAGATTGCCCGACTCCTGGGAGTCAGATCGATCTTTGCGGAGCGGAAGGACGGACAGATGACGCTCAGGCGCGGGTTCGAGATCCACGCGGGTGAAAGAGTGCTGCTGGCCGAGGATGTCACGACCACAGGCGGCTCTGTCCAGGAAGTGAAACTGGCGGTCGATGAGGCGGGAGGCAATGTCGTGGCCGTCACGGCGGTCGTCGACCGCAGCGGCGGCCAGGCGGCGTTCGGTGTCCCCTACTTCTCGCTCTTCCAGATGGAAGTCACAAATTACGAACCCGAAACCTGTCCCCTGTGTCAGGCCGGGAGCACGGCCGTCAAGCCGGGAAGCCGAAGCCTGAAATAAACGGCGGAAGCTGCTGGAATTCCTTTGATTGACACGGATTACCCTCTATGCTATAAAATCATCGTTAGTTGGGGCTTATATTTTAACAGGGATTTACCCCTGTTTTAACAGGACTAATTCAGGAAATAAGCGGGCAGGATAGAGCGTGGAAGAATCTCATAAACGCATCAAGCATTTCGAGATCCTGAGGATGATCGGCAAGGGCGGTATGGGCGAGGTTTTCCTGGCCCAGGACACCATCCTCGACCGCAAGGTCGCCATCAAATTCCTGCCCAAAGACCTCCAAAACGATCTTTCCTTCCGCGAGAGGTTCTTTCGCGAAGCCAAGGCAGCCGCCTCTCTGGATCACCCTTACATCTGTAAGATCTACGAGACCGGTGAAGTCGAGGCAAATGCCTATATCGTCATGGAGTTTATCGAGGGCAAGAGCCTGAAGGCACAGATGGATGAAGAGCCCCTCGCCTTGAAAGACATCATCCGCGTCACCGCGGAGATCGCAGAAGCCCTGGAAAAAGCCCATGACAACGAGATCGTGCACCGCGACCTGAAGCCCGCCAACATCATGATCACTCCGCAGGGGCATGTCAAGATCATGGATTTCGGGCTGGCCAAGAAGGTCATCTCCCGGGAGGATGTCGCTCGCGCTGAGAAAAAGAAAAAGACGGCTGCTGAGGCGGAATCCTCAGTGCCCTCAGAGGGCGACGACATCACCCAGACGATCGGGATAGATCCGTCCGAGAGTCAAGTCGCAACGATCGCCGAGCAGGCGGATATCGAAAAAACCCTGCTGGACACCTCGGAAATCCGCGACACCTCATGTAGCGGCAGCACTGATTTTTCCAGTGTCGGCCTCCAGTCTGACCTGACCCAATACGGGGCCCTGGTCGGAACCCTGGCCTATATGTCCCCTGAGCAAGCACTGGGGGATGAGGTCGATGTGCGCAGCGACATCTTTGCCCTGGGTGTGATGCTGTATCAGATGATCGCGAAGAAACACCCCTTCCTGAGGAAAAACCCTCGCAAGACCATTGATGCCATCGTCCATGATCCCCCGCCCCCGCTCAAGATCAAGCCGAAGAAGCTGGTCTCCGGGCTGGCCCCGATCTTCAAGAAAGCCCTGGCCAAGGATGTGGATCACAGATACCAGAGCGTCAAAGACTTCCTGAACGATTTGCAGAAGATGCAGCGGGTGCTGCGCATCGGGAGTCCCCTGTTTTATCTGAGCAAGCCGGCCATGGCCTCGCTGGCCTCGCTGCTCGTTGTACTCACGGTTGGCACATTCTGGCTTGCACGGAGGGGGCGCGTAAGCGCTTCCATGCTCGACCGGGAGCCCGTTTCCGTGCTGGTAGCCGATTTTCAGAATATGACCGGGGACTCCGTGTTAGATGGTGCCGTCGAACAGGCCGTGAGCATCGGATTGGAAGGAGCCTCCTTCATATCCATATTCGAGCGGCCGGAGGCCCGGGAGATCGCGCTTGAGGTGTATCCGGAATCCGGAGGACGGTTGGACACACAGACCGCTCAGCTGGTAAGTGCCAGAGTAGGGATCGATAAGTTTATATCGGGCTCGATCGAACCCAGAGGAAATGGATTCAGGCTGCAGGTGAGCGTCCGGGATCCGGTGGATCTCGAGGATGTGAGGCAATATAACAAGAACTTCAAAAGTAGAGAGGACGTCCTCAATGCGGCAGCCTGGATGGCGAACAAGGTCCGCTCCGGCCTCGGTGATGTTTCTGCCGACCCCAACCAAGCATTCAGCGGCGAAACCTACACGACATCGTCCCTGGAAGCCATGAACGCCTATACGAAAGCCCAGGAGCTGTACGGCGAGGGCAAGGAAGAAGAATCCATCGCCGAATATCTAAGGGCCATCGAAAAAGATAAGGATTTCGGACGGGCATACGTATCTTTGGGCATGGTCTACAGGAACCGCGGCCAGTACGAAGAATACAAGACTTATTTGCAGGAAGCCCTGTCCCGTATCGACCGCATGTCTGAGCGCGAGAAACTGCGGACACGTGCGGTCTACTCCCTGGATACCGGGAAAATTCAACAAGCGATCAAAGAGTGCAGTGAATGGGTGGAAAAGTACCCAGCCGACGCCATCGGGTTTTCAAACCTCGCGATGGCCTATTTTTATGCGCGCGATTACGAGCAGGCCAAGGAGATGGGACAGCGGGCTGTGGAGCTTAACCCCAGAAAAATACATATCCGCTTCAACTTCAGCTGGTTTGCACTGGCTGCCAGCGATTTCGAGGCCGCTGCACAGGAGGCCCAGACCATTATCGAGGGAAAACCCGATTTTTACGAGGGCTATGTGGTGCTGGCCCTGTCCGAACTGGCCCGGGGGAATGTTGACGAATCGATCCGGGTCTACAGTGATCTGCGCGAGATCAATCCTGCCGGAGAAGCCCTGGCCGTGCTCGGCCTGGCAGATGTGGCGCTATATGAGGGACGCCTGTCCGATGCCGTCCAGATTCTCGAAGAGGCGCTGGCAGAGGACCGGAAGGAAGAGCAAGCCTATTATCTTGCCAACAAATGGTCTCTCCTGGCAGAGGCCCTGGTTCTGAAGGGAAATACCGAGCGATCGATCGAGGCCGCGGATGAGGCCCTTTCGACAGGACATAATCCCGCGGTGATGTTCATGACGGCTCGGGTTTTTATGCTGGCCGGCGAAAAAGACAGGGCGCGTTCTGTGGCCGAGGAAATGAACCAACGCCTCGAGCCGGAGCCCAAAGCTTATGCCAAGCTGATCGAGGGTGAGTTGAGCCGGCTGGAGGGAAAACTCCCGGAAGCCCTCTCCAAATTCCAGGAAGCCCAGGCCCTTCTGGATACCTGGATCGGGCGCTGCATCCTGGGCAGGGCTTTCCTCGAGATCGAGGGATATCCGGATGCCCACTCGGCCTTGGATTCCTGCCTGACCCACAGCGGGGAGGCCGCCTCCGTGTTTTCCGATGACACACCCACGTATCATTTTGTAGCGCCGATCCATTATTACCTGGGAAGGGCGCAGGAAGGGCTCGGCAGTGCCGCGGCAGCAGAATCTTATCAGAATTATTTAACTATCAAAGAGAAGGCGGATTGGGACGATCCCCTGATCACAGACGCCCGCAGGCGCCTTGAGATCCGCTGAACCGAGCGCTTCTTCTCTTACTTATTCTCTACCTGTTGAACTTCACCGTGAGAATTTGACTTCCGTCCTGCAGGCTCAGGCTGTATCCGGTCACGTAGATCCCAGTCGCGTTCACTGACATGGCCGTAACGAACTCATCTCCCTGGTCTTCAACAGCAGGAAGTGGGTGACGGGCGAGCCAGAGGATGCTGCCGTCGGAGGGATCCAGGTTCAAGATCAGGAAATCCTTCCCGCCGTCTGGTGTGTCTATGATCCCGGCTGCCAGGAGCTGCCCGGAATCTAATACAATGGAGACTCCCGCGTCACCTCCAGTTATGCTTTCGAATCCGGATTTGTCCCAATTGAAGGCCCCGTTGCTGTCGTACCTGACGGTCGTAAATAGATCTCCTGCTAAGCCAAAAGTACGTCCGGTGATGTACGCATTACCAAAATCGTCGATGGTTATGGATGTTGCCACGTCGTTTCCACTGCTGGCACCGTAGTACAATCTACCTAAATATGTTTCTCCTGAAATAGCGTCCCAAGCTGAATTCCCTTCACTGTTATACTTGACCGTGTAATAATCCTTTTGCACAGCATCGCCGACCCCACCACCTGTGGAGCCAGTAACATAGACGAACACATTGCCGTTTGCATCTTTCCAGAGCGCCATGTCTGTAGGCTCGTCATCTCCTAATTCAGGGCCATCATCCCTAACTTCCCACTGGAGGCGGCCAGAGCTATTATACTTCAGTGTCAGGAAATCATACGAGTATTCGACTTTCTTATCACTCGGCTGGCTCTTACAGGAGATGTACACACTCTCGGAATCATCGACAGCACCGGGTATGCCAA
>JAUWTO010000282.1 GCA_030614685.1 Candidatus Aminicenantota bacterium
AGATCTGCGATCAGACCCTGCTGAACCTGTTCGATAGGACCCTGTTTGCAGCAGGAAAAGCTGAGGAATGGTCCTTTCGGGAGGAGGAATTTGTCAAGCGAGCAGGATACGTACTCATGGCCCGCCTGGCCACGGTCGATAAAAAAGCCGGGGATGATTTTTTTCAGGCTTTTTTCCCTCATATCCAGAGAGGAGCTGCGGATGAGCGCAATTATGTCAAAAGGGCCGTGAATTGGGCCTTGAGGCAGATCGGAAAGCGAAACCTGGCTTTGAATCGGATGGCCATTGCACAGGCTGAGACCATCCAGGGGTTGGATTCACACAGCGCTCGCTGGGTGGCGAACGACGCCCTCAGAGAGCTGTGCAGCGAGGCGGTCCAGAAACGGCTGCTAAAAAAACGAAACAAGGGGTGAGACATGGTTGGTGCTATAAAATTCAAGATCGCGGGGATAGGTGGTGTAATCATACTGGCGCTCCTGGCGAATCCGACCCGGATCCCTGGTCAGAGCATTGACAAGGCCGGGTTGGTACTGGAGATGGAGAGGGAAATCGCGCAAACCCTGGAACAGGGAAAGATCCCCTCGGCTGCTGTGGCCTTGGTGGACAGAACCGAGATCCTCTGGGCCGGCGCAGCCGGCTACTCCAACATCTGGGCCAAGACCGAAGCCGTTCCGGAGACGGTGTATCTCATAGGCTCGACCTTCAAGACCATGTCCATGTATGCCCTGTTGGGGCTGATGGAACAGGGAAGGTTCGGGCTGGACGATCCGGTCAATGACTACCTGGACGATTTCAAGATCCAGGGGGATGACCCACAGAATCCGGTTACGTTCCGCCATCTGCTCACCCATACATCGGGACTTCCGGCCGATTTTGGGCCGCATCCCGTGTGGGGTTCTACGGTGCCCCCTCCACTCGAGGTATACCTGAGAAAATCTTTGCGCCTTAAACAGCCGCCCATGACCGGGACCGTCTACTCCAACACGGCCTTCACACTCGTCGGCTACCTGGTGGGAAAGCTTTCAGGAGTGCGCTACAAACGATATATCCAACAAAGCATCTTCGATCCGCTAGGCATGGGGGACATGGCCTTCGAGCCCAAATCGCACATGGAAGAGCGGCTGGCCATCCCGTATGTGGTCGATCCCAAGAGCGGGCGCCATGTGCCGGCGGTGCGTACCAAGGCCAACGTATGGCCGGCCGGGATCGTATACGGTACTGTGTTGGATCAGGCAAAATGGTTGATCGCAAATCTCAACCATGGGGTGTATGGGGAGCACCGGCTGATAAGTGAGAAGACGTTTCAGGAGGTTATGACCCGTCAGTACGATCGATTCACAGGACCCATCAGTGCCGGATGGTTGAATGAGACCACGGGTTTTGGCCTTACCTGGTGGATGTCAGTGCAAGAGGGCGACCGGCTCTTTGCCCACAGCGGCAGCGTCAGCGGCTACACGGCCTTTATCGTGGGCAACCTGGACAAAAAGACGGGCTTCGCCATCCTGACTAACGGGAACCGGGCCCACAAGCATCTCTTCGCCCTGGCGATCAAGGCTCTGGATCTTATTGAGGCGCACAGGAAATAACCAGGATGCTGTCCCCGTTTCTCTCAGCGGGGGATGAGTTCAACGACGGATTCCATATGGGGAGTCTGGGGGAACATATCGAACAGGGCCGCACTCTTGACTTGAAATCGGTCGAGCTCTGAGAGGTCATGCCTCAGGTGTTTGGGATTGCAGGACACGTAGAGCAGTGCATTGCAGTCCAGCTGACTCAGGTGTTTGAGCGTCTTGGGATGGATCCCTGAGCGAGGGGGGTCGAGGACGATGAACAGGGGCTGAGGGAGCTCCACCTGGGCCAGATGACGCGCATCCCTGCAGAGCGTCTCCACATTGGAAGCCGCGTTGCTGGCGATGTTCTGCTCAGCGGCCCGGATCGCCGGTTCGTAGTTTTCCAGAATGGTTACGCCCCTGAACGAGGGGGCATTGAGGATGGCGAAGGCCCCCACGCCTCCGTACAGGTCGAGCAGGTGGGCCTGTTTGGTTTCGTATTTTTGCACGGTCTCTGCGATGTATGTGTGGACCTGTGCAGCCATGGTTTGATTGACCTGAAAAAATCCCTGCACAGGAAAGATCAACCGGCGGCCCAGATACTCAGCGCTCAGCATGTCGCCGCCCTTGACCACCTCATATTCATCAGAGATACTGACATTGCGGTTATGGGGGACGTAAGTCACGATCAGGTTTCGGGCCGTGGTGACTTCCCCATACTCCCTGATGCGTGCGACAGCCCGGTCGAGCCGTTTGTCTTTCTGGTTCAGAACGATCGAGATGGATGAATCCCCGGGTGGAGTCCGGATGACCGCGTAGCAGAACGCCCCGAAACGCCGCCGCACGTCAAAGTAGAACACACCCTTGAAGAATTCCCTGACCTCTGTGAGCAGGGCGTTGAGTTCAGGGTTGGAAATGGCACAGCTCTCGATGTCTACGAACCGGTCGAAGGCCCCTTTTTCGCGCAGACCCAGTCCCTGGGAATGGAAGGCAAAATCCATCCGGTTGCGGTAGTGATAGGGCTGGTCCGAAAAGACCTGGATGTCGTCGGTTCCGATGGCCTCGCCGAGTATTGTTTTTTTGGACTCCAGTTGATCCTCGTATGCCCGGTCCTGATGGGCACAGCCACCGCAGCGGCCGAAATAGGGGCAGAGCGGCTCGGTCCTGTCTGTCGCTTTCATCGGTCTTATAGGATATATTTGATGTCAGTGAGTTTCTGGATGCGGAACCCGGCCCGGACCGGCTCTGTGTGATTGTCCGAGATATGGGAGGAGTGGTAATGGGTCAGCTCCCTGCCGAAGGTGCAGAAGATGGCCCTCATCCCCAACTGTTGAGCTGGCTGGATGTCCTGGATGGGATTGTCCCCCACGGAGAAGGAGGCCGCGGCGATCCCGTCCATTTTATTGAGCCCTCGCAGAAAGTGTTTGCCTTCGCCCTTGAGGGCGCGGGTGTCGTCGCTGGCGATGATCATGTCGAAGAGGTGGCCGATGCCTGTGTGTGAGATGCGCAGCTCGATCACTTTGCGAACGGCGTTGGTGGCCAGGATGTTCTGGAATCCCCGGGAGTGCGCATAGGTCAGGATCTTGCCCGCCCCCGGCACCAGCAACAATTTATCGAAGTTGCTTTCCTGGCAGTACTGCCAGTCGATCCCCAGGTCCCGGCAGTGGGTGACATAATCGTGCCACTGCCAGGTGCCTTCCCTCTCTTTCAGATAGGCATGATAGC
>JAUWTO010000370.1 GCA_030614685.1 Candidatus Aminicenantota bacterium
ATGATCATCAAGGCCTATGACGCGTATTACGGGCAGAACGATCCGGACCGGGCCGTCGAGTTCTACGAGCTGCTGGTGAAGATGTACCCGGTCGATAAGCGCACCCATTTCCGGCTGGGAGTATTCTTCCGCATCCTGGGAGAGGACGACCAGGCCATGACGCAGCAGAAACAGGCGTTGGCGATTGATGGGAATTTCGCCCCTTCTTATCTGGAGCTGGGTTACATCAACCTGTCTGCCGAAAACTACGCCGAAGTGGAAGAGGCCTTCCAGAACTGCATCCGCCTCATCCCGGATCAGCCCAATCCCTATGATTCCATGGGCGACCTGTACTCCAGGATGGGGAAATTCGAGGAGGCCATCGGCTTCTATCAACAGGCCTTGGAAAAGAATCCCGAATTCACGGATTCGCAGTTGAAGATCGGGACCAACCTGGTGTTCCTGGGCCGGTATGATGAAGGCCGGGAGGCGGTCCAAAAGGCCATCGAGATGGAGCCGACGATCGAGCGCAGGGTGCAGGACATGGGCATGATCTGCCGCTCCTATATGTATGAATGCAGGCCCCAGGAAGCCCTGGCCGAGGCGGATAGGATCATCAAGATCGCCCGCGACAACCACATGATGAGCCAGGTGGTCCTCTACGAGCTGGCCAAGGCCGCCATCTATGCGGAGATCCAGGAATACGATGAGGCGGAGCAGTCCCTGCAGGAGTGCCGTACGGTCCTGGAGACGGCCGATATGCCTTTGTTTTACCGGGAGAGCCATTCCGACATGCTGTATTTCTGGGATGCGGCGGTGGCTGCCAAGCAGAAGAACATCACCCGGGCCCTGTCCATTGCGGCCCGCTACATGAACACGCTCAGGGAGAGCCAGAACCCGGAGCGGATGAAATACCACATGGGGCTGCTCGGCTACATCGAGCTTGAGAGGGACTATCCCGATATCGCGGTCGAGTACTTCCGTCATGCCGACATCCAGGAGCCTCTGTTCATGTACTATGCGGCGCTGGCCGAGAACGCGGGGGGCAGCCGGGCCCGAGCGACCCGCCTGTTCCGCAAGCTGGCATCCTGGAATAATGACAGCCTCTGGTATGCCTTCATCTGCAAGAAGGCCCTGACGCGCCAGGAATAGAAATAGGATTAATTCGGATCTGTAGCTTTAAAGTATAATCTTCCCCGTCCCCTCCTTGTATTCCAGCGTGTCATAAATGAAACCTTTTCAGGCAGAATCCGTCTATATAAATGATATGTTCCAAGTTATTAGAAAGAAATCACACGTGGAGCCCGCATGAAACCCATCACTCGCAAAGAAGAACTGGTCATGCTGACCATCCTGAACCTCGAGGGCAAGGCCTATCTCATCGCCATCCAGGGGCATCTCAGCCGTGTCACGGGCAGGGCCGAGTCTCTGACGTCGGTGCACCTCCCCCTGAGCCGGCTGGAGAAGAGCGGCCTGATCGTATCGCAGCTCGGAGGCGCCACGGCTGTGCGTGGCGGAAGGCGCAAGAAGATCTACCGCCTGACCAAAGAGGGGCTCGAAGCCCTCAATGCCTACAAACGTATAAGCGACGATCTCTGGGATGGATTAATAAATGGCGTCACATAACAGAGGATGATTTGAAAAATTCCAGCCGCCCCTCTGCTTTTCTGGCCTTCCTGCTGGGCCGGGTCAACACCGACTGGGACAAGGAGTCCCTGCTCGGTGATTTCGAGGAGACCTTCCGCTGGAAGGTTCAGCAGGGCTGCAGCATGCGGGCACGCCTGTGGTATCTCTGGCACATCCTCAAGCTGGTGCCCGCATTTTTCTTTTATTCTACATATGGGAGTGTCATCATGATCAAAAATTACGTCAAGATCGCCCTCCGGATCATCAAGAAACACAAGGGATACTCTTTTATCAACATCCTGGGGCTGGCCATCGGCATGGCCGTGTGTGTGCTGATCCTGCTGTTTGTGCGCTATGAGTTGAGCTTCGACACCTATCACGAG
>JAUWTO010000397.1 GCA_030614685.1 Candidatus Aminicenantota bacterium
GCCCGGAGATCATCCCACCGGGAAAAGGCAGCTCCCTGATGACCTTCTCTATACAGCCGGGGACGGCCTACATAGGCTTCGAACTGGCCGAAAACCTTCATTTAACGGCTGGGGATAGCATATCGGTCAATGGACACGAGTTCCGAATCGACCGCTGTCTTTCTGAGACAGGCAGCCCGGATGATATCCGTATAGTTACCCACCTCAGGGACGCCCAGGCCATCCTGCATCTGGAGGATCAGATCAACGAGATCAAGGCCCTGCAGTGCCTGTGCAACGGAGAGTACGACCTTGAGGATTCCCTAGATCTACTGCGCGCACAGCTCAAAACGGTTCTGCCCGATGCCAAAGTCATCCTCATGCAGTCTATTGCCAAGGCCCGCCTGGATCAACGCTTGATGGCAGAACGCTATTTCAGCTTTGTATTTCCCCTGATAGTCCTGGTGGCCATGGCCTGGATCGGGATTCTGGCCTTTTTGAATGTTCGGGAGCGGCGGCAGGAGATAGGGATATTACGGGCGCTGGGTTACGGTTCGAGCAAGATCGCCCTGCTCTTTCTGGGGAAAGCCATCATCATGGGCTTGATGGGAGCGGCCCTGGGGTTTGTTGTGGGAACGGTGCTGGCGACACAATTCGGCCCTCAGATCTTCAAAGTCACGGCTCAATCCATCCGGCCCTCGCTGGCTCTTCTGGGATGGTCGGTGTTGGTCTCGCCGCTTATCGCTGCTGCGGCCGTTTTCCTCCCTTCACTCATGGCAGTCTATCAGGACCCGGCTCAGACTTTGAGGGCGGATTGATCATGATCACTTTGCATCAGATAAACAAAGATTTTTCCGGCCCGCGAGGAACGGTCAAGGCGCTGAGTGGTATCGATCTTCACATCCAGAAAAACGAGTTTATTGTCATCCGCGGCCCCAGCGGCAGCGGGAAGACCACCCTGCTGCTCACCATCGGAGGGATGCTGTGTCCCACTTCCGGCAGGCTCACGGTGGGGAGCCGGGATATCTATGCGCTCAATAATCACCATCGCGCCCGCTTCCGGGGGGAAGAGATCGGCTTTGTGTTTCAACTGTTTCACCTCGTGCCCTATTTGAGTCTTTTGGAAAATGTGCAACTGCCCCTGGGCATTCTACCCGGGGAGCGACATAAGGATGAGGAGCAGGCCAGGTTCTTCTTGAATCGTCTGCATCTCGGGGAACGGCTCGATTTTTTCCCTTCAGAAGTCAGCGCAGGGGAAAAACAGCGGGCCGCTATCGCCCGGGCTGTGATCCGCAAACCGGCCGTCGTGCTGGCCGATGAGCCGACCGGAAATCTGGATCCGCAGAATGCCGCGGAAATCGCCGGCTACCTGGCGGATATCCATCAGGAAGGCGGTACGGTGATCGTCGTTACGCACGGCCTTGATTGCGATCCCTATGCCGACAGGATTATCCATCTTGATCAGGGTCGGGTTATATCCCCCTAATACTAATCGAGAGCGGAGGGAGGCTAGATGTCTGATTTCAGGAAAACCAGCCAATAA
>JAUWTO010000268.1 GCA_030614685.1 Candidatus Aminicenantota bacterium
GTGATCTTCGAGCAGGGCACCGGGGGCCTCAGGGCTTGGCAGCATCGGTCAGATATTCCCACTCCAGGACGCACCCATCGATAAGCTTGTAATCGTAAACACAGTTCTGGCAGAATTCGATGGCATCCCGGCTTTTTTGGAAGCGCTTTCTGAATGCTTCGGCTTGGGGGCTGAACCAGATCTTTTCGAAGCTGCTCTGGTTTATGTTGCCAAAAGGGTACTCAAAAGTCAGGTCGAACTCGCATGAGACCACGGTCCCGTCGGCGAAGAGCGTGGGCTTGGTCCAGGGAAACCTGCAATTGTACTTCTTCGGCTGTTTGTCCGCCGTGAAATCGGGATGATAGCGGTACCAGCGGTACTTGGAACCCTGAGGGACGAAGCGCCGGTCGACCTCGGGATTGGTACACCCCGCCTGTCGCGTGGAAAAGGCCTTGATGCTGACCATGTCCACGCCCAGGTCCTGGGCCAGCTGCCAGAACCCCTCCACCTCTCCCTCGTTCTCCCGCGACACCACCATGCGCAGGTTGACGATAGGATGCCGGGACCCGGCCCTTCGCTTTTCCTCCATCAAAAGGCGGACGTTGTCGACAACACGGTTGAAGTCCCCCCCGATCCGTTGGCGGGCATGGGTCTCGGGGGTGATCCCATCCAAGGCAACGATCAGGGCGTCCAACCCAGAGGAGATCAGGCCGCGGGCGTCTTCCCGGGAGAGCCTGTTCAGGTTGGAACTGGTCACGGACAGGATGTTTTTTTGCTTGGCATAGGCGATCATCCGGTAGATATCCGGATTGAGGAGGGGCTCTCCCCAGGACCAGAGGATGATATAGAGGAGATAGTCGCCAGTCTCATCGATGAACTTCTTGAAGGTGTCGAAGGCCAGCAGCTGCTTGCCCCGTGTCTCCGGAGCATCGGTCGGGCACTGGTTGCATCGCAGATCGCACAATCCGGAGGGTGAGATATGGGCCATGTAGGGGTAGCCCAGCGTGCGGGAGATCGGCAGGAGGCGGTTCAGGCCGACCTTGGCAAGATTGAACAGCTTCCGCCCGGATATGCCGCGGGCCTGCATGGGGATGCGGTCGAAAAGGAAGTTAAGCCGCCTCCTCAGGAGGAGGCTCCAGCTGTTCCGGATGAGGAATCCAGCGTCCACTCAGCCGTCCTCCCCCTGCATTTCCCTCAAGCGCCCCTCCAGGTAGTTACAGAGGCGTGCCGTGCCGTTGCCGCTGCCGGCTCCCGCCAGGTCCTTGATGTGCGCATGGTAGTCTTGAAAGATCTGCCAGAGCTGTTCTCCGTCATAGGCCACCAGAGCCTTCTTGTGCTCCCCCATGATCCGGGCGAAAACGATCTGATGATCATCCACGTGCTCTCCCAAATGAGGGCTGCGGGGAAAGAGTATGGGGATCTTGTTCAGGCGCAAGCACTCCAGCAGGGTCCCGACGCCCGCATGGGCGATGATGACCTCTGCGGCCTTGAGCGCCGCTCGCATCTCCGCATAAGGAAGGAAGGGGATCGACTGGCACCGGCGGAGGGAGTACTGGGAATGGCCCGTTTGGACCAGCGTGGCTTCGGGAATGATGCGGCGGGCAATGCCCTCATCGACGGCCTCGAGCAGGCGGTCGAAGGGCCGCCGCTCGAAACCCAGGGTCACGAAGGTCTTCATAACAGCTGGCCCTCAAATCTCGCTTTGGAGTGTTTTTCGGCCAGCTCCGGCCACTGCACGATGAATTCATTTGCCAGGGGGTATACCATGCGTCCGGTGAGGGACAGTTCATTGATCCGAGCCAGGGATTCGATGTACACGGTCTTGATTCCCCTCAATCGGGCAAGCAGGAAGAACGGGACGCACACTCCGGCCCCGGTAGAGACGACGACCCGGGGCCTCTCCCTGGCCAGCACCCTCCAGGCGAGGAAGAGGTTCCTGACCAGATTCTTGAGGTTCCGGTTGGTGGGGCAGTAGGCGGAATAGACCCTCTGGTCCCTCAGCACATGCCCGGTGTCCTGACTGTGGAACGTGACCCAGAATTGATCGTGGGCGCTCCACGCCCCCCGCAGACAGTACAGTTCATAAAAATGGCCGCCCGAGGAGCATACCAGGCAGACCTTCATGCCTTTGCCCCTCGATCCTGATGCATGCCCTCTTCATACCACAACGAAAGATCTTTCCCCAAGAGGCACTCCAGCCTGGAGATGTCTTCCCGGTAGCCCTCCAGGACCCTCTGCCTCAGGTCGCGGTCGAGCGGCTCTCGCTTCTGGAACATGTCTTTGATCCGGTATTTCAGCGGGGCGCGGATGGCACGCGGCAGGAACGCCTTGGCAACCGATTTCAAGGCGTTGGGCGTGAAGACAAGATCCAGGGCGGCCTCCCCCATTTTTCCCCTGGGCCGCCCTGAGACGTTGACCCTGCGGGGAATCACCCGTCCCTCCGGGGCCGGCACGTCCAGGAAGTCGAAGATGCTCCGGATGTTCTCGTCGACGCGCGGGAAAAATTCCTCGAAGATAATCACCTGGACCCTATCGAACAGATCCAGGTAGGCCCCGACTCCGGGGCTGTATTTACTTAATGCAACATAATCATAGGAGGGCGAGAGGTTCGCCTCTCTGCGGGATGCCACGACATCGGGCTGGATGGCGGACTCGAAATCCAGGTTTTCCCGCCGCTCACCCTTTTTCTGGAGGTATTGGGACCAGGCGCGGTCGGCGGGATTGCGGAGGGAGATGATGATTTTCACCTCTCTGAGGCGCTCGCCATAGAGCGAGAACATGTTGGACAAGACATGCTCGTGATCTGAGAGATACCAGGTGGACGCTTCCCCCAGAACCTGGCCTTCGCGCGCCGGCCGGAACAGGGCAATATATTCGTCCGGATCCCGAACGGTCCAGGTCATCAGCTTACGCGGGTGCAGGATGTCCATGACCGGCTCCCGGTTCCAGCAGGAAAAGAACATGGGCTCCTTCTCGATCGGCATGAATATCCGAGGGTGGGCCGAACAATAGGAGTAGAGAGTGGAGGTCCCGCAGCGGGGCGCCCCCACGATAAGGAAGTCCGGCAGAGAGACAGGTGCTCCGTTATGTTCGATCAGCATGTGCTCACAAATCCGATGTGTTCGTTATCAGAGGAACAGATTAAACTAAACCAATCCCATAAATAATTCAAGTTTTCCGATGAATAAAAAGATGGGAGGGAACTGAAATGGGCGCGGCCGGTACGCGACATTCGATGAGCGGAGAGATGGCAGTAGGAGGGTACGCAAGTGGGGGCGGCTCGTATACAAAATACATTACGCTGATAGGAGGGGAGGCACACAAGTGGGGGTGGGGCTGGATGGCGTCAGATTTTCATGGGCATGAGGACATATTTATAATCGATCTCATCATCCTCGTCCGTGCGCATGAGAATGGCGCTGTTCTCGTCTTTCAGTTCGATCCGGATCTTTTCCGATTTCACCGTTGTCAGAAA
>JAUWTO010000200.1 GCA_030614685.1 Candidatus Aminicenantota bacterium
ATCCCCTGAACCTCCAGCAGCCCTGGGTTGTCCGCATCGATCCTGGCCAGATATGCGCTGCCGCCCAGGTACCGCACCAGCTCCATCCCCTTTTCTTTGAGGGCCAGCCGCTGCGCAGAGCGCGGGATCTCGTAGAATTGGATGACCTGATGTTTTTTCCCCCGCATCAGGGAGGCGCGCACACCTTCCTGGGGGATCAGATCCACCGCCCCGATCCGCAGCCGGAAAGGCTCCTCCTGCTCCTGCGCGAGCAGGGGAGGGCTCCAGAGGCAGACGAGGAGGACAAGTAGTCCTGGGATCCTCTGAAATGTCTTTCTGTGTCTCATGGGCCGTATATGTTCCTGGGGTGCTGCCTGACCTGATATTATACACGAAGTGCGTCGATTTTGGCTGTCGGGGTAACCTTTAAAATTAACACTTGATTATAAAGGGCAGGAGATTTATGTTTATGCCCTATGAAAACCGAATATTTCACGCCGGCCACCATCTCAGCAAAATCCAGGGAGCTGCTGGAGGCCATTCCAGCCAAGCGCAGCCTGTCCCACTCCAGATTCGAGCCTGCCCGTGCAGCCCTGATCATCCTGGACATGCAGCGGTATTTCCTGGATCCGGGATCGCATGCCTTTGTGCCCAGCGCGGCAGCCATCCTTCCGGGGGTCCTGGGGCTGGCCGGCGTGTTCCGGGAAAAGGGACAACCTGTGGTCCTGACCCGGCACCTCAACACCCATGAAAACGCCGGCGCCATGACGGAGTGGTGGGCAGACCTGATCCGCGAAGACGATCCCGCCAGCGAGATCGTTGCGGAGCTGGACGATCCGGATGCCATAAGGATCGAAAAATCCCAGTATGATGCATTCCATAAAACCGGGCTGGAACAGCACCTGCGCAGCCTGGACATAACCCAGGTCGTGATCGCGGGTGTCCTGACACACCTCTGCTGCGAGACCACGGCCCGCTCCGCCTTCATGCGGGGCTTCAAGGTCTTCTTTGCCGTGGATGGGACAGCCACCTATCATGAAGACTTCCACCGGGCCACCCTCCTGAACCTCTGTCACGGCTTTGTGGTGCCGGTGCGGGTGAACGACATCCGTGTGATCGTGGAGTCCCTGGAGGACTGACCTCATGGATGTAGTCATTGTCGGTGCCGGCCCCGCAGGGATCGCAGCGGCCATCCAGCTGAGGAGATCCGGAGTCGGCTTCGTCCTCTTCGAACATAAGGAGATCGGGGGCCTCCTGCTCAATGCCCATCTGGTGGAGAACTACCCGGGATTCCCGCAGGGGATCTCCGGCCCGGACCTGGTCCAAAGGTTTAAACAGCAGCTGGAGCGCTGGGAGATCCCTGTTTCCCCCGAATCTGTGGATCGCGTGGAGCATCGGGACGGCGCCTTCCAGGTCACGGCGGGTGGCAGGGAGCTTATGGGCCGGTTCCTGGTGATCGCTTCCGGAACGGTCGCTCACAGGCTCCCCGCATCCATCTTTCAGGGCGAGGCGGAAGACCGGGTTTTCTATGAGGTATTCCCCATCAGAAGCATTCGCGGCCAACATATCGGGATCGTGGGCGCCGGTGATGCGGCCTTCGACTACGGCTTGCAGCTCGCAGAGCACAACCGCGTAACGATCTTCTGCCGGGACGGCGGTCCCTGCTGCCTGCCGCTTCTGGAGCAGAGGGCAGGGGAGGCGGACAGCCTCAGCCTGCGGCTGCATTCACAGCTCCAGGCCGTGGAAAAAGCAGGGAAAAACCTTCTTCTCCACGTGGCCCCTGAGGGGGAAACGCAGGGACAGGCTCTCGAGGTCGACTATCTTCTCGCTGCCGTGGGCCGGTCGCCCTTCCTCAGCTTTTTTGGCCCCTCCCTGGAGAGCAGCGAAGCTAAACTTTCCCGGGATGGCTGTCTTTATTTTGCCGGAGATGTTAAGAATGGCCTATACCGCCAGACCGCGATCAGTGTAGGTGACGGGATCAAGGCTGCCATGCAGATTTGCGAGAGGTTGAGGAAGACGAAGCCATGAACGTCGTAGCCAGAACAGCCCATTCCGATATCGCTGCCGTGTTTATCGCGGAAACCGGACCGGGCAAATACATAGAGTTCGTGGAGTCCTCCCAGCCGCCGCTGCCCAGGCAGGAAAAATGGGTGCTCATCGTGTCCTCTTTGTACGGCTGCCCCATCGGGTGCCGGTTCTGCGATGCCGGCATGTTCTATCAGGGAAAACTCTCTGCTGAGGAGATCATGCGGCAGATCGATTACCTGGTCGAGCTGCGATATCCGGACCGAAATGTGCCGGTCTCGAAATTTAAGATCCAGTTCGCGCGTATGGGAGAGCCGGCCCTCAATGCGGCCGTGCTCGACGTGCTCGCGACGCTTCCCGGGCGCTATCAGGCGCCTGGCCTTCTGCCCACGGTCTCCACCATGGCTCCTCATGGGAGCGACGGTTTCTTTCAGAAGCTCAAGGAGATCAAGGACGCCCTGTATCCGGGCCGCTTCCAGCTCCAGTTCTCGGTCCACTCGACCGATGAAAAACAGCGGGATTGGTTGATCCCCGCCCGCAAGTGGCCGTTGGACAAGATCGCGGCCTTTGGGCAGCAGTTTTTTGAGCCGGGAGACCGGAAGGTCACCCTGAACTTCGCCATCTCAGACGGGTTGAGTGTGGATCCGGACGCGCTGCTGGAGCGTTTTTCGCCTGAGGTTTTCTTCATCAAGCTGACGCCCGTTAACCCAACGGGAAAGGCGATACAGAACAGGATCAACAGCGACCTTGATAGCCTCGCGGCTGCTCCTCCGATCGCGGCCTGCCTGAGGGAGGCGGGATATGATGTCCTCTACAGTATAGGGGAGCTGGAGGAAAACAAGATCGGCAGCAACTGCGGCCAGCACATCATGCACTACAAAAAGTCATCTCAGCAGATCGAGGGCAGCTACACCTACCGGCTGCAGCCTGTCGAATAGGGACCGATCATGGAAAGGAGCCAGGCATGTTAGAAGAACGAAAAAAGATCATGGAGGCCGCCCTTGATGACTTTTCTGAGGTCGGCCTCTCGAACTCGAGTTTTGAGTCAATTGCAGGCAGGGCCGGGCTGGAACCCGCTGTGGTGCGAGCCCTGTTTGTCGACAAGGAGACGCTGCTCAAGGAGCTCTTCCAGGAAAAGACCGAGCCCATGGTCAGCGCCATCGCTATGGTTGTGCAGGAAATAGAGGACCCGAAGGAACTGATCCGGAAATCCATGGAACACCTGGATCGATGGCTGTTGATGAATCCTAAGGTCACCAAGCTGTATATGCAGAGTTCTCTTGAGGGATCAGAAGTGCTGCAGACGATCTTTCAGAAGTACATGCTCCCTTCCGAGTACTTTGACCGGCTGAATCAATTCATCGCAGAGGGGAAGTTCCGCTGCAGCGATATCCTGATCCTGACGACGCTGCTGGATTCGCTGATCGTCTTCCTTCACATGATGCGGTCGGGAATGATGATGATCAGCCCCGGTCAGAGTTTCGAACAGATCGCCCAACAGAGGTTCGATGCGGTCATGGACCTGCTGGAAAACGGACTCTACACATATTGAAAAAACCATTCGTTGAAGGAGAAGAAGATGTTGAAACAAAAATGGGACAGCAGCCATATACTCGACCAGAAGGGCAGGGTAGCCATAGTGACCGGAGCGAGCAGCGGCATCGGCTACGAGACAGCTCGTGTCCTTGCAGAGAAGGACGCCACGGTAATCATCGCCCAACGAAACCTGAAAAAGGGGAATGCGGCCGCTAAAAAGATCAAGGCCGGCTGCCAGGATGCAGACATCAGGGTCATGGAGCTCGACCTGGCAAATCTGGGATCTGTACGGAGTTTTGCTGCCAAGTTCAAGGACAGCTATTCCCGCCTGGATCTACTCATTAACAATGCCGGGGTCATGATGCCGCCCTATTCCAAGACCGCCGACGGGTTCGAGCTCCAGTTCGGCACGAACCATCTGGGTCATTTTGCCCTCACCGGGCTGCTCATCGACCTGATCAATGACACTCCCGATTCCCGGATCGTCAACGTATCGAGCGGGGCGCACAATTACGGCAACATAGATTTCGAGGACCTGAACTGGGAGAACCGGCGCTACAAGAAGATGAAGGCCTACGCCGACAGCAAGATCGCCAATATCTACTTCACCTATGAGCTGCAGAGACGACTGGACGAGGCCGGCTCGAGCACGCTGGTTACCGCCTCACATCCTGGCTGGACCGCGACAGAGCTGCAAAGGCACGCCGGCCTGTTCAGCTTCCTGAATCCATTCTTTTCCCAGGACATCACGATGGGTGCTCTGCCGACCCTGTGTGCCGCAGTCGCCGAGGATGTCCAGGCCTGCGATTACTACGGCCCCG
>JAUWTO010000263.1 GCA_030614685.1 Candidatus Aminicenantota bacterium
ATCACTCCATCGCGCCTGTCAGGGGGAATATCGGATCGGGAATACAACCAGCCGCTGAAGTTCCTGCTGGCGGAGACGGCATAACCCAGGATGCTCTCCGGCTTTCTTACCTGCCCAAAACACTGGTTATAAGGGAGGAGTACGTCGTGGAATAGCACCTCTCGGAATTGTTTCGCTATCCGGATTCCTATCTCACGATTGCTGCCGGCTGCCAGGGAAAATGCCCTCTCCAGGCATTCATGGTAAAAACGGATCTCCTCCTCGAATGTACGCCCCTCAGGAAAATTTTCATCTTTCTCGTCGATATGATCCTTAAACTGGACGATCTTCTGCACAAATAACTGAGTTCGTTTTTTATTCATCTTTCGTTTCTGATCGAAAAAGGGTGTGGTGAAGCGATTGATCCAATCGGCGGATTTATCCGCCAGCATTAGGACTTCGCCGAGTTCCTGCGAGGGCGCATAGGCAATTCTTTTTTCCATGGATGCCTTAGGGAGAGCGGCATACGATCTGACCGGACGGGTCCTCCCCATGTAAGGCTGATCTAGGGGGATGCTGATCCCGAAACTGTAGATGGACCGTTTGGGAATCAGGTCGAAGCGGATATCATCTCCCAGGCCGAACAGGCCTCCTCGCCTTAAGGGGATCCGGAAGGTCCACATAAAATCCGCACGTTCCCGCCTGAAGGAGTAATCCCAGCCGATCCGGAGAAAGACGATCGGAAACGCGATCCCAAAACGCAGGCCTCCGTCTGTCTCATCAGATAAAAAACTAAAATATCCCTCTCCCTCCAGAGCTAGTAGACCAATCAATGGATTCAGAATGTCCCGGCGGATCCCCAGATTGAATTCCCCGTACACCTGGGTGTTTTCTCCCGCACTATCCAAGCCAAAGAGGCCTCCCACATAGGGCTTCCATGTATCCGGGAGGCCCATGGATTTTATCAGTTCAGGTTTTGCTTTTTCCTCCTGCTGAGCATGGATCGGCCCGGCCAGGAGCAGGCAGACGGCTAAGAAACCGACTGAGATCGCTTGGTAGCGCATTGAAAGAAAACTCTTGGTAATAAGCATCTTATCCCCTTGACACATAGCTTCCCTATTGCTTCTGATATTATTAGCCTTTGGGTTACGGATACACTTTTTCATCACACCTTAATAATACGCTTTGGGGCAGATCCCAAAACAGCCCAAAATCAGCAGAGTGCCGAGGGCCGGACTCGAACCGGCACGTAGGATAACCTACGAGGGATTTTAAGTCCCTTGCGTCTACCAATTCCGCCACCCCGGCATCGGGGAGCGGGGGGATTATATCACAAGGCCTGCAAATCCAACAAGGACCGCCGGGTAGGCAGCCGAGTTGTGGATTCCTGACCGGCTTGACCTTTTGTTCTTATTAGAGTAGATTTGCCTCAAATTTCAAATCTCTTGGAACACGATGGCGACTGAAGCTAAAAGAACCGCTCGTATGCTGCCTAAACAGTTGGATGTTTTTGCCAATATCATCCTGAATCAGTGTGCTGTTCTCCTGGTTCGTCTGAAATTCACCCCCAATTTCATCACGTTTCTTGCCTTCCTGACCGGTGGGATTGCAGGGGCATACTACGCCTCAGGCAAGCCTTTTACTGCGGCCCTTCTCATCCTTCTCTGCGGGAGTTTCGATATGCTGGATGGAAAAGTCGCTAAACTGAGAAACCAGACCAGTCAATTCGGCGCTATGTTCGATTCCGTCCTCGACAGATATTCCGAGTTCTTTCTGTATCTGGGCCTGGCCTATTACTTCCGGGGCCACTGGACTCTCTGGGTCTGCTTCTTTGCCCTGCTGGGATCCACCATGGTCAGTTACACACGGGCCAGGGCTGAAGGCCTGGGTTTCGAATGCCGAGTCGGGATCATGCAGCGAGCGGAACGCATGTCACTTCTGGCATTAGCGGGGCTTATCGGACCCTGGTTTCAGCTCTTCGATCCCATGGCGATCGCCGCACTCATTCTGATCGCAGTAGGGTCCAACTTCACGGCCTGTCAGCGTATGGTCTATATCTGGAAGGTAGAGAAACAGCACCAGCAGGACACCTGATCGAGAATGTTTTCCCCTTTCGCTCCTGATAAATAAACAGGGCAGGCACCAATTCATTCCGAAATGGAGCCAGTCCCTATTTTTTATTCCACAGTGACGGATTTGGCCAGATTGCGGGGCTGGTCTACGTCGGCCCCCCGGGCCGCCGCGATATAGTAGGCAAAAAGCTGCAGCGGGATGGCTGTGAGGAACGGGGAAAACAGGGAATACACACTCGGGATGGTGATGATCTCATCGACATCCACCTTGTCGCGAATCTCGTCATCGTCTTCGTAGGCCACCACGATCACATACCCCATCCTGGCCCTGATCTCCGAGATGTTGCTCAGAGTCTTGTCATAGACCCGGTCTTTGGGAACGATGGCCATGGTAGGCATCTTGTCGTCGATCAGGGCGATGGGGCCGTGCTTCATCTCACCGCCCGGATAGCCCTCGGCATGGATGTAGGAGATCTCTTTGAGCTTCAGTGCCCCCTCCAGGGCGATGGGATAGTTGGCCCAGCGGCCCAGATACAGGAAATGAGATGCGTATTTAAACTTGAGCGAGAGCCTCTCAATCGCCTCCGCATTATGCAGGATCTTCTCGATCTTGTAGGGGATCCGCTGGAGTTCCTGGATGACCTTGAGATTCTCCGCTTCCTCCAGACGGTTGTTGACCTGGGCGAGGTGCAGAGCCAGGAGTGCCAGGCACGCCATCTGGGCGGAAAAGGTCTTGGTGGCAGCCACACCGATCTCAGGGCCGGCATGCGTCATGAGCACCCCGTCAGACTCTCGGGCGATGGAGGAACCGGCCATGTTGCAGATGGCCAAGGTCACAGGGCCCTGTTGCTTAATGGCTCGCATGGCTGCCAGGGTATCGGCCGTTTCCCCGGACTGGGATACGGCGATGACCAGCGCACTTTTATCCAAGATAAAGTCCCGGTACCGGTACTCCGAGGCATACTCGACATCCACCGGTATACCGGCCAGGGCCTCGATGAAGTACTTGCCGACCAGGCTGGCATTGTAGGAGGTCCCGCAGGCGATGAGGATCACCCTGCGGACATCTTTCATGCGCTCGGGATCGATCCCGATCTCATCCAGGTGGACCTTACCCGTATCCAGGGAGAGGCGACCCTGCAGGGTATCACGGATCACCTGCGGCTGCTCGAAGATCTCCTTGAGCATGAAGTGTTTGAACCCGCTCTTCTCGATCATCAGGGGATTCCAGTTGATGCGGTCGACCCTCTTATCCAAAGCCTTCCCGTCAAAGTCGAAGAACCGGGCGCCGGCGCGGTCCACGATCGCCATGTCCCCGTCATCCAGAAAAACGATATTCTGTGTATGGCTGAGTAAGGGATTTAGATCCGAGGATACGAAGTATTCATCCTCACCCAATCCCACAACGGCCGGAGGCCCCATCTTGACGAGGACGATCTTTCCAACATCACGCGTGGAAATGGCTGCAATGGCAAAGGCGCCTTCCAGCCGCTTGATGGCCTGGAGCA
>JAUWTO010000175.1 GCA_030614685.1 Candidatus Aminicenantota bacterium
ACAACTGATTATTGCGCTACTTCTTCCCGCCTTCTTTAGGCAGAAAATTCTCGATCATCCATACTCCGGAAGAGTGCGTGAGAGCGCCTTCAGTGGAAAAGATCATGTGACGGCCATCCGGATGAGTGCTGGGATGACGGAAGCTCACCATCTTGAGGCTGAGCGCCTCAGCCTGTTTTGATTCCAGGGAAAATCGCCACATGTCCCAGTCCTCGTCTCCGGGATTGTCCTTTGTGGAAAAATAGATGTATTTCCCGTCTTGAGACCAGGCGGGTGTGATCGGAAACTCCCCCATCACATTAAAACTGTAAAGCTCCTGGACCTCCCCTCCGTTAGCCGATATGATCCCCAGGTGTCTTATCTTGATGCTCCGATTCAGGAATACCAGCCATTTTCCGTCGGGCGACACATCGATGTCCCTGGCATCCTCGGGCGAACCAGGGAGTACCTCGATCTGTCCGGTCCTGACGTTGAGGGTATAAATGAGGGAAGGATTTCCTCTACTGGTTTTGGATTTCGTGTAGAAAAGTGTGCTACCGTCTTTGGACCACCGGTGGGCGGATATCCTTTCCGTCTCTTCGATCTGGACCAGGGGAGTGACCTCCTCTGATTGGACATCTATCAAGTAGATCCCCTTTTGGCCATCCTCGTCTGTCCCGAGCATGGAAACGGCTTTGCCGTCCGGCCGCCACTGGGGGAAACTGAACACGCCCAGCCCGGGATCGAGATCCCGGATCTCACCGCTATCAAGAGAGCATATGCAGATGACATTCCTGGCATTGGGCAATGTACTCCGGAAGGAGATGTAGACAAAGGATTTGCCATCCGGGGAATAGTCTGGATAGGCATTGCGGCCTTCATAAATCAGGGGCTGTTTTTCGGGGGGGCCTAGAAACTTTCCAGACTCAGGATCGAATACGGCTACGTATATGTCGCGGGACGAATTCTGGATGCCGTAGAAAAGCTGATCCTGCTGCGTACACCCCAGAGAAAAATGGGGGGCGAGATTGGATTTTATGAGGATTGGGTCCCCGACCGTTTCCCCTCCCTCGATGCGGACGACATACATGTCCGTGGTTCCGGACCTCTCACTGGTGAACAGGAGATGCCGGCCGTCCGAGGTCCAATCCAGCACGGCGTCGATGGCCGGGTGGGCGATGAGGCGCCGCTCTTCTGTCCCGTCCACCGAGAGCAGGAAGATATCCCGGGTCTTGGGCTCCTTCTGGTACAGATTGTCATACGCGATGGTGAGCCCGTCAGGAGAGATGACAAATCCCCAGGGCGGGTCGGTATCATATTTCCGCTGGAATGTTTTGATGACCTGAATGCTGCCATCCTGCACGGATACGAATCCGATTTCAACTAAATCTCCCTCTTTATAGAAACCCACGAGAACCCTCTGGCCATCCGGATGATAATCAAAGGGCTGGATGTATTCATGCGCGTTGGACACATATATAGCCTTGGGTTTGGAGTCGTTCAGGCCGACAACATGGAGATCGAAGAACTCGCCCTCGGGATTGAACCAGGAGTACGCTATGGACTGTCCGTCGTGGGACCACTTGGGGAAGAGCGCGAATGCCTGTGATTTGGTCCAGGGGCCCTTGTCAGTGAGGCGGCGGTTCTTGCCTGCCGCTATGTCTCGGACCGCCAGATCCCCGGTATTCCAATCCGTGATGGCCAAAAATCGGCCGTTGGGGGCGGCCGCGCCGGCTGTATCAACGACCGGGCCTGTCCAGACCTGCTTGAGGCCGAAGACCTGGGCCTCTGTTCGAGGCGTGGTTTTGGTCTTGGTCAAAGCCGCCAGTTTTGCCTTGGCCAGCTTGACTGTCTCGGACTGATCGGGATAGCTGTCAATGACATTCTGAAAGGCCTTCTGGGCCTCTCTCATGCCCAGTTTTTCATAGCATGTACCGATGTGGAAGAGGGCTTGGGCCGCGGTCGTGCGTTCTGCAGGAAAGTTTGTGACGACCTTCTGGAACAGCTCGATGGCTCCCTCGAGATCCCCCTTGGACTCCTCGAGGAATATGGCTTTCTCGAAGATCTCTTTTGCAGATTCCTGCTGGATTGGTGCGGAATAAAGAGAATCCGCACACACCACCAGAAAAATCACCAGGCCCAACGTCTTTTTTTGCATCATTTTTCATCTCCTATGACCGACATGCTGACAAGGTAACCTGCAGCGCCTGCTCTAGTGTTTAGGAGATATGGAAATAGCGTGAAAGATCTTCCACAATATTGGTTATGATTTTTCATATGTGTCTAGTCGCCCACAAACCGGTACCCGATGCTGTGGACGCTCAGGATGTGCCGAGGCTTGGAGGCATCCTCCTCGATCTTTCTCCGGATGTGCGCGATGTGGCTGTCCACGGTCCTGTGCGACACGGAGAGATTGTCCACACCCCAGATGGTGTCGAGAAATTCATCTCGGGTTACGACCTTGCCTTTTTGCGTGATCATGAATTTCAGGATCCTGAGCTCGAGGGGAGTAAGCCCCAGGTCTTTGCCGTCTTTGCGGGATTCGTAGGTGTTAAAATCGAGCTCTACACTGCCGAATCGGTAGACAGTCATCTCGTCGTGGTAGTCTTCGACCCGGCGGAGCAGGGCCTTGACTCGGGCCGTAAGTTCCTTGAGGCTGAAGGGCTTGGTCACATAGTCATCGGCACCGAGCTCGAGCCCCAGGACCTTGTCCACCTCTTCGTCCTTTACGGTCAGCATCAGGATGGGAGATGTGACGCCCTCTTTGCGGACCCTCTTACAGACCTCGAAGCCGTCCATGAGCGGGAGCATCACATCCAGGATGATGAGGTCGGGCTTCAATTCCAGGGCCAACTCCAGACCCTGGGCCCCGTTCTCGGCTGCGGCTACCTGATAGCCCTGGGACGAGAACGTATCCTGAAGGATCGTTCGGATGCCAGCGTCGTCTTCAACCACAAGGATGGTCTTTTCCATGGTCCCCTACCCTCCTTCGCTGATAGGTAATATCAGAGAGACACGGGTGCCTTCTCCCGGCTTGCTCCGGATCGTGATATCTCCTCCGTGGGCCGTCATGATGTGTTTGACCAGTGTGAGGCCCAGGCCAGTCCCGGTGGGAGACACGGTGGAGGCCTGTTTCCCGCGGAAGAATTTCTCGAAGATCTTCTTCTGTTCGCTCTCCGGGATCCCGATCCCTTTGTCCGTAACGGATATTTCGATTGTATCTTGGTTGCGGAGAACAGCTAGGTCGATGTTTTTTTCCTGAGTGGAAAATTTAGCGGCATTGTCGAGGATGTTGTGTAAAGCCTGGCTCATGGCCTCCTCGTCAGCCATGACTGCAGGGATGTCGCCTGCGATCGCGACTTTTACCGTGAAGCCCGCTAGCTTGTTTTCTTTCTCAAAACTTTCGACCTCTCTGCGCACAAGATGGACGAGGTCCAGGGAAGCCAGGCGGTATTTTCTCTGGCCCTCCTCGATCTTGGTGAAGTCCAGGACATTTTTTACCAGCCTTTTCAATTTCTCTGAATCATGACTCAGGATCTGGTAGTATTCCCGGACCTTCTGGGGATCTTTGACCTCGTCGTCCAGGAGACGTTCCAGGATAGCGCCCATGGCTGTGAGGGGAGTCTTGAATTCATGGGACACGGAGGCGATGAAGTCGGATTTCAGGTTGAGGAGATTCACCTCCTGCACGATGGTGCGTATGATGAGCCCCGACCCCAGGAACAGGATCATGAGCAGGGCCAGTATGGTCCAGAAAAAGATGTTTTTGTAGAGGAAGGGACCAGCGGACAGGTTTTCCTCTTCATAGACCTCAACCTTCCAGGGAGGGAAATTTTCAGGGAAAAAATCCTCCAGGACAGGGCCGGTATGCAGTGCATCACTCTCCATTATACCTTCGTCTGCAGCTGCATCATCTACAGCAGTTTTGGGTGTGGATGCGGCCTCGATCGAAGTTTCGGCGGCAGCTTCGTTTGAGGCTTTAGGCATGTCACCCCCGTAGAGGATCTTTCCGGTAAGTGTCGATCGCAGGATGAGCGAGATGCCGGGAGGGCGTTCTTCTGTGATTTTGGGATCGAGGACATTAACCAGCTCTGTGTCGAGAATGAGTAAACCAAGAAAGTCTTTATAGGAACCCGTATTGTTCTTATCGAATGGCAGGATCAGTGCCAGCACTTCTTTCCCATCCAATTCAATAAAATCTCGGTGGATTTGAGGGCTGCCGCTTATGGGGGATGCTTCGATCTTGTCGTTTAGCCCGGGCAGGATATTTGCTTCTACAGCCTTGGCTAGGCGCCAGGCGACCAGCTTTGCCTCGATCGCATTCCGGATACTCTCGATGGATGCCGCATAATCGTCAGGAGCATCCTGAGGCGAGCCTTCCGTGGTGCCATGGGATGGCTCCTCCCTCGCGCTTTCGGGTTGATTTTCGGCTGCAGCCTCGTCGATCTGATCCTGCAGCATGTTCGCGTAGAAAGCGAGCTGATCCCCGTCCAGAGACCAGGCATTTTGCTCCAGTTGTCTGTAGATCTTGAGGGATTCTCGAAAGAAATCCGCATAGCCGTTGTCCGAGCGCAGGGCATCCAGGATCTGCAGGCTGGTCACAAACCCCAGAGACCGGCCAGACTCTGTGTGAAGATCTGGGAACTCGGCCAGGATGGTGCGATAGGCTTCCAGTGCTTGCTTGAATTTGCCCTGCTTGGCCTGGCAGCGCGCTATGCGGCTCTTGATCCAGACCTTAACTTGTCGGTCCCCTGCCCTGCCAAGGATCCGGTTGTAGAGAGACACTGCTTGCGAATAATCCCTGCGCCGGAATTCGGCCTCCTCTGCCCTGGCAAGCTCAGGCTGGAATCTGATCCATTCCGAAGGGACTACAAAAGGCCTGGCAGACGACGGTCGCTCCTGCAGACCAGGAAGCCAGGGTGATCCGCCGCGGTTCCAGATCACCGTCTGCCCGAGGAGTGATTGCTCTTGGGTACGCAAAGAGATGAGATCACGGATCGCAGGGA
>JAUWTO010000187.1 GCA_030614685.1 Candidatus Aminicenantota bacterium
ATCAGCGGCTGGCAGGTAATCGGCCCGGTGTTCGCCTGGGTCGTGGGAGATGAACTTAAGGACAGGAAGCTGTTTTCACCTGGCCTCCCCAGGCTTACCCAGGTAATCCCCTCTGGCATACATCTGGTATGGTTCTTGCAAAACGTCAAACCGAGGATACATGAACTCCATGCAACACCAAGGGAGAAGGCCATGTTCAGAAACTATTTTGTCATAACTCTCAGGAACCTGAAGAAACACAAGGCGTACTCCTTTATCAACATCGCCGGACTGGCCATAGGCATGGCCTGCTGCATCCTGATCCTGCTCTACGTCACAGACGAGGTGAGTTACGACCGCTTTCATGAAAAGGGCGACCGGATCTACCGCGTCAAGTCCATAAGCTCGATCGGTGCCACCTCCCGCCACTATGCCCACACCCCGCCTGCCCTGGCCACGGTCCTAACTGAAACCATACCCGAGATCGAGACCTCCGTGCGGTTCTTTGACACATTCGAGCTCGAAGCCCGCCTGGATGGCGAGCCCATCCGCATCCCCGACGTGTGGTTCGTGGACGACACCATCTTCGATATCTTCACCTTCCCCTTTGTTGCAGGTGATCCTGAAAACGCCTTTGCCGATCCCGATTCGATCGTGATCACGGCGGATACGGCCGAACGTCTTTTCGGCGACGAAGAAGCTCTCGGCAAGGTCATAACACTCCCCCCGGACCGCTCGCTCCGCATCTCCGGAGTTGTCCAGGAGGTCCCCAAGAATTCCCACTTCCAGTTCAAAGGCCTCATTCCCTCGACCTGGCTGCGCGACAGAGAGGGGCGGCCCTCGCCTGTGCTGACGGCGGAATATTTCTGCGAGGTCTACGCCTACATCGTGCTGCGCGACAATACGAACATGGCCGAACTTGACCAGAAGATCGCCTCCACGGTCGCGTCCCGCTGGGGAGAGATGTACAAACAGCGCGGCACTTCCCGCGTCTATCCCCTGATCCACCTGCACGACATCCACCTCCACTCGGAGTATGAATACGAGCTCGGCACACCCGGGGACATCGACAATGTTTACCTGTTCACCGGCATCGCCCTTCTGGTCCTGATGATCGCCTGCTTCAACTTCATCAACCTCTCGACCGCCCGCTCGGCCGGAAGGGCCCGGGAGGTCGGCATCCGCAAGGTCTTTGGCTCCCAGAAATACCAGCTCGTCCGCCAGTTCCTCAGCGAATCCGTGGCCGTATCGCTCATAAGCCTCTTCCTCGGCCTCTCGCTCGTCATGTCCATACTCCCTCTCTTCAACAACCTGTCCGGCAAACAGTTCGGCTACGCCCAGTTCATCAAGGCACCCGTGCTGTTGGGCCTCCTGGGCATCGTCGTCCTCACCGGCCTCATCGCCGGCAGCTTCCCGGCCTTCATCCTCTCGGCCTTCACTCCCGTCATGGTCCTCAAGGGGAGGTTCAGCTCGGCTTCCAAGAACAGCGCCCTGCGCAAGATCCTGGTCGTGGTCCAGTTCTCCATCTCGATCTTCCTGCTTGTGGGAATCCTCACCATGGTCCGACAGCTGGACTACATTAAGAACAAGGACCTCGGGTTCGATCGCGAGCAGTTGGTGGCCGTCGAGTTTTTCGGAGCCCTAAGGGATGAGGAATCCACTCAGCGATATGAATCGCTCAAGGCCCGCATCCTTCAGAATCCCGGAGTGGAATCGCTCTGCTTCTCAGCCAATATCCCCGGCGCCGAGCTGGGGTACGATGCCTACCTGCCCGAGGGAAACACCAATGAGGAGGCTGTGCGTGCCAGGAACTACTGGGTCGATTTTGATTTTGTTAAAACCTTTGGTATGGAGATCGTGGGCGGCCGCGATTTTTCTCGGGACTTCTCGACCGACTCCGGCGAGGCGGTCATCATCAACGAGAGCATGGCCGAGGCGCTGGGGTGGGGAGGGGACAGCCTGGAAAAACGGATATACAACGTGCCCCGTGACAATCGGCTGGGGAGGATCGTCGGGATCGTCAAAGACTTCCACTCCGGGAGCTTGAAGCTGGCCATCAGGCCGGTCACGCTGAGCCTGGAACCGCAGTTTTTTACCTTTGTTACCATCCGGATCCACCCCCAGAGAATGCCCGAGACCCTGAGTTTCCTGGAGACTGTGCTGGCTGAAGTCCATCAGGCAACCCGCCCGGAACGGGAATTCAACTTCAACTACCATTTCATAGATGATGATTTTCGCAACAAGTATGGGGAGGAGGAAAAGGTCCGCCAGATCTACCTCATCTTCGGGGGCCTGGCCGTGTTTATCGCCTGCCTGGGACTTTTCGGGCTGGCATCTTTCACTGTGGAACAGCGCACCAAGGAGATCGGTGTGCGCAAGGTCCTGGGTGCCAAGTTCAAGAATATCATCAGCCTGCTGTCTATGGAATTCACCAAGCTGGTGCTGATCGCGAACGTCCTGGCCTGGCCGTTCGCCTACTATGTCATGCACAAGTGGCTGGGGAACTTTGCCTACCGCATCGGCATCGGTTGGGATCTTTTTGTGTTTTCCGGCCTCATGGCCGGTGTGGTGGCGGTGATAACGATCCTGTATCACTCAGTAAGGGCCGCCATGCTCAATCCGGTTGACTCGCTGCGCTATGAGTAGTCCTTCTTCCAGTCCTTGACGGCGAGCCGAATGTCCTTGTCCTTTACGGTACGGCGCCCCGCATGCTCGGCCAATAGCTTGCTCCGGTCGGCGATCTCCCACGCAATATCCTCCAGCGACCGTGCCAGTTCCCTGGCCGCTCCCCGGCTCGGCCTCGCCCCCGTCTCCCGGATGACCCTCTTCAGCGCCCGCACTGACAATTCGTTCATGCCCTCATTATATATTTCGGGGACGGACCTTGGGAAGTGATTATGTTGCTTAAGTTTAAATGCTTAAATGGCACAAAATATTGCCTTAAATGAACGATTTCCTTGCCAAATATCGGCATGTAAGAGATTCCATGAGGGAGTCAGGAGAGAATATTCTTAAAGGCACATTTTTTGGCCTAAAAATCACATTCTAAGCCCGAGATTTGAGTCAGTAAGTAGCTAACTATAATAATATCAACTAGATTCCAAGGTCCGTCCCCGAAATTATGAAATGGGGTATAATGAGACTGAAATGATGATCGCGCACTACTTCAAAACCACCATCCGCAGCATCTCCCGCACCGGGCTGTATTCATTCATCAATGTACTGGGTCTGGCCGTGGGCATGGCGGCCTGCCTGCTCATTCTTCACTACGTGACCTTCGAGACGAGCTACGACCGCTTCCACACCAACAGCGATCGCATCTACCGCCTGCGCTACGAACGCACCGCCGAAGACGGCACGGCCGTGCGCTTCGCCTCCTGCACACCACCGGCGGCCGACTTCATCCGGGGCGCCTACCCCGAGGTGGAATCCATCGCCCGCATCTGGCGCCACCGCGCCGTTGTTTCCCTTAAGGACCAGGACGTTAAGTTCACGGAAGACCGCATGTATTTTGCCGAACCCGAATTCTTCGAGATCTTCGATTTTCCGTTCGCAGACGGCGATCCAATCCAGGGCATCCGCAATCCCTCCACAGCCTTCATCTCCCGCTTCACGGCCCGAAAATATTTCGGCGACGACAGCCCCATCGGCAGGACCATCACGGTGGACGGCCAGACCGACTACACCATCACAGGCCTGTTCGAAGACATTCCACCCAACTCGCACCTCAAGTTCGACATCATTCTCTCCTTCGAGAACCTGCGGGCGATCTACGGCCCGGATGTCATGGGTTCGTGGGGGCACACCACATTTTTTACCTACATCCTTTTTAGGCCCGGCACTGATCCCAGAGCCTTCGAAGAGCAGATGGTCAGCCTCGTCCAGAAAAACTGCGCCGAACTCATGGATTACTATAAGCTCCTGATCGAGCTCAAGCTCCAGCCCCTCACCGATATCCACTTGACCTCCCACTTCATGCAGGAGTACGAGACCAACGGAAGCCGCGATTCCGTCAATTTCCTGGGACTGGCTGCCCTGTTCATCATCCTCATGGCCTGGGTCAATTATGTCAATCTCTCCACGGCCCGCGCCCTGACCCGCGCCCGCGAGGTGGGCCTGCGCAAGGTGGTGGGCGCATCCCGCTTCCAGGTCAGCATCCAACTCCTCTTCGAGACCGCCGCCGTAAACCTCATCGCCCTGGTCCTGGCCATCGCCCTGGTCCAGGCCCTCCTCCCGGGTTTCAGCCGTCTGGCTGGCATTCCCCAGGGCCTCAGCCTCTGGAGCCGTGCCTGGTTCTGGGCCGCGGTCCCTCTCCTCTTTTTAGCAGGCATCTTCCTCTCTGGGCCCTACCCGGTAACGGCCATCTCCGCATTCCAACCCCTCAGGGTCATTCGCGGCATGCTGGGCAGCGTTCCCAGGGTAATCAATTTCCGAAAGGCCCTGGTCATCTTCCAGTTCGTCATCGCCCTGGTTCTCCTGACCTCCGCCTTTTCCGTCTACCGGCAGATCCTCTTCATAAAAAGCCGGGATTCGGGCTTCGATATGGAGCAGATCCTGGTAGTCAAGGCCCCCCGAGTCAGGGACGAGGCCTTTGCTCAGAAATTCAGCGCCTTCAAGGAGGAACTCCTCAGGGAACCCGGAGTCCGGCAGATGTGCGTCGTCACTGAGGTCCCGGGCCGCCAGGTTTTCTGGGATG
>JAUWTO010000237.1 GCA_030614685.1 Candidatus Aminicenantota bacterium
TACTCCAGAGCCCTCTCCGTGACTCCCACCATCTGGCTTAAGTTTCGCACTGTCAGGGGCTCGTCGGCGTAAGCTCGGATGATTTCTTCGGATCTGTTCAGAGTATGGGCACGACGTGGAGACAGATTTTTCCGGCTGGATTGAGCCGAATCCAAGATGGAAAGGATCATCTTGGGCAGTTCGTACTCGAGTCGATAATACAGCTCATCTGAGTCTTCCCTTTTGCCATTCTGGTCGACCATGCGTGAGATTTGGTGGATCAGTCGACGGAGGTCCCTCATGGCCGCTTCCGGGGCTGTAACCGCTTCTTTCCCCTTGGTAAGATCTTCATATCCAGGGAGCCCGGAAATCTGGCTGACGTGACTTAAAAGAGACTCTGATAGGGATACGGTAAAAACATGAAATCTCGGCCAAGCGACCGCTGAAAGTTCCCCATCGGGAGGGAACAGCATGAGATCATTGGGTCCCATCTCTTGGTTGCGCCAGACAACTCTGTTGGAATTCCGATTTGAATACAAGGCGATCGTTCGAAATCCTGGGGGGGATGATCCGTTTTGGTCCAAATGGCGGCTATAATTGACATGGGTAATCAAGGCCGATTCCGTATTGATTAGTCGCGCCTTCGCATTAAACTCACCGCAGTCCAATTGACGGAAATCGAGCCCCCATTCCTTTACAAAATGAGAAAATTCCTCAATATCATGGAATTGCTCTTTCAAATATAATAGCGATTCAGGCGAAGATGACATAAGATATACTTCCTCTATGATCTTGATTCAAGGAGTATAGTACTTGGCGAAAAAAGACGTGTCTATTGGACTTTAGTGCAACATGAGAGGAAACCCGCTTATGATCGCCTAGATTTGCATAACAATGACAAAGTCAGAGGTGCCAAAAATTTGCGTTGTTTTCAGGGGCTCTTCCTGATCAGTTGACAGGGATACCCCTGCTGATTATATTGAATGGAAAGAGGCGGACAGGGAAAGATGAGAGCACGAAATCTCGATGCCCCCATAATGCTGGTGCCCCTGCTCCTGCTGATGGGGATCTTTTTTCCTCTGCTTTTGTACATCCTCCCCCTGCTCTTTTACTTTGCGATCATCTGTCTCTATGCCAAGCCTCATGCGGATGTCCCGGTAACGAACCACGATATTCACGATGCCTCCGGCCCCCGCGGGCCCCCGCGCTTTTTGCCGTTATTCGATTCCAAATGATCTTTCTTTTGCGGCAATTTTAAGCGGAGGCGAAAACCATGATCAATCTCGACAACAACAGGTTCAAACACCTTTGGAACAGGTTCAAAGGGAATCCGATCGAATGGGACCTCGGTGAGTATAAGGCCCTGCTCGAAAAGGTCAATACATGTGAATTGGGGGATCTCTCTGAACGGGAGCTCAAGGACATCTCCTCCCGGCTGAGGGAAGAGGCCCGGCAGGGGAAATCGCTCGATGAGCTACTGCCCGAGGCCTATGCCCTGGTCAGGGAAACGGCCGAACGCACTGTCGGGCTCCGGCCCTTTGATGTTCAGGTTATGGCAGGAATGGCCATGCACAGGGGCAGACTAATTGAAATGAACACAGGGGAGGGCAAGACCCTGGCAGCCGTTTTCCCGGCCTATCTTAATGCCTTGACCGGAAAGGGCGTCCACATCCACACCTTCAACGACTACCTGGCCCGGCGGGATGCGGCCTGGATGGGACCCATCTACACATTCCTGGGGCTGAGTGTGGGCTGTATCCAGCAGGGGATGACGCCCCAGGAGCGGAAAAAAGCCTACAGCTCGGACATCACCTACACCACGGCCAAGGAAGCCGGTTTCGATTTCCTGAGGGACCAGCTCTGCTACAACGCAGAAGACCTCGTGCACCGGGATTTTAATTTTGCCCTCATGGACGAGGCAGACTCCATCCTGATCGATGAGGCCCGAGTGCCCCTGGTGATCGCGGGTACGACCGGAAAGCCCAAGGGCGACACGTCCCAGATGGCGGAGCTCGTCAGGGGGCTCCGGGAAGGGGCCGACTTCGAGACGGATGACGGGAGGCGCAACGTCTACCTCACCGACAGGGGGCTGGAACGGATCGAAGCGATCCTTGGACTGGGCAGCCTGCACGATCCCGAGAACCTGGATGCCCTGACCAAATTGAACCAGGCCCTGCATGCGGAATCCCTGATCCACCACGATATCGACTACATCGTGCGCAACGGTAAGGTCGAGATCGTGGATGAGTTCACAGGCAGGGTGGTGGAGGACCGGCACTGGCCTGACGGCCTGCAGGCCGCGGTCGAGGCCAAGGAAAAACTGGTTTCGGGTTCAGGGGGGTCGGTCCTGGGGTCCATCACGCTCCAGCACTTCTTAAAACTCTATCCCAAGCTCTGCGGCATGACCGCAACAGCACGCCCCTCGGCCGAAGAGCTTAAGGAGTTCTACGGCCTCACAGTGGCGGTTATACCCCCCAACCGGCCCTGTATCCGCCGGGACGAACCGGATCTTGTTTTCACACACAAGGAGGCCAAGACAAAGACCCTTATAACTGAAATCGGGCGGGTGCACGCCGCTGGCCGGCCCATCCTGGTAGGTACGGCCAGCGTGGAAGAATCCGAAGAGCTGACCGCTGCACTGAAAAAGGCCGGTATCACCTGCCAGGTGCTGAACGCCAAAAACGATGAGCTGGAGGCTGGAATCGTGGCCCGGGCCGGGGAGTTAGGGGCCGTGACCATCTCCACCAACATGGCCGGGCGCGGGACCGACATCAAGCTGGGTGGAGAGGACGGACAGGATCGGGACCAGGTGGTGGGGCTGGGAGGGATGTACGTCATTGGCACCAACCGGCACGAGAGCCTGCGCATCGACCAACAGCTCCAGGGCCGGGCAGGCCGGCAGGGTGATCCCGGGACCTCGCGCTTTTTCGTGAGCCTCGAGGATTACCTGATCGAGCGGTACGGGATCCTGAACCTGCTTCCCAAGAAATACCACGATCTCAAGCAGGAGACACCCATATTGGATTCTCTTGTTAACCGGGAGATCGAACGGGGCCAGCGCATCATAGAGGGCCAGAACTTCGAGATCCGCAAGACGCTGTGGGAGTACTCCTCCCTCATGGAAAAGCAGCGGGATCTGATCCAACGCCGCCGCTGCGAGATTCTCTCTGACGGGAGCCTCCTCGAACAGCTTTCCCATCAGGCGCCGGAACAATATGCTGAGCTCGCATCCAGGCTTGGGGAGCCCCGCCTGCAGGAGGTCGAGCGGCTGACCACGCTCTTCCACATCGACCGCTGCTGGGCCGAACACCTGGCCCAAGTGTCGGACATCCGGGAAAGCATCCACTTGGTGAGTGTCGGGGGCAACGCGCCGATAAACGAATTCCACAAGCTCGTGAGCGCTGCCTTCCTCGAGCTCGATCAAAAGATCGACGAAGAGGTGCTGCACACATTCGAGGGATTGAAGTTCACGGGGAATGACCTGGACCTGGACGAGGCCGGCATCAGGGGCCCCTCCTCGACCTGGACCTACCTCATAAGCGACAACACATTCGGATCGTGGGTGGGATTGCTCCAGGGCACCAACATTGGCTTCACGGCCGTCGCAGCCGGATACCTGGGTCCCTTATACGTGCTTCTGGGACTCCTCCGCCGGCGGAGATTGAGGAGGAACAATCCGCTGGAGCAGTCGGAGACCCAAGACAAATCAGACACACAATAAGCCCGAGAGATCATTCTTTCGCCTGGTGATAAACGTACTGACTCTATTGAGATCAAGAAAAGCTCCTGGACGTCATTAGAATGGAGCCACCGCATTTATCGGGTATTCTTTTACTATTTCGAGCGGTTTCTGCGAGAGTATAAGGATCAGTTCGAGAAGGAGTGTGGATATTTCCGTCTTGTCATCATGGATGTGACCGAAGGTCA
>JAUWTO010000052.1 GCA_030614685.1 Candidatus Aminicenantota bacterium
GTAGCGCTTCACCGCATCGGACAGGGCCCGGCCCTCCGCCAGGCTGTGGGTCAGGGGCTTCTCTCCGTATACATCGAAGCCCGCCCGGACACACGTGATAGCCACCAGTGCGTGCCAGTGGTCCGGCACTGCGATGGAGACCGCATCGAGATCTTTGCGCAGGCAGAGCTCCCGGAAGTCGTGGTAGGTGGCGCAGTCACGGTTCCCGTAGTAGTCATCGACGATGCCTTTGGCCTTTTGCAGGGGATTGTCATCCAGGTCGCAGACCGCCACCCACTGGACTTCGTCCTTGTTGAGCAAGGCCTCCATGTTGGGATATCCCATCATGCCGAAGCCGATCCCGGCCATGACGATCTTGTCAGAGGGAGCCGGCGCTCCCCCCCTACCCAGCACCTTGGCTGGAACAATCGTGGGAAAGGCCGCCACTCCAACAGCGGCCAGGGGTAATTTTTTGAGGAATTCCCGGCGAGGGATCTTTTCTGGCTTCTTATTCATGCTATCACCTGCCTTATCAGAATCGTGCGAGCCAAAACAGGAATGGGATGGAGGGGATGCTTTGAGAATATTGTCGCGCAGGGATGGGGGCGATCTGACTCACCGCCTTATCTTATGCAAAACCCTCACTATTTTCAATAAACCTTGCAATACTCTTCTCACTTACCAGGGAAGAGATAGGCTACCTGCCTCCCCAAAAAGATAAGGCGAGGATTATTCCACGATACTGCTCAATGGCCGTGGATATTTGATGCGAGCGCATGGGGTGGCGAGAAGTAGCTCTGAGCCATATGTGTCTGATGCGAGCGCATGGGGTGGCTAGAAGTAGCCATGAGCCGTGCGTAATTAATGCGAGCGCATGGGCTGGTTAGAAATTGCTCTGAGCCATATGTGTCTGATGCGAGCGCATGGGGTGGTTAGAAATAGCCATGAGCCATATGTGTCTGATGCGAGCGCATGGGGTGGCCAGAAGTAGCCATGAGCCGTGCGTAATTAATGCGAGCGCATGGGGTGGTTGGGTGGGTCTTACGCTCGCATTAATTATGCACGGCGTCACTCAATGATCCTATAGATATAGACGCACATGCCGTGCTTGGATTCGAGGAGATAGAGGCGGTCCTGGAAGATGCGGACCACACCCGCGTGATGTGTCAGCGGGATCTTCCCCAGAAAATGGCCCTGGGAATCGAAGATGTGGAAGGCGAAGGCGTCGATCTTGATCTCATCACTGTCCTTTAGAGTCTCGTCACCCTCGTAGCGCCCGTCACCGTCCCGGAAGTGCATGGTCAGGCCCATCTCCTCGAACTTCAGCTGCCGCTCATAGGAGAGTACCCACAGCCGGCCCTCCGTATCCACAGCAATGTCGGCCGAGACAAAATTGAGAAAGGGTATCGGGATCTTACGCGGTCCGAGCTGGTGCTCCTGATAAGTGATCTCCTCGGATTCCGGGAAGTTGAGCGGCCGGTCCATGGAAAGCAGCAGTTCCCCCGCAGGGGAGTATTTCTCGATCCGTTTGCGGGTGCCATAGGCGATGTAGACTGAGTCGTCCATATCGGAAGCGAAGAACACGCGGTTGAAGTAGCGGGATCGGTCCGCATCCTCATGGGCTTCCCGGGTCCCGAATTCAGCTGTCCCCTTCCCTTTCGGATCGAACCGCTGCAGGAGGGCTGGGGAGCTTCGCAGGGTCCGCAGAGAGACCAGGTCGCCTGAGGAAAGCCTGGCGAGTTTTCCCGCCGGGCCGCCGGACGGCAGTGCGTCGATCTCCTTCCCGTCGGGCGCCAGGATCTTCACGGCATTGGTGGCCTTGTCGCTCACATACATTCGGCCCTGCTCATCCAGGACGATCCCGTCCATAAACTGGAACTCCCCCGGTCCCTGCCCCTCGTTCCCGAAGGCCGCCAGCAACGTTCCATCCGGGCCGATCTTCTTGATGCGGAAGTTGCCCGCATCCAGGACATAGAGGTTCCCCTGGGTATCGAGGGCGATGTCAGACGGTTTGTAGAAAGCCAGCTCCGGGTCTGAATTCGCCCCTCCCCCCAATACCCGGATCAATTCCAAACGGATCTCGGACTCCTTCCCCCAGCGGGGACCCGTGTTGTGCACATGGGTAATGCCGTCCTTGACCACTTCGCTACAGGTCACTTCCTGCGGCTCTACAGGAGTGGGGCTTTCCGCGGAATCTTCAGCGGGCCCGGTTTTCCCTCCACAGGAAAGCCAAGATACACTGATCAATACTGCAATAACGATCCATAATCTCTGTCTCATAATGTCTTCCTTCCAATATTTTCCCAATTCCCGCTGGCGAAAGCGTTGGATGAACACTGCGCTTTCCCCGGTGCTTCTCCGATATGGGCGCCCCATGTTTCCATCATTCATATTGAAGGGCATCTGCCGGGTTGGCCCGGGCCGCCCTGACGGCCTGAAAGCTCACCGTGAGCAGGGCGATGACCAGCGCCAGCAATCCTGTCAACAGGAATACGGCAGGCCCCAGCCGGATCCGGTAAGCAAAATCATCCAACCAGCTGCGCGCCCAAAGATAGGCCAGCGGCCAGGCGATGAGCACAGAGAACACCACCAGGCGAACGAATTCCTTGCACAGGGAGATCATGATAGCGGAGACCGAAGCGCCCAGGACCTTGCGGATGCCGATCTCCTTGGTCCTCTGCTCCACCACAAAGGATGCCAGGCCGAACAGCCCCAGGCAGGCGATGAACACGGCCAGGAAAGAAAAATTTCCCAACAGCTGCCCCACGCGCTCCTCTCTCCTATAGAACTGGGAATAGTCCTCATCCACGAACACATACTCGAACGGATAGGTGGGCAGGACCTCCTTCCAGACCTTTTCGATCGAGGCGAGGGTTGCGGCCGTGTTCTCTGGCGAGAAACGCACCACGATGTTTCCCAGCCAGTTGGGATTGGGGGCCAGCAGGAAAGCCAGGGGTTGGATCTCGCGACGCAGGGGCTGGAAATGGAAATTTTTCAAGACGCCGATGACCGTCCCTGGCCGGCCAAACATGGTGAATGGCGTGCCCACGGCCGATTCCCTTCCGATCAGCTTGGCGGCCTCTTCGTTGATGAGGAAGGCCTCCTTGGCATCGGTGGTGTAATCCCTCGAAAACGTCCTCCCCTCCATAAGCTCAAGGCCCAGGGTTTCGATAAACTCGTAATCCACGGCCGCAAAGACCACGCGCACGTCCTGGTCAGGATCCTTGCCGGCCCAGCCGGCATCCCGAGCATAATCAGCGATCATGGTGGGCCGGCGGCCCATGGCGGTGACATTGAGGATGGACGGCTCCTGCTGAAGCCTGTTCTTAAGGGCCGGATAGGATCCGCCGACTTCTCCCCGCAGAGGGATCGTCAGAAGCTGGCTCCGGTCATACCCTAGGTCACGGCCCTTCATGAATCGTGTCTGTGAGTACACCACCACGGTCCCGATGATAAGGAAAATGGACAACGAGAACTGCACGACCACCAGCGTGCTGCGGAAGATGGATTTCCTCTCGCTCTTCCCCAGGCGGCTCAGGACCCGGACGGGTTTCAGGGATGACAGAAGGAGCGCAGGGTAGCTGCCGGCCAGGAGCACCGTCAGGAACGTGATGGCCACCCCGGCCAAGAGCACGGGACGTGTGCCCAGAGCTGCCAGGGACATGGGCTTCCCGCTGATGGTCCTGAAGACAGGCAGCAGCAAGATGACCCACAGCACCGCGAGACAGAGAGCACACAGCGTATAGAGCAGGGATTCCCCATAGAACTGGCGGATGAGATCACCCCGCTGCGCGCCCACGACCTTCCTCATCCCGATCTCCCGGGCCCGCTGAGCAGAACGGGCCGTGGACAGGTTCATGAAATTGATGCAGGCGATCAGGATGACGAACAGGGCGATGAGGGAGAAGATGTACACGTACTTGACTGTGCCCACCAGCTCTCCCCGGCCGTAGATACTGTACAGGCGAAGCCGCTTGAGCGGAGCCAGCTGGTAAACGGTCCGGGTCTGCTTCCCCTGGTTGCGGAGGATGAGTTCGGTTATCTTGGGCTCCACTGGATCGGCCTCCATTCCTTCCCTGAGCAGGACAAAGGTAGAGATGGCATCCGACCAGCCCTCAGGCAGGCGGCGCAGGTTCTGCTCCACAAAAACGAACGGCACGATCCAGTCAAACTGGAGAGTGGAATTGCCGGGCGGGTCCTGGATGATCCCGGTGACCTTTAGATCGAAGCGGTTTTCGGCCTGGATCACACAGCCCAACGGATCGTCCTCTCCGAAATACTTTGCGGCCATTCGGCGGGAGATCACGATGGAAAAGGGATCTCTGAGGGCCGTGTCCGGATCCCCCTTGAGCAGGGGGAAGGAGAACATCCGAAAAAAAGATGTATCTGTGGCGCGGATCTGCGGCTCGAAAAAGGAGTGGTCCTGATACCGGAGCTGCATGCCCCCGAAGCGCGTGAAACGAGCAGCGGCCTCCACCTCAGGAATCTCCCCGGGTAGGACCGGGGCCAGGGGCGGGGGGGAAGTAATGGAGTGCATGCTGTATCCGGAGTATTCCTCGTCCGATTCGATTCGATAGAGCCGCTCCGTTTTCTCATGGAAGCGGTCAAAGCTCAACTCGTCCAGCACCCAGAGCGAGATGAACAGGGTGCAGGACAGGCCCAGGGCCAGGCCAAAGATGTTGATGAAGGAAAAACTCCGGTGTCGCCCGATGCTGCGCAGCGTGACCTTCAGGTAGTTACGGAACAGCACAAAACCCCAGTAGGCATGGCCTGAGATAAAGCCCGGGAAAGACTTCGCGAGCTGGGACCAGTACCAGAGATCGGCAGCCGCCTTCCCGCGGGATTCGATCATGTCGTTGTAGAGTTCCTCAAAATCGCCCAGGACCGGACTGCAGTTATGCAACAGCAGAAAACGACCGAGTAACCATTCTGCCATGTGTGGGGGTTTTTTCATGGAGCCTTGCTTCCTCATTTATTATTTTCGGCCGTGACCTCGGGAAAATCCTTCCACAAAATCCTCTGGACCTGCCTCATTTCGGCCAGCACCTTCATCCCCTCGGGAGTGATCTCGTAGAACCGCTTGCTGCGGCCTCCCCGCCGTTTTGTAGGAAGGCCTTGATAGGTGGTCACCAGGCCCTTTTCCACCAGCCGGTCCAGGGGTACATAGATGGAGCCGATGGACCAGTACTTCCCTGTGATCTCTGAAATGTACTCCCGGACGGTCACACCGTAGGCATTGCCCTTGAGCTTCCATATGGAAAGCAGGACGACCTCCTCCTGACGCGAAAGCAATTTCATTATTCACTCCTTCCCCATTCTGATTCCCATGACACGTTCAGCACGGCACACATGGTTTTCTTCTATAAATTAGAGGATATCGAGGGAATTGTCAAGGATATTTTCTAGTTATTAGAACAATTTGAAGGGATTTCAAAATGGGAGGTGTGAAGACCTGCCCCCTACTTGATCAAGAAGGAGGATGTGGCTCCGGCCATCCAATCGGGAGCAGCCAAGGAACTGCGTGTGAAGGCGATCTCCGGTCGGTATTCGAAGTGCACACAGTCGAACCGGATCCAATCCCCTCCCCAGATGAAGCCGTGCCGTTTGAAGGCATTCATCACGGCAAGAGGAGGGCTCCAGCGCTGTTCCATGGGGATGCGGTACCAGTATCTCATGTAGGTCCGGCTCCACATCCAGTTGGCGTGCAGACCGCTGTAGGATCCAGGGATGAGGTCAAGCGCGAGCCCATAGGAATGGAAGCTGAGAGTCCGGGAGCCCTTGACATTCTTACGGTGGAAGGAGTAGATCACGGACAGGTCCTGGATGAAGGCGCGGACTTCGGGATCGGAGCTGGCGGCGGCGTAGATCTCCCGCTCAACCTGCCTGAGGGCATAGGCAGCCAACCGGTTGACATTGACTTCATGGTTCAGAAACGTGAAGGTGACGCAGTGCTCCCTGACCTGGCTCTCGGTGCGGCCGAACATGGCGTGCAGCAGGTCGCGCGAGCGGGGCAGCCGCCGGCCTCGGGTCAGTTTTTCCACCGGACCGGTTCGATCATATTCGCTGAACAGAGAATCATAGCGGTGACTGTTATGCAGGTTCCGCTCCGAAAGCAGGCGCCCCTCCCGGTAAAAGATCCAGGTTTTGCCGACAAGGAAGGCCACATCGCTGTCCCGGATCTCTATTCGCTGGATGTAATCCCCGTAGGCTTCCCAGATGGTGGTCACCTCATGGAACGCCCGTGGATCGGGGAGGGTATCGATCACACTCCCCCAATCCACAGGGACAGAGTCCGCCCTGCTGAGCAGAGTGCCCAGAAAAAGGGCCAGGATCCAGATGATTTTTTTCATTTTTCCCGTAGAGAGAGCCAGTATTCTAGCACAAAGAGAGAAATTTGCCTACAACACGCATTCCCATCCGAAGAAACCTCTAGATCACATCCCTCGGCCCCTCGCAGGCCACGAGGGCACTGAATCCCCTTATCGGATTTCCCCGGATTTGTTACGGCAAGCCCGGATCGCCGGCTACTTTATGATCTTGATCCCTTCCATCTCCATCTCCATAGCCAGGACCATGCACTTGGCGATCTTTCCGGCTTCGTCCTTGATGAACTCCACCTCCATATACTGGCCGTCAGAAGTGTTGATCTCGAACATTAAGTCTTCCCCCTCAACCGGCTCCAGTACCGCGGCCTCCTGACCTTCGGGACCGCCCCAAAGAGCTCCGCCTTCCACCCAGAAGGAAACCAGCATGACCTGGCCTTCCATGTCGAACTCATAGTCGCCCAGGATCGGAGCGTATTTCTTCTTAAGCGCTTCATCGCTATCCTGGGCCAAGACCGAGAGGCCGCCAACAGACACGATCAGGGCCACCACCGTTACAACAAAAAACACTCGACGTATCATTGCTTGGATCACGTTCACCTCCTAATCCAATCCAAATCGTTATTCCAGACTCTCAGTGTATGAGTCACTCACAGGACTATAAACGAAAATCAAGCGAAAAAGTTCGGACTGCTCTGCTCCATCATGACTCAAAGGGGGATCTTCCCCAGATTCGGCCTTCCTTAAGTTGGAAGATGTCCTCCACATGCACCCCGAAAGCCTTGGCCAGCCTGAGAGCCAGGTACACGGAGGGGATATCCCGTCCATTCTCGATCGCGTTTATGGTCTTGCGGGTCACGCCCGCCTCGTTCGCAAGCTCTGCTTGCGTCCAGTCCTTTTTTGCTCGTTCGACCTTCAGGGTGTTGTCCAGAGGCCCTTCCGGCATGTATTCCTCCCCTTAAAAGCTATAAATAACCGGAAAAATATCTCATGTTATATAACTTCTAATTCTCTTTTTGTAACCCTTGCTACTCTATTAGTAACCTTATCGTTTCATTTTGTCAAGCATCAATAATACCATCCCAGGAAACCGAAGGCGATCACGTTCATCAATATCGCGATCAGATAGATGATGCTTACGGCAATGATCTTGCTCCTTGTCTTCTTCATTCCGATGACCAGGATCACAGCCACATAAAAATGAAAGTACCCGAAGAAAAATATCAGCCACACACCTCCCAAGGACCGGTTCCAGAAGGGGTATTCCCACACCAGGTGCCCGCCCAGGTTGAGGATGCATTCCACGAAAACAGCGAAGGCCGCGTACCCAACGGCCCAGAACCAGCGGTTGGGAATGCCCAGGATCTTCTCCTTCTTATCCGGTGACAGGGTGTTGTAATAGATGATCCCGGCGATGGCGAACATGAACATGATCTCGATGTTCCACCCCACCATGGTCCGCAGTGCGGTCTTGCCGGGCGCTGTCCAGAATGCGGACCTCTCCGTGAGGGTGAAGACCCACCCGTTCCAGGTCTCGTTGAAGAAATCCATCCCCAATAGGGTCAGGCCTGCCAAAATCGCGTCCCAGTTCCCCGATATTCGGGCCTTCCTCATCTCGTTGGTATAGATGTAGAGCACTATGGCCAGCAGGGGAATGACGTACCACTCCAGCATGGAGAGATCGCGCATCCCCTGCAGGGCCAGCCTAGATGCTTCGGTCATGATGTTTGCCTCCTTGTCTCAGGACGATCTCTCGGTCCGAGTTTTCCCGTCTACCTGGACTCCGGTCCGAGTTGATCGGTCAGATACCCGGGGACCAGCCGGATGAGCCTCCTCAGGCCTTCCTGGTCCACGAGCGCGGCTGCCTCCTCCACACTCATCCATCTCCGCTCCCGGAAAAAGGACTCCGGCCAATCCGGCAGCTCCTCCTCCACTTCCAGGAGATAGACCTCGACATGGCAGGTGCCGCCCCATTTGTTGTAATCATACTCCCCTATGGGCCTGGAGGGGATCCGGCCGCGGACCCCGGCCTCTTCCATGGCCTCCTGGGCCGCAGACTCGATGGGGTTCAGGTGGGGTTCGATGATACCCTTGGGGACCAGCCAGTGTTTCTTCCTGCGTGACGTGATGAGCAGGATGAGCAGTGCTCCGTCCTCATATCGAAAGGGGATAACCCCGGACTGGTTGAACATCCAGTCCGGTTCGGCCGTGTCAGGGACCTTGTCGTCGAAATCCGTCACGGACCGCCCTCAGGTCTGCCGTGCAGAGCCAGGCTCTTGTTCTTGAAGCGCTCGTTTTCCGTCACCTCTTCGCCGAACCAGTCCGGAGGACGGAAGGCCCGCGCTTCCTGGTTTGAAGAAAACTCCACCTCCGCCAGGCAGAGGCTGCTCAGTGTCCCCTTGAAGACGTCCAGCTCGATGGTCACATCCCCTTGAACGAACTCATAACGGGTTTTCTCCACTCTTCTCCCAGATGTCAGCGGCCAGAGCTTTTTGAACTGCGGCTCCTCGAGCTCGACCTCCGCTTCTTCACGCGACAGCCCCCTGCCCTGTTTCACGGTCAGAAAGAACCGGCCGTTTCTGGCACGCAGCCGCACTTCGCGATCTCCCGCAACTGCCAGATATCCCTGACGGATCTCGGAAGCCGGGTGGGATTCCAACCCATCGGGCAGGGACAGGATGAGAAACTTGCGCTCGATCTCCCGCATCTTAACCAGAAATTAAGAATAGATTTATCCTAATTTAACACAAGCCCCTCATCTTAAGCCATGGAAAATTCTGCACCAGCACAAAAATGTGTCCCGGACAGCGGCGTTTTCCAATATAATAGGAGCAAGATGGCAGACTTGGACAGGGCCTTACAGATCGCCACGGATGCGCACCGGGGCCAAAAGGACCGGTATGGGGATCCGTACATACTCCATCCCATTCGCGTTATGCTGCGCTGCCGATCAGAGAGCGAGAGGATCGTGGCCCTCCTGCATGATGTGGTGGAGAAGAGCGAGCGGACATTCGACGACCTGGGCCGGGAAGGTTTCGCTTCCGAAGTGATCGCGGCCGTGGAGCGGCTGACAAAGAGGCCTGGCGAGCCGTACCTCGACTACATTGTCCGGGCTCGAGATAATGCCCTGGCGAGGGCGGTCAAGCAGGCCGACCTGCAGGATCACATGGACGCCATCCTCGCCAGAGGCCAGGTGCCAGAGGCTTCGGAACGGATGAAGCGCTACCGGGAGGCCATGCGTTTGCTCCTGCAGGAAGAGGGAAATTGACTTTTGTGCGCGGGCTGATATAGTAAGATTCACTTCGATCGATACAGTGGCTGTAACGCTCCGATCGGCATATTAAATGGGTATGGATCCGTGAAAAAATTCACCAACAAGGAGATCAGCTGGCTGTCTTTCAACGACCGCGTGCTCCAGGAGGCGGCCAATCCCGATGTCCCCCTGATGGAGCGGCTCAAGTTCCTGGGGATCTTCTCTTCCAATCTTGATGAATTCTTCCGGGTCCGTGTGGCCACGCTCAACCGCCTGGCCAAGTTGGGGAAGCCAGCAAAAAAACTCATCGGCCATGACCCCAAGGCGGTCCTCAAAGAGATCCAGAAGATCGCGGTCAACCGGCATGAGACCTTAAACACGGTCTACCAGCAGATCCTCAAAGATCTAGCCAGAGAGAACATCCACATCATCGATGAGAAGGCACTGAGCCGGGGCCAGGTCGAGTTCGTCAGGTCCTATTTCTCCGAGAAAGTCAGGCCGCAGCTCATGCCGGTCATGATCGACCAGGCGAACAAATTCCCTGAACTGCAGGATCGGTCCATCTACCTGGCGGTGTATCTCTCCGTGAACCTTCAGCCGGACAAAAAAAAGTATGCCCTGATCGAGATCCCAACAGACGTCCGTCCCCGATTTGTCATCCTGCCCTGCTTCCGGAACAGGAACTGCATCATCCTTCTCGATGATATCATCCGTTTCGGCCTGGCCGAGATATTCTCCGTCTTCCATTTCGACCACATCGCCGCCTACACCATAAAGCTCACGCGCGATGCGGAGCTGGATATCGAGGACGACCTGTCCGAGAGCTACATCAAGAAAATCTCGAGCAGCCTCAAAAAACGGGAGGGAGGGATACCGGTACGGTTTATCTACGATGCACAGATCCCTGAGGACCTGCTGAGATTCATCAAGGATAAGCTCCATCTCGGCCCCGCCGACCACCTGGTCCCCGGCGGGAAATATCACAATTTCAAGGATTTCATGGGGTTCCCGGATATGGGGCTGGACCACCTGAAATACCAACCCATCGCCTTCCTGCCACATCGCGACATCGATCCAAAGCGCAGCATCTTCTGGGCCATGCGGAAGAGGGACATCCTGCTCCACTATCCCTACCAAACCTTTCGGTATGTCCTCGACCTGCTGCGCGATGCGTCCATTGATCCCAGGGTCCGGTCCATCAAGATCACACTCTACCGTGTGGCCCGGAATTCCAGCGTGGTGTCCGCGCTCATCAACGCCGTCCGGAACGGAAAAAAGGTGATCGTCAACATGGAGCTGCAGGCCCGCTTCGACGAAGAGGCCAACATCTACTGGGCCAACAAACTCCAGGAAGAGGGCGCCCGGGTGAGCTTCGGTGTGCCGGGACTCAAGGTCCACAGCAAGCTTTGCTTGATCACACGAGAGGAAAAGAACGGCCCCATGCGCTACGGGATCATAGGCACCGGGAACTTCAACGAAGACACTGCCAGGATCTACAGCGACCATCATCTATTAACAACCGACAAACGCCTGACCCGTGAGATCGACAAGGTCTTTGATTTCTTCGCGAACAATTACAACGTCCCCAAGTTCAAACATTTTGTCGTATCTCCCTTCGATACCCGTAAGGTGCTGATGAAGCACATCCGGAGGGAGATCAAGAGCCAGCAGGAGGGGAAAAACGCGTACATCATCCTCAAGCTGAACAACCTGGCGGATGCGGCTATCATCCAGAAGCTCTATGAAGCCAGCGAGGCGGGTGTCCCGATCCTGCTTTTCATACGCAGCATGTTTTCCCTGATCCCGGGGATCGAGGGTCTGAGCAGCAACATCCGGGCATTCGGCATCGTGGACAAGTACCTGGAGCACTCCCGGATCTTCGTTTTCTGCAACGGCGGCGAGGAGAAGATGTACATCACATCGGCCGATGTGATGCCGCGCAACCTGGACCGCCGGGTCGAGGTGACGTGCCCCATCTACGATCCCGATCTCCAGCAGGAGATCCGGACCTTCCTGAAACTCCAACTCGATGACAATGTCCGGACCCGGATCCTCGACAAGGACCTGACTAACGCCTTTGTCCCCTCGGATGCCGAAAAAAAATCCAGGGCCCAGTGGAGCATCTACGAATATCTGAAAAGGCTCTCCGCGACTCCGCGATCCAAAGGTGACAGCCCGTCGGAAGATGCCCCGAAGCCGGCACACGGCCCGGAAGGGAAAGGAAACGACGCTGGCCAAACTCAAACGCAAAAGCCTGTGCCAGCGGATTGAGGACAAGGCCCTGAAAAAGGACCTCTGCGGCCCAACCAAACTGTAGGGGTTTTGGTTGACAATCGGCCGGCGGCAAAATAAGTTAATGAAAACAGACTGAGGAGAACTCTGTATGGCGACCGAATCCACTGCGCAGAAACCCACCATGGAACTGGCCCGCGACATGGGGCTCATGCACGTCACCATGATCGGGGTGGGCGCCATGATCGGCGCCGGCATATTCGTGCTGACCGGCCTGGCCGCGGGTGTGGCCGGACCAGCGCTCATTCTGGTCTTTGCCCTCAACGGCCTGGTCACGGGCTTGACCGCCATGTCCTATGCCGAACTGGGATCCTGCTTCCCCGAGGCCGGGGGCGGGTACCTCTGGGTCAAGGAAGCGCTCCCCCAGCCGAACGGATTCCTCTCCGGCTGGATCAGCTGGTTCGCACACGCCGTGGCCTGCAGCCTGTATGCCGTGGCATTCGGGACCTTTGCCGTGGACCTCCTCCATCTGGCCGGGATCGACCTGGCCAAGCCGTTCCATGCCCTGTCTCCGGATTATGCCCCGATGCTGGCGGCCAAGGTCATGGCCGTCCTCATAACTCTGCTCTTCGTATGGATCAACGTCCGCGGAGCCAAGGAGACGGGCCAGGCAGAGAGCTTCGTCACCATCGTCAAGATCGTGGTCATAGTCATGTTCATCGGATTCGGCCTGTTCGCCATTTTCGCCGGAAAGACCTCCGAGCCCTGGCAGTCCCAGTTCAGCGGATTTTTCCAGAAGGGATGGAAGGGCATCATCATGGCCATGGGCCTGACCTTTATCGCTTTTGAAGGGTACGAGATCATCGCCCAGTGCGGCGAGGAGGTGAAAGACCCCAAGCGGAACATCCCGCGCTCCATCCTCCTCTCGCTGATCATCGTCGTGCCTATCTACATCCTGGTGGCCTTCGTGGCCCTGGGCGCGGTGGAGCCGGAGGGCGGGCAGCCCACCTGGCAGTATCTGGGAGAAAACGGCGAGATGGCCATGATCGAGGCAGCGCAACACTTCATGCTGGGAAGGATTGGCCGGATCATCTTCCTCATCGGCGGGCTGTTCTCCACCATGTCCGCGCTCAACGCCACCATCTACTCATCTTCCCGGGTGAGCTTTGCCATGGGCCGGGACCACAACCTGCCCGGACTGTTCGCCAAGATTCATGCCAAGAAGCGCACCCCCTATCTGGCCACGTACATCAGCGGCGCCTTCATCATCTTCATGGCCGTGGCGTTGCCCATCGAGGACATCGCCAGCGCCACGGACGCCATGTTCCTGCTGCTTTTCATCCTCGTCAACCTGGCCGTCATCAACCTGCGCAAGAACCGGCCGGACCTTGACCGGGGATTCAGGGTCCCGCTCTTTCCTTTCATCCCCATCGCGGCCACCATCCTCAACCTGATCCTGGCTGTGTTCCTGTTCTTCTACCGCCCGCTGGGGATCCTGGTATGTGTGGGCTACCTGCTGCTGGGCATTTTGCTCTACTACGCATACGCCAGACACAAAGAATTCAAGGCCAAGGCGGAGCCGGTCATCCACGCCGAACACCCTGTGTTTCATGCCGCTCCCCGCGATTTTCACATCCTGGCGCCCATGGCCAACCAGCAGACCGTGGAGCAGTTGCAGCGGTTTGCCATCCGAATGGCCAAGGCACACGACGGGGACATCACGGCCCTGAACGTCATCCGTGTGCCTGCCCAGCTCCCGCCCAGCGAGGGTCGCAAATACCTGGACCAGGCCCGCGGCCTCCTGTCCCGGGCCATCCATATGGCGGAGGAAGAACAC
>JAUWTO010000346.1 GCA_030614685.1 Candidatus Aminicenantota bacterium
CACTTCCCTTCCCAACAGCTTCCCCTGGAACCGGAAGGACCTCTACGTGAACCAGAGCCCGCTCTTCAACGCCGACAAGATCTCCACGCCCCTCCTCCTGCTCCACGGGTCGGGGGACACCAATGTCCCTCCGGGCGAAAGCACCCAACTGTACACGGCTTTGAAGCTGCTGGGAAGGGAAGTGGAATTCATACAGATCGACGACCAGAATCACCACATTATGGATTACAACAAACGCACCCTCTGGACAAAGACCATCCTGGCCTGGTTCGACCGGTGGCTCAAAAGGCAGCCGGAGTGGTGGCAGCACCTCTACCCGGCCAAGTGAGGACCTGACATGACCGATCCGAAATGCGCAAAGTGCAAACCGAAATTCTGTAAGCAGGGCGAATTCGAGGCGAGCAAGCTCCCGGCATTCTGCCCCATGGTGCACCACGAGTCCGTGCTGAAAGAGGTGGCCGGGAAATACTCCGATCCCGAGATCCGGGACTTCTTCATTACCAGCGCCTTGACCGAGAAAGAGTCCTACGACGAGAAGGCCGCCCGGGAGGAGAACCGGACCGTGCCCATCCGCCCGCGGATAAGGGAGATCGCGGCCTTTGCAGAGGCGATCAAGGCCAAGAAGCTGGGCATGGCCTTCTGCATCGGTCTGGCCGAGGAGGCTGCGCGCGCCGGCTCTATCCTGGAGGGTCACGGCCTGGAGATCTGCTCCGTGGTCTGCTGCTGCGGCGCCGTTGACAAGACCGCCCTGGGCATCCCAGAGGAGTACAAAATCCGCGATCCCAAGAAATTCGAGGCCGCCTGCAATCCCCTGCTCCAGGCCGAGGTCCTGAACCGGAGCGGCACGGATTTCAACATCCTGGTCGGGCTGTGCGTGGGTCACGACATGCTGTTTACCCAGGCCTCCCAGGCCCCGGTCACGACCCTGATCGTCAAAGACCGCCTCACCGGGCACAACCCGGTCATAACGCTCTATTCCCGCTATCACAGGGATCTGGTGTGACTCGATCCCCGATTAAATTCGTTGAATTCGCCTGTATATGCGACTAAACTATTGATCATGAAGAAAAAAAGATCGTTTTTGCTCATACTCGCCGCAGCCGGCATCCTGAGCGCCGGAACCGCAGCCCACATGTCCGCCGATTCCTTCCAGGACATCAGGGTGACGATAAAAGAGATCGAAACTTTCGCATACTGCGGGGTCCCACACTCGGGGAGTTTCAGCGACCTGAGCACCGTGCTCAACGGGCTGCTGGGTGCGATGTCGAACCAGAACATCGCCCCCTCAGGAGACCTGATCGCGATCTTCCACCTCTCGCCCTCGGGGGAGATGCCCGACCGGATCGAATATGAGGTCGGATTCCCCATCACGGCCCAGGTCTGGCCCCAACCTCCTCTGCAAAAAAAGGAGTGGAACCACACCCGGGTTGCTGCGGCCGTGCACAGGGGGGATTACGACGGCTCCGCAGACACCATCGAAGAGATGCTGACCTGGATCGATGCCAACGGCTTTCAACAGGAAGGCCCGATCCTGGGAAGGTTCACGGTCATCCCCTCACCCGATGTCCGTGCCCGTGACCTGCGCACAGAGATCTGGATCCCGGTCAAGAAAAAATAGCGGGGGCTAAGCCTCAAAAGGTATGCCGTTCACCCTTGGGGGGGACCTCACCAGGCATAAATCTCCTTCCACATTTCATCCTTAAAGGGGATAGACTTATACCGACGTTGGCATTAGATTTGCAGGGGAAAGCGAGGCTTTTGACCTGATCTGATGTCTAAATTCACCATAACCGGACCCTACCTGGAAACAGCCCCGGAAGCCAACCGCTTCGAGCTGGACACCCGGTTCGAAGATCCCCCGATCGAGGCTGACACAGAGGCCAAAGTCAAGGCCTTGCTGGAAAACGCCCCCCAGATCGCCATCCAGGGATTCAACGGAAAGGGCGAGCTGCAGTTCTGCAATCCCTGCGCAGAGCGGCTCTTCGGTGTCCCGGAATCCGAGGCGCGCGGCAGGAGGCTCAGGGGATGCCACCTCTCAGCGAGAGACGAGAAAGAATTCCTGGGGCTCCTGAGATCCGCCTGCCAAACCGGGGACCACGTCCCCCTGCTGGAGTGGAAGGTCCAGCACCCGGCCGGCAAAGTCAAACACGTGTTGAGCTCCATCTTCCCCATCCGCCACCCAGACCTCAAGCCCATGGCCGTGGCCATGTCGCTGGACATCTCGGACAGCAGGGCAACAACAGACAAGATCCGGGAGATGGGCCATCAGATCGAACGGTTCGCGGAAATATCAGCGGCCATCCTGTCCATAGAAGACGATACGGAGCTGTTCGACCGGATCGCCCAGGCCGTCATCGACATCTCGGATTTCAACCGCGTCCTCATATCCTATTTTA
>JAUWTO010000107.1 GCA_030614685.1 Candidatus Aminicenantota bacterium
GGACAGCTTCGGCGTCCCGGTAGGCGGCCGCAACCTCGGCGGGTTCGCCGTATTTTTCGAACAAGGCCGGCAGGGCCTCCGCCTCGGTCAGGCCAGGGGTCTCCCCCAGCACCGTATCCAACGCGCTGCGCAGGTGTTCCTCAGAATCGGACAGGGCATCCTGGATCAGGGCAGGGTCGCTCCCCTTGAGTTCAGATCTCAGGCGGTCCAGGTAGGCATCGATGCTATTCGTCATGGCTCCCACCTTTTAATAAAGAGTCGACGAACGACTTGGTGTGATCCCAGATCTCCATCCAGGTCGCCAGAGTCTGGCGGCCCTCAGCGGTGATCCTGTAGTAGCGCCGGGGCGGGCCCGAGACCGAGGGATCCACATGACTCTCCAGCAGGCCGCTGTTCTCCAGCGAACGCAGGACCGGGTACAGGGCCCCCTGCTTCATCATCGGGACCGTGGCATCAGCAGTCTCCATGCGCTTGGCGATCTGATAGCCGTACATGGGCTCTTCGGACCGATCCATCAGGCTCAGCAGCACCAGGGCCGCTGTACCGGAGTTCAGCTCCTTCTGGAATTTTTTATTGGCGTCGATCATGTATGCCAAGACCCTCACCTCCCTATAATAATTCTTTATGGATGATTAATGTCATTTTATTAATATCTATCACTTATCATTACTATTAATTCCAATATAGTGTTAACTTACCAATATGTCAAGCAAAAATATTTATTTAGGGATTTGAGATGCCTGCGATGATCGAGCTGATAGGGGAATCCGAGGTCAAAACCTTGGTCAGGATCCGCTGCCGGACTGGCGGGATTTTATGGGGAGCACAAGGAAGACGGTGGCCCCCTCTCCGGGCTGGCTTCCCAAGCTGATGGTCCCGCCGTGGTCTTCGATAATGCGATAGCTGATGGCCAGCCCCAATCCGGTTCCCACTCCTCTGCCTTTGGTCGTGAAGCCGGGTTCGAAGACACGGGCCAGTCTCTCCGGCGGGATGCCGGGGCCGTTGTCCGTGATTTGGATCCGGATCCGGTCGTCGTCCTCTCGTGTCTTGATTGTGATCCGCCCCTGGTTTTCTGTGGCTTCCAGCGCATTGTTCAGGATGTTGATAAACACCTGGTTGAGCTCTCGCGGCCGGCAGTACAATTCCTGCAGGAGCCCCAAGTCTTTCTCAACTTCGACGCGAACCTCGGGATTGGCCAACACCAGCGTGAGGGTGTCTTCGATGCCTCTGTTCACGTCAAAGGATTGATATTCTCCCTCATCCAGGCGGGCGAAATTTCGCAGCGCGGTCACGATCCGGTCGATGCGGTCCACTCCGCCAGTGACCGATTCGTTCAGGGTGACCAGAGTCTGGAAGGCCTGCTGCACCTTCTCATCCTGGCAGGCGGCATCTCCGGCATACAAAGCATTCTCGATCATGCGGAGGGCTCGCCTGGCAGTATCGGCCGAAGACCCGATGGAGCCCAGGGGGCTGTTGATCTCATGAGCGACGCCCGCCACCAGGTTTCCCAGGGCCGCCATCTTCTCCGACTGAACGAGCGAAGCCTGCGTGTCCCTGAGCTTCGCATTTGCCTGCTCCAGTCCCTCGGCATATTCGGAGATGGAATTTTTCATCAGGATCTCTTTCTGCCGGGCCTGGTACAGCCTGTGGCGCGCCTGATAGAGATAGCAGGTGATGACCGTGGCAAGCACCGTGGTCGGCACCATGTGGGAGAAGAATTCATCCGCCACGATCATGCCGCCGGGGTAGACCTTGACCTCGAATACATAGATCAGCATGAAGCTGACGCCGATCATGGTGACCTGCCAGGGACGGAAGGGTATAGCGCTCACTCCCGCGAACAGGAACAGCACCAGGTAACCAGACGAGGACTTCACATCCCCGATCATCACATCGTCGAAGACGGAAATGAAGGCCGTGGCCAGCAGCATGGCCCAGACGATGTACCTCCCGACCTCGACATCCAGCTTGTTCCGGGACAGGAACAGAGCGAGAATTCCCAGGCTGATGATGAGGAGCTTGTCCCACAGGGTCACAAAATCCGAGCTGGTTGTCCCCAGATTGTACGCCCAGATCAGCTGTTTTCCCTGGAAAGCCACCTTGATCAACAGGATCAGGCTCACAGCCACCCCAGCCAGGATCCCCACCACGATCATTCCGATGCGGCTGAGCCGGCCCAGATAATGTCGGAATCTGGGATCGCGTTCGAGCTTGTCCGGGACCAGATACTTTCCCCAGGCAAGGAATGCCTTGTTAAAGCCGATCATGTTCCTTCTCAAAAAAAGATGAGTTCAACAAACACCCCGAATGTCAAAACTATACTAGCACAGGCAGGAAGAGATATACAAATTGAAACGGCCTTGGTCTCCCCCGGAACCAGGCTGAAAAAATTGTCGCTCCAGAATCCGGGCAGAACCGACGCCTCTGCGCCGCACGCCTAGAGCTGGACGAGCAGGGCCCTGCCCCAGCCGACAGCGGTTCGCGGAGTCATGCCGTCCCCCAGCCTGGGATCAGGCGAACGGCTGGTCGATGGAGGGGCTGGGCTGGGAGAAGTAGCGAGGGCCGTCCTCGGTGATGTAGATGCAGTCCTCCAGACGAATCCCGAATTCTCCGGGGAGCACCACCATGGGCTCGTTGGAAAAACACATGCCGGGCTCCATGGGCCGGGTGTTCCCCTTGACCAGGTTGACCCACTCATGTCCGTCCAAACCGATGCCGTGACCGGTCCGGTGCGGCAGGCCCGGAACCTCATAACCGGGCCCGAATCCGTAGTCAGCGTACACCTGGCGGGCGGCGGCATCCGCGTCTTCGCAGGGCACGCCGGGACCGGCCGCGGAAAAGGCGGCGGACTGCGCCTTCTTCATGAGATCCCACATCTCGCGCTGGCGGGCGGTCGGCTCCCCGAAAACGATGGTGCGGCTGATGTCCGAGCGGTACCCGTCCACTCCGCATCCGCCGTCCATGAGCACGATGTCTCCTTCCTTCAGCTCGATGTGCTTGATGCTGCCGTGAGGATTGGCTGAGGCCTCCGCGATCTGGGCGCCGATTCCCCCGCTCACCCCCAAGGCCGCATGCGCCCGCCCGGAGATGGCGCGGAAGTCGTTCCGGGTCATGCCGGCTTCGAGCATGGCCACCGACGCTTTATAGGCTTCGATGGTGATGTCGGCCGCCTTCTGCATCAGCGCCAGCTCAGTAGGTGACTTTAGGACCCGGCACTCGATCGTGATGGGATCGGCGCTGACATACTGCAGGTGGGACGCCTCCTTCCGGATCCCGTCGTACAGGAAGAAGCGAACCCGCTCCTCGATCCCCACCTTGCCTGAGCGGACACCCCGGTCCCTCAGGAGCTCGGCCACTCGCCGGTAGGGGTTCTCGTGTTCCTCCCATGTCCGGATATCGTCCCCAAAGCGGATGATCTCCCGCGCCCTGTCCTCTTCGAAGGCGGGACAGATCCAACCCAACTCCCCCCTGGCGGGAATTACGACGGCGAACATGCGCTCGCTGTTTCCCCAGCGGGTCCCCGTGTAGTAGAACATACCGGTGCCGCCCTCGAGATAGATGGCCGCGATCCCGGTCTCCGCCATCAATCTCTGGGCCTTTTCGATCCTCTGCATGCGCTCCCCATCGGTGATGGGGACCACATCATCCGTCATAGGCGTGAGGCGTGAGATAGGATCGCCGGCCTCAGCCTGCGAATCCTTCTGTGGGGAACATCCGGATGTCACGATCGCGGCCCCGGCCGCGCCCGCCGACAGCTTGAGAAAATCTCTTCTATCCAATGTCATCTTTCTCTCCTCCGTGTCCTGAATTCTTCATAACAGGCGCCGACACTTTCAATCCAAAAAGTCCTATTCCTGTTCTCGCCGTCTTTTACCCTTCAAGTGGGCCGATCTCGGCGCATCGACTTTGTCTCGGCCGGGAAGAATCCAGTCATATAACCATTCTCGACACCTGAATTATTCATAAAAGATGTCGACAATTCTATAATAAAATTATCAAAATCCCAATTTCGATATTCTTTACCCTCCGGGCGAGCCGGTGCGGATTGCGAATGCCTCAACCATGCAGCCGGGGGAAGATGCGGCCTGTCCGCTCCTGGTAAGCGCCATACGCATCGCCGAAACTCTCCCTCATCATCCGCTACTCGCGCGGTATACGAAGCACATACAGGGGCAGGGAGGCGATCAGGAACGTCGGCCGCGAAACAGGACAGGTAGACGTATTTGAAGATTTCCTCGGGCATGGAGTGCTATTTCTCGGCCCTCTTGAAGCTGATCGAGATCCCGGACCAGCTCGACCTATCGATGCGGGTTTCCATGTAAGGGAGGCTTTCCAGATGGTCCAGAAACTCCCGGATGCCCCGCATCCGGCCCCCTGCCACGTTGTGGGCCGTGTAGCAGCCCCCCACCTCGAGCTTGGGCAGGACTGCGATCAGGTAGTTTTTGTACCAGTGCTTGTCCGCATCACAGAACACGAAGTCGATGGGGGCCGCCAGCTCCGGTACGAGCTCATGAGCGTCGGCCAGCCGGGCATCGATGTAATCGGAGAGCCCGGCCTCTTCGAAGTTGGCCAGGGCCTCCTGATGGCGGCGCTCATCGACCTCGATGGTTATGAGCTTGCCCCCGGTCTTGCTCAGGGCCCAGGCGATCCAGATCCCTGAGTGGCCCGTTGAGGTGCCGATCTCCAGGGCTCTGGTGTAACCATGTTCAAGCACAAGATCATACAGAACCTGGCCGTCTATCTCGGGAACGTTCATATCGCGCCAGCGGTTCTGGTTCTTGTCCAGAAACGACCTGACGCGGGCATCCAGGTCCTGGTCCGATGCCGACATCCCCGGCAGATGAGCCGTGACCAACAGGCATATCAGTACGATCACGGAAACGTAAGACACTCTTCTAAATATGCTCAAGTAGACTCTCACAATGAGTTATATGAATTGGACGCACGGCCGGCTCCCTTTCTTCCCGATTTCATGGATTTCCTATTGTTCGATACGCAGGGTCATGGCGTCCCGTAGAACAGCCTCCTTGGCTGTCAGCCGGATGCGGAAGATCCGTTCCCCCCAGGAAGCCCGGAGTCGGGCGTCCTCGATCGGGATCTCCTCGATATCGACCAGGAAGACATTGTCATCGTATCGGATCGATACGGGCTTTGCGTCCGCGATCGCCTCCGGATTCTCCAGCCTGATCGTGCCGGCGGCCAACCATACCGGCCGGCGCCAGCTCATGAGTGTCATCTGCAGGGGCATCCGGGCCTCCTCCAATTCATACCGGTCCCGCACCTCCACGTTCCTGCCCCGGTTCAGGGTGATGGTCCGCCGCCAGAACTTGACGGAAGCCTCCTTTGGGTAGGCGGCGTGCAGGTCCAGTTCGAACTCGGCCTTGCGATCGTCCGCCGCATACCGGACATTCCCGGCCCGGTACTCCCGGCCCTCCCTCTGTGTCACATCGTTGATGGTGGGCAGGTTGTGGAAGACCGACTGCATGGTCCAGATCTCATAGCGCCCGCTGCTGAAGGTCTTGGCCGTGTAGGTCTCCACACCCACATCGATGAGGGCCGGATAGCCGTCGACATACACGATGAAATTGCCTACATCGTTGTGGTTGTGGGATTCGGCGTTGTGTCCTCCCTTGGCCGCAACGTAGAATCCACGGACCGATCCCCGGCTCGAGCGCGCTGCCATGACCTGGAGTTCAGGTAGCCAGACATCGCGCAGCAGGGGGATCGCAGGTTCGATAGAGACCAGATCCTCCAGGCCAAAAAGCGTTGGCAGCACCCGCCCCAGGATCCCGAAGCTGCCCTGAATGCGGCCCTCTCCCACGCCCTGCTGTTCGGCAAGGAAGGCGCCGAATCCCTGCAGGGCCGAGTCGTTGACCCGAATCCCGTACCGGAAGACCAACGGACCCTCTGCGTTCAGGCGGGCCGCGGCATCAGCGAAGTTGATGAAGTAACGATTGGAGATGTGGGCCCGATAGATGTAGCGGCCGATCTCCCGGATCAATGGGCGTTCGAAAACATCGATCCTGCCCTGGGATGCACTGTGCAGCAGTTCGAGGCAGTCGTAGAGGGAACCCCCTGCCCGGCTCCAGTAGCCCGGGCCTTCGTCACAGCCTCCGTCCCTGGGATAGGGGTTGAGAAAATTGTCCAGGCAGCGCAGGATCTTGTGGAGGGAGGCGGCCCGGCGACCAAGGTCCTCCTCCAGGAGGAGTACGGCCGCCAGCCAGTTGGAGCAGATCCAGGGATTCCAGTTGTTGACGCTCCGTCCGGAAAATCCCATCCACCAGAAATCGTCCCGCTCCAGGTTCACGGATAGGATGCGCCTCTCGACCTCATGCCGGATGCGCTCCGGGACCAGAGGGGAGATACGGCCCAGCTCTGCCCCGACCAGATAGTGCGTCCAGGCCAGCAGCATCCCGGTCTCTGCCGCGAATAGATCGACCGTCGGCTCCATCACATCCGGGAGGCCCGGTCCCACTTCCTGGGCACCCACATGGGCGGGAACCCCCCAGTAGGTCTCCTCGCAGAGGGTCCAGACCCCGTTCAGGATGTCGTCCAGGAACCGGCCCCCGCCTTCCATGCACTCGCCCAGGACCAGTGCGGCCAGCATGGCCCGGCGTTCGAAGGAGATCTTCTGGAAGCGGCTGCGGTTTCCATCACGGACATAGTCCAGGAAAATCGAAGCCTTGGGAGTGGGCCACTCCGTGCCGAGGTATTTCTCCGCCTCTTGGATGTGAGCCTCCCTCACCCGGGCCGGCACCTTCAGCCACGCCTCCCTCTCCCCGGCTGTGGGATAGGGGTGCCATCGGTCTGCGGACAGGACACTTTCTGCCAGCACTGCGGGAGGATATGTCCTGGCCAGGAGGTCCAGGTCCCAGGCTGCTGCATCCTGGCTCGCAGCCGTGCCGCAGGCCAGCACAAGGCAGATAAGCCAAAGGCGGATCAATCTCATGTTCTTTCCCCCGAATCGTTTAAATTTTTCGCAACGCGCGTCCCCCGGCAACGCATCGGCCTCAACAGTATAGTATCAACATTTTGGCTGAGGGTAAAGCCTGGGTGGATGTCTCAGGGACCTACTCCATCGCCCGGATTAAGCTTGACAATATTCTGTTATTTCAGTATATTCTGATTTATCAGAGTTTTCAAGATTTGGAGCCAAGGAGGCTTAGAATGAGAGCAAAAACCAATCCTTCCTGCTGCCATATAGAGGCCGTGACCAGCATCGACGACCGGGGGCAGATGGTGATCCCCAAGGAGATCCGCGAAAAGGCCGGGATCCGGGCCGGAGATAAGCTGGCCGTTGTGACCTGGGAAAAGGAAGACCGGATCTGCTGCATCTCGCTCATCAAGACAGAGGGCTTCTCCGCCATGGTCAAGGAGATGCTGGGCCCCATGGTACAGGAACTGGATCAGGACCAAGACAACAAGGAGAGAGTTAAGCCATGAATAAGGATCGGATAAAGGATATTGTCAAAGAGAAATACGGGCAGATCGCGACAGATAGCGGTTCCTGCTGCGGATCATCGCCCTCCTGCTGTGCAGGCAGCCCGAGTGCAGATGAGGTAGGAAGCCGGATCGGCTATTCCGACCAGGAGATGCAGGATGTGCCGGAGGGTTCCAACCTGGGCCTGGGATGTGGAAATCCCATTGCCCTGGCATCCCTGAAACCCGGAGAAACGGTCCTGGATCTGGGCTCCGGTGCCGGATTCGACAGCTTCCTGGCCGCGTCACGCGTGGGTCCGGAAGGACGCGTCATCGGAGTAGACATGAC
>JAUWTO010000171.1 GCA_030614685.1 Candidatus Aminicenantota bacterium
CATCCTTGATTCAGAAATTTGGCAAGTCCTTACGATCTGGAGGGCACGCCCAGCCACCCCTTGACAAGGGTTGTACATGAGCTGCACTGAGAACTTCCCAACCGCCCCATACAGATCGCAGGGGACTTGAGCTGCGCTGAGAACTTCCCAACCGCCCCATGCCGAGGGGAAGAATATGAGCTGCGCGCTGCATCCTTGTTTAAGAAATATGTCAAGTCCTTACGATCTGGAGGGCACGCCCAACCACCCCATGCAGATCGGAGGGACTTGAGCTGCGCTATGAACAGCCTACGGGAGCTAGACCGACTTCCCAAGAAAACGTACAAGCCCTTGAGGAGCCACACATCACGAGATCGAGGATGCCGATAGGAGCTTAAAATGAATGCATCGCCGGGGACAAATTGCTATAATAGGTGGCTGACCACTTGGGGTCACTATACCACACATGAGAGCAACCATGACCACGACACCACAAGAACCGGAAACACTGAGAGTCCTCTCCGGGATCCAACCCTCGGGGGGGCTGCATCTGGGCAACTATTTCGGCATGATGAAACCCATGATCAAGGCTCAGGAGGAGAGCCTCCTGTTCTGCTTCATCGTGAATTATCACGCGCTGACTACGGTCCGCAGCGGCAAGGACCTCCGGCAGGGAACGCTGGAGGTGGCCATGGATTTCCTGGCCCTGGGTCTCGACCCGGAGAAGTCCATATTCTGGGTCCAGTCAGATGTGCCCGAAGTCGTGGAGCTGAGCTGGATCCTGTCCTGTGTGACATCCATGGGACTGCTGGAGAGGTGCACCTCCTATAAGGACAAGGTGGCCCGCGGCATCGTTCCCAACCATGGGCTGTTCGCCTATCCGGTGCTCATGGCGGCGGATATTCTGCTCTACCAGGCGCATGTCATCCCTGTAGGCAAGGACCAGAAGCAGCATGTGGAGGTCACGCGGGACATCGCCGAACGCTTCAATTCTCAATACGGTGACACCTTTGTGCTGCCGGAGCCGCGCATCGATCCCGATGTGGCGCTGATCCCAGGGTTGGACGGACAGAAGATGAGCAAGTCCTATGACAATACGCTTGAGATCTTTAGCGAGGAGAACGTCCTGCGCAAGAAGATCATGCGTGTGGTGACCGATTCCAAGGCCGTGGAAGAGCCCAAAGACCCGGAGAACGATACTCTTTTCAAACTCTACAGCCTGTTCGCTTCTTCAGAGGAAATTCGGGATCTGGGCAAGCGATATCGTGCAGGCGGTCTCGCCTATGCCACGGTCAAGGACATGGTCTTCGAAAAGATCAACCATCACTTCAAGCCCTATCGGGAAAAACGACATGCACTCAATGGGGAGCGGGCCAAGGTCGAGCGGATTCTGGCGGATGGTGCGGAAAAGGCCCGATACATCGCCAATAAGACTCTGCGTAAGGTGCGCCGCAAGACCGGACTGCAGTATCAGAAGGCGTGACGAGCATGAAGGGAGCCCGAGTTCTGACGATCCTGCGCCGGGGACCCAAGTGTCTGCTGCTGCTTGCTCTGGGACTGGGGGCCGGTCGCGCTGATTCTCTCGGCTTCCGTCCATTGTTTATTCAGGATCCTGAGGCGCAGGTCCGGGAACTCGTCAGTTTCCCCACGGGGAAGATGTCAGCCCGCCAGTGGATGCGGCAGAGCGGCTGGGAGGAACAGAAAGGCAGCGCCGAACCGTTTTACATAGAGGACGGAGTGCTGTATATGCAAAGCACCGCCTCCTCGACCACCATTGGCACGAAACTGGAGTCTGAGATCGATCCGGGTAAATTTCCCGAGATCGAGTTCAGTATTAGAGTGGATGAGGTGCCTCCCGATGCCGACGTCACAAATCGGAAGAAGGACGATGCCGCGTTCCGGCTGTTCGTGCTTTTCGATAAAGGGGGAATCCTGTCTCTCACGCCCCCTCACACCATTGGGTATGTTTGGGACTCGACCCTGAAGCAAGGGGAGACCGGCCGTGCTGCGACCTTCGGGCAGGTCCGATATATCGTCATTGGTTCGGGCAGCGAGGGAACAGGGGACTGGAAGACCATCCGCCGCAATATCCGGGATGACTACAAGCTCCTGTTCGGGAAGGATCGGGTGCCCGGGATCAAGGCTGTGGGCCTCAAGTGTGATTCCAACCACACCAAAACACGTTCTGCTTCCTCAGTACGGTTTATCCGCTTTATGGGCCCGGACAGACAGCCTGACTGAGGGGACCTTTATTTTACTGCTTTGCGTCCCGAGTGCAGGAGCCGCCAGAGCCCGATCCCCGAGACGATTGAGGTCAGACCGAACAGAATCCCTCCCAGCCGGGCCGCAACCACTTCATTTTCTCCCAGGCTGGTGCCCACGAACGCGATGGTGAATCCCAGAAACACGACCCAGATTCCCGCTAGGATCCACTTCCAGAAGGGCATGGGGATGCCCCGGTCCTCGGCCCACAGCTTGAGGCCCAGCACCGCCAGACATGCGAACACGCCTTCCATAAACCAGAAAAAGCCGCTGCTAAAAAATGACATGGCCTGCTCCTCTCACTCGATAAAGTCTTCGCTGCGCAGCCACCAGGGCGGCGGGCGGTAGGACGCGTTCTCGCCGCCCAAAGACGGCATGTAGTATGTCTGGGGGTCGGGTCCGGGATAGAACTTTTTCTGCAGGAAGGTCAGGCCCTTTTCCGTCAGCCCGGTGGGATCGTCGGCCGTAACCTTCAGGGCCGCCTTGTGGATCCAGTTGGCCTTGCGTGTGTAGGGGCACACCGCCACACACAGCCGGCAGCCCATGCTTCCCAGGGTGGAGTTCCAGAAGTTCAGGCACTTGGCCGTGTCCACCTTGAAGCGCAGATAGCCTCGCTCTTCCACGGGATCGCCGAAGGTGATGGCGCCGCTGGGGCAGTTTTCGGCGCAGATCTTGCAGTGTTTGCAGAAGTCCTGCACGCCGAAATCGATGGGTTTGTCCGGGACGAGTGGGAGGTTGGTCGTGATCACGGCCGGCCGGAAATTGTTGCCGAGCTCGGGAGTGATAACGATGGAGGGCCTCCCCTGCTCGCCGATGCCGGCATCCACCAGGATGGGCGGGACCATCAGGTCATAATCGGTCCCCGGTGTATGGGGCCGCGCCCCATAGCCCAGCTGTTTGATAAAGGAGGCCAGGCGGAATCCAATGATCCGGGAGCGGGAGTAGGCGTCATTAGACGTCCCGTAGGTGGGATTGGCATACAGGGGATCCCAGGACATGGGAGTCCCCACCACGATCGCGAACTGCCAGTGTTTGGGAACCTCGATGGGTTCGTCCGACTTGAATCCGCGTCCTATGCTGGTGTAACTGTACACCCAGTCTGGATTAAGGCGGGCGATGCCGACCAGGGTCGAACCCAGCTCGTGAGCCATCTTTTTGATGAGCTTCGAGGTCTTGACGGGGTCTTTGAACTGGACTGCCTCGATTGGCTGGCCTGTCCGGCGATTGAGCATAAAGTCGGATTTTTCCGGAGGTTCGGTGATGCGCGGGGGTCCCACAGCGCCCATGGCATTGGACCAGGCCGCGGCCAGCAGGAACTGCTTGCGGTATTTCCTGGTGTCTGCCATAAGCTTGGGCATGAGCTCGTTCTGGCTGTAGAGGTCGAGCTCCAGGTGTTCGGGATTCTGGCGGTAGTACTTCTGCAGGTAGGGATCCAGCCCCTCGAGGCCGGTCTCATCCCGCCACTGCCGCCTGAAAAGGCCCCGCCGGTAGAAGATTACATCGGACCGGGCATCCGGGCGGCTTGTCTCCCCGACCTTGAGGTAGGTGGGCTTGTCCACGGCGTATTTCTTGCGGTTAAAGTCCTGGTTGACGCCTTCCCAGTTCTCCCAGCCGCGGTAGGTCCGGGGATCCTTGCCGGCCTCATACCCGTAAAAGCCCAGCCCGGCGCTCCCCAGCAGGGCACTGGCAGCTCCGGAGGCTTTGAGGAACGTCCGGCGTGTGAATCCTTTTCCCTTGTTTTGTGTCATGTGACCTCCCTGTCAGATCGAGTCATGGTGTCTGGAATCTGATCCAGGATCAGGGGAGGATTGTATCATAGATTTGATCAAAAAGGGGACGATTCAGTTGGGGGGATGGCAGGGAGGGAATTTCAGGGAGTGGACAGGGTCCCGGTCTGGGCAGGAGATCAGGTCTCAGCCGAAGGTTCCTGTTCCTTGTCCGGTAGGAATGATCCGCTAACCTCGAGAAAATGCTCCACGACCTCGGGATCGAACTGGGTTCCCGAGCAGCTGATGATCTCTTTGAGGGCCCGGCGGTGAGAGGTGGCGTTGCGGTAGGGCCTTTCCGATGTGATGGAATCGTATGCATCCGCGATGGACATGATCCGGGCCCCGAGGGGGATTTCCTTGCCCTTCAGGCCGTCCGGGTAGCCCTTCCCGTCGTATTTTTCGTGATGCGCCCGAACGACATTGCCGATGTCCCTGAGCTCGATCACGGGCTTCAGGATCTCCTGGCCCCTGCCGGGATGTTCCTTGATCTTGGCAAACTCATCGTCTGTGAGCTTGCCGGGCTTGTTCAGGATGCTCTCAGGAACGGCGATCTTCCCGATGTCATGGAGCAGCGCCGCCAGTTCGAGGTCCTCAAGCTCTTTCTCGCTGAATCCCATATTTTTGGCGATCTTCAGGGTAAAATCCGTCACTCGGGTTGAATGATGCCGTGTATACTCATCCTTGGCATCTATGGCGGAGGCAAGGGACTTGACTGTGGACAGGTAGAGGGAATGCTGCTGGTCAACGAGGTCGGAGGTCCGCATCTTGAGGTTGCGGTTGGCCAGGGCCAGCTCCGATTCGACATCCCGGATCCGCAGCATGGACCGGATGCGGGCCTTGAGCTCCACAGAGTCGAACGGCTTGGAGATGTAGTCGTCCGCCCCTGCCTCGATCCCTTCCGACAGCATGTCGGCTCCGGAGCGGGCCGTGACCAGGATGATCGGGATGTGCTTCAGGGCCTCGGTGTTCTTTACCTTGCGGGCAAACGTGTGGCCGTCCATGCCGGGCATCATGACATCGCAAAGCACCAGGTCCGGCTGCTTTTCCTTGAGGA
>JAUWTO010000372.1 GCA_030614685.1 Candidatus Aminicenantota bacterium
GACCAGCTTGTCCGGAAGGGCTTTGTGAGCAAGACCCGGGGTATGCCAACCTCGGAACGGGGCGGGCGCAGCAAGATCTATTACGCGCTGACCCCCTCCGGTGTCGAGGCCCTGCAGGACGCGTACAGCCTTCATAAAAAGATCTGGGAGGGCCTCCCGGACCTGGCCGTTGACAAGGGCTGACCGAAATGCGACCGACCGGACCAATCCAAGAGATTCGCTGAGACATAATGACACAAGATTATAACCCGCCCCGCTTCTCATCCTGGTTCCTGGCCCGGATGTCCCAGTATCAGAGCCAGTTCCTCTGGCTCGGCGACCTGGAAGAGGAGTTCAGGGAGAGGATCACAGATCAGGGCTCCCTGCGGGCCCGCTGCTGGTTCCGAAAGCAGGTGTTTTGTTCCCTTCCCGCTTATCTGCGCTATTCACTGGTATGGAGCCTCATCATGTTTATGAATTATTTCAAGACTGCTTTGCGGAATCTCAACCGTTTCAAGGGATTTTCCCTCATCAACCTCTCCGGTCTTGCCATGGGCATGGCTGTGTGCATCCTGATCTTTTTCTGGGTACAGGATGAACTGAGTTTCGACCGCTTTCACCAAAACGCTGATTCCCTCCACCGAGTCTTCTTCAATCCCCCTGGGACCGACAGCTACTGGTACCACGGCCCCGGCCCGCTCGGGCCTGCGTTGAAGCGAGAATACCCCGAGATCGCCGACACATGCCGCGTTTTCGGACATGCCCGGACTGCCCTCAAGTATGGAGACAAACTCTTCACCAGCAAAGTCCAGGGAGTCGATCCTTCGTTTTTCGACATGTTCACCTTTCCGCTGCTGGCAAGCGGCCCCGAAAACCCGCTCTCAGACAATCAATCCATGGTCCTCTCCGAAAGCACGGCACAAAAGCTATTTGGGGACGAAGACCCCCTCGGCAAGACCGTGTCATTCGAGTGGTGGGGCACCTGGCACGACTTCCGGGTGACGGCCGTAATCGGAGATGTCCCATCCAACTCGATCTTTGATTACGAGGTGCTGCTTCCCTTCAATTTCGTGACCCTCTCGGGCATGAGTATCGATAAATGGGACGTTGGCGCTTACGTCACCTATGTGCGGCTCCGGCCCGGAGCCGATGCGGCTTCTGTGAGCGACAAGATCGCCGGCACCATAACGAGGAACCTCCCCTCAGAGCGGCTCGACCTGAGCCTGTATCCGCTGACGCGCATCCATCTCCATGAACCATCAGGCGGCGGGCCTATCCTGTATGTCTACATCTTCTCCTGCATCGGGATCCTTATCCTGATTATGGCCTGCATCAACTTCATAAACCTCACCACGGCCCGTTCCGAGAAGCGAGCCAGAGAGGTGGGCCTGCGTAAGGTCGTGGGGGCGGTGCGTTCGCAGCTGATCCAACAGTTCATGGGTGAATCCGTGATGCTGGCCGCCATCGCCTGTGCCGCCGCCGGTATTCTGGTGATGTTACTCCTCCCCAGCGCCAACCTCCTGTTTGAGACACAGCTGGCACTCCGATTCGACATGGGCGGGCTGGCCCTGCTGCTGGGCATCGTACTCCTCACAGGTCTTGCGGCGGGGTTCTATCCAGCGCTGTTCCTGTCCGCCTATCAACCAGCAGGTGTCCTCAAAGGGGCACCGGGCTCAAGAGCCAGGAAGCCCCTGCTGCGCAAGGTCTTAGTGGTCACCCAGTTCGCGATTTCCGTCCTGCTGTTGGTAGCTACGACCGCCATCTATCAACAGCTGCACTTCATGCGCCACAAGGACATGGGCCTCAACACGGACCAGGTGATCAACATGGAACTGCGGGGAGGGCTGCGCACCAACTACCGGGCCATCAAGACCCACCTGCTCCAGCATCCCGGCATCCGGGCGGTATCTGCCACCAACGGCTCGTTCTTCAAGCGTTTCGGCACCAAGGGCGTGAGTTGGGAGGGCAAAGATCCCAACGACGA
>JAUWTO010000084.1 GCA_030614685.1 Candidatus Aminicenantota bacterium
AAACCATACTGAAGGCATCCTCAATGCTGAAGGTTGGACTTCTATGGCAGGAATCTGGTAGATGTGACATCTCGTGGAGGATAGACTTGCGATGCTTTTGACCGGCCGGATTCAGTCCGAGCGCATGGGGAGGTGGGAGGGTCTTCCGGTCGGACTGAATCGGCCGGGAAGTGAGGAGGCCACTTTGCGCCGGCACTTGAATAAATATCCACTGTCTGGCATTATTGAATTCCTATTTCAGCAATCTGGTTTTAAGAAAGGAACAACGGGCATGACTCAAGCAATTCGATCTGCAAAACCTAGTCCCATCCTGGCCGGTGCGCTCCTGGTTTCCCTGCTCGTGATCGGTTTTCCGGGCTGCTCCCGAGACAATGATCGATCGCTGTCATCGGAAGATTTGGCACCCAACATCTTGACGGACACGGAGCAAGAGGACGGCTGGGTTCTGCTCTTCAACGGCCGCGATTTCAGCGGATGGCGGGGCCTGGGTCGTGATACGATCCCGGAGGGCCACTGGAAGATCGAGAGCGGCGCCATAAAAAAAATCCCCCGCGGCGAGGTCCCACTCCAGGATGACGGACAGCCCCTGCAGGGGGGTGACCTCATGACCACGGAGGCCTTTGAAGACTTCGAGTTTGCATTTGAGTGGAGGATCAGCAGGGCCGGAAACTCAGGGATCAAGTACAATGTCTCGGAGGAACTTTCCGTCTCCAGCCCGCCCCGGTACGCCGCCCTGGGATTCGAGTTTCAGATCCTGGATGACGACGAACATCCGGACGCGGAGGTGAGCCCGACCCATACGGCAGGAGCCCTTTATGACCTGATCGCTCCGGAAGGAAAAGTCCTCAAACCCGTGGGAGAGTACAACCGCTCGCGCATCGTCTTTCGGGGCGGACATGGCGAGCACTGGCTGAACGGCGTCAGGGTCCTGGAATTCGACCTGGCAACCCCGGAAATGGACGAACACCTGGCTCGCAGCAAATATCACGGCATCCCCGGCTTCGCGAATAAACGCAAGGGGCACATCGTGCTGCAGGATCACACCGACATGGTCTGGTTCCGCAGCCTCAAGCTCCGCCGGCTGGATTCTGAATAAATAAGCTCGGGCCCTTGAACGAGGCTCGGGAGAGAGGAAAACATGAAAAAACAGGAAAAAGTTGAGGTCCAATACATCAAACAGAACACAGCCATGTCCATTGCGCTGGTTTGCCTGGTCGTGGGATTCCTGGGTGGGATCATCTACAGCACCTACAAATCAGGGACAGGAGGCATGACCTCTCCCGGCCGGGTGAGCGCCCCGCAGCCCGCCGCCCCCACCATGACGCCCCAGCAGTCCCAGAGGATCCTGGCTCTTGAAAAAGTGGTGTCCGCCGAACCCGGCAACCAAAACGCCTGGCTCGAGTTGGGGAACCTCTATTTCGACTCCGGAAACAGCCAGGGCGCCGTCCGCTCCTACCTCAAGTACCTCGAGGTGGATCCGGATAATCCCAATGTCCTGACGGACCTGGGGGTCATGTACCGGCGCAACGGGCAGTCTCAGGAGGCCCTCACCAGCTTCGACAAGGCCATGGCCGCCGATCCCCGCCACCAGCAGTCCCGCTTCAACAAGGGTGTCGTGCTCATGCAGGATATGGGCCGGGCTGAAGAGGCGACCCAGGTCTGGCAGGAACTGACGGTAATCAATCCGGATTTTCAGATGCCCTCGGGACAGCGCCTCACGGATGTGCTGGAGGGGATGAAGAAGGACTGATCCTCTTCACTTGAATACATCGGGATTCAGCACGCCGTACCGGCTGAAGCTGGTCTTTAACGTCAGCAGGATCCCTAAGATGACTGCCAGGGCCGTCCCCGAAAAGATCGCCATCATGATCGCGATCTGATATTTGATGGCAAGGAAGGGATCGGTGCCTCCCAGAATGATCCCTGTCATCATACCGGGCAGGGAGACGATCCCGATGGTGGCCATGGTGGCGATGGTGGGCGACAGGGATGCCGTGTAGGCCCGCTGCAGGAAGGGCCTCACCGCCTCGTTCAAGGTCGCGCCCTGTGCCAGCGCAAGGAGATAGGTCTTTTCTTCGGTGTGGAGGGATTTATAGAAGGTGCTCAGCCCGACGATGTCCGCTCGCAGGCTGTTCCCCAGGATCATGCCGGCCACGGGAATGAAATAGCGGGCGTCCAGCAGATCGGGCAGGCGCACGATGACTCCCAGCAGATAGATGAGCGGGATGCCGGTCCCGATAGCAAGGGAGACGAAAATCGGCAGGTAGAAGCGGCGGTGCCTGAGCCGGCTGGAGTTAATCAGGGAGATGTCGGCGACCACCAGCATCACGATCAGCCACAGGATGTTCAGCCACCAGGCGTTCAACTTGAACACGAGCTGGAGATACAGGCCCACCATGAGGAGCTGGACGGTCAGGCGCAGGACCGAGACCGTCAGGGGCTTGAGCAGTTTTACCCGGTAGAAAAGGATGAAGGCCAGCGGGAACAGGAGCAGAAGATAACCAAGCAGCAGGCCGATGGTCCCGATGTCCAGGGTGGACGTGCTCATGATACGGCCCTCAGCGCCCCTTCGGGATCCAACTTGAAGACCCTGTCACACGCGGCCCGCAGCTCTCGGTCGTGTGCCACGATCACGGCTGCGAATTCCTTTGCATGCTTGAAATAGTCGGCCACGGCAGCCCTCGCCTCCTCGTCCAGGGCTGATGTGATCTCGTCGAAGAGATAGAGTTTTCGCCTCAGCATGAGGGCCGCTATGAGGGCCACCCGCTGTTTTTCCCCGCCCGAGAGCTTTCGGGATTCTTGGGAGAGGAGGCCTTCCTCCAGGTGAAACGCAGAGCAGAGTTCCCGTAGGCGGCCGTCCTCCCAAGCCAGGCCGCGGTTGGCCCGGAATCGAAACGGCCTCCGGATGAATTCCTCGGCTGTGAGGTCGCCCAGGTCGGGTTCCTGGGGCACATAACCCAGGGTACTCCGGAGCGGCCAGACGGTCAGAGGATCGAGCTCGATCCCCTGAAGGCATATGGATCCGGAAGAGGGAGGCACAAAACCCAAAATGCATTTGAGCAGCGAGGATTTTCCGCCTCCGGACTTCCAGGTGATGGCGATCTTTTCTCCCTGAGAGAGCGTCAGAGACAGGCCTTCACACAGGCTCCGCTGCCCGAAGCCCAGGCTGAGGCCCCGGATCTCGAGCAGTGGAGGATCGGCCGCTTCACTCATGGGGAACGGAACCCGCTCTATTTACGGTTCTTCACGTATGTGTCGAACCACTCGATCATCTCTGCCAGTACGTGCAGGACCGATTCCCTGGCCCGGTAGCCGTGGCTCTCATAAGGCAGGAACACCAGGCGGGCCGTGGCCCCGTGGCCCTTGAGGGCATGGAAAAGGCGCCGCGACTGGATGGGGAACGTCCCGGAGTTGTTATCGATCTCACCGTGGATGAGGAGGATCGGTTCGTTGATCTTGTGGGCGTGCATGAAGGGAGAGACCTTGAAATAGATCTCCGGAGCCTGCCACAGGGTACGGCGCTCGCTCTGGAAGCCGAAGGGCGTCAGGGTGCGGTTATAGGCGCCGCTGCGAGCCACTCCCGAGGCGAAGAGGTCGCAGTGAGCAAGCAGATTGGCCGTCATGAAGGCTCCGTAGCTGTGGCCTCCCACACCCACTCTCTTGGGATCGATGATTCCCATCTCGTCCAGCTTGTCTATGCCGGCCTGGGCAGCGGCCACGATCTGCTCCACGAAGGTGTCGTTCATGGTCTCGGGGTCGCCGATCACCGGCATCTGGGCCGCGTCCAGGACCGCATAACCCTGAGTCACGAAGAACAATTGAGAAGTGCCGCGGAAGAAGGTGAATCGGTTCGCGGAGCCGCGCACCTGGCCGGCCACCCGGGCATCGCTGTACTCCATGGGATAGGCCCACATGACCAGCGGCAGGCGCTGCCCTTCCTGATAATCGGGCGGGAGATACAGAGTCCCGGAGAGCGGCACGCCATCCGCGCGGTTGTACTTGATCAGCTGTTTCTTCATGCCCGTCATCTGGGGAGCGGGGTCCCGGAAATCGGTCAAGGCTTTGCGCGCCTTCTGCTTCAGGTCGTACAGATAGGTGTTGGGCGGCTCGGTCTTGGATTCATAGTTGGAAATGATCATTTTCCGAGATTCGCCCGCGAAACCGACAAAGCGTTCATAGCTGTCCGTACCACAGTGAAAGAGGCGCTCGGTCTTTCCCGATTCGAGGTCGTAGCTGTCGAGAAAGGGGCGGTCTCCCTGGGGCGAGGCGCCGCTGCCGGACAGATAGATCTTCCCGTTTTCCACCAGAACCAGGTATTCCCCGACGGCTGTCGACATTGTCACCGGCCGGCCCGGATCATTGTAGCGATCCTGAGAACTGAGGTCGAAGATCTTCTGCGGATCTCCCCCAGGCTTGTCCACATCGACCAGGTAGGTCGTACGCCAGCGGCGCATCCATTCGAATTCGGTAAGGAATCCCAGCCCCGGTGTCTGCAGCCAGGAGATGCCGCCATAGCGGTGCTTGATCTTCAGGATTTCCGCAGGATCCCCTGTGAAGGGCGGTGACAGCGTCATGAGCCTGTCCCGGAAGGGCACATCCTTCTTGGGATCTCCCTCATCCAGGGCCTCCACCCACACGAGGGTAGCAGGCTTCAGGGGACGCCAATCCACGGAGCGTGGTCCCTTGGAAACGCCTCGGATGGGGACCTCGTCCGCCAGGGGCATGTCCGCAAAGAGATGCACCAGGCGACCATCAGAATCCCAGATCTCCAGGCTGTAGGGGAAGGAACGGTACGTGACGCTGTAGGAGAAGGGTTCCTTGAGGCGGCGGACCATGAGATAGCGGCCGTCCGGAGAAGAATCCGCATAGAAATACATCCCGGGTTTACCGATCTTATTGGCCTCACCTGTGGCCGCATCCACCCTCCAGATCTGGCTGGTTCCATAGTATTTGAACAGTTTTTCGTCGAAGGGGTCCTTCAACAGGTCCTGGTAGGTCCGCACCGAGGCCACACGGCCCGAGGTCTGCTGGATGTTCGGCCCGCTGGGGACTTCGGGTGCCTGGGGAGGCGCCCCGCGGTCTTCCACGATCCCGTAGACGAGCAGGGAACCACTCCCCGGCTGCCAGGCAAAACCTGAGTTGATGGTGGCGTTGAGGATGGGTCCGGTAAGGCGCTTCGATTTCCCGGTAGCGGCATCGGCCAGCCAGAGCTCGAATCCGGTATCCGTCAAACGGGTGAAGGCGAAAGACCGGCTGTCATACGACCAGCTGAGGGACCCGACCCTGGCCCCGTCCGGGAGTGCGACCGGGATTTCCTTTCCATCCTTTATGGACATGATGGTCAGCCGGGTGTAAAAGGTCGTGGTTTGACGGCTGTTGTATTGGGGCAGGATCCGGGTCCCGGCCAACCGCAATAGGGGCTGGGCCATGTAGGCGATGGAGGGCATGGCCTGGTACTCCCCCAGGACCATGACTTCGTCCGAAGGGCTCATAAAAACTCTCGGTGAAGGCGGTGCGGTCACGATATCCATGACTTCTTTGGGGGGGAGCTTGTATGTTTCCTGAGCGCCAAGCAGGCCGCCCAGGCAGATCAAGGTCACACACAGCACAAATAGAAATTTTTTCATGTTGCCCTCCATGATATCCGGAGGGATCTTCCTCTCCCTCCGGTTTTCAATATTTTTCTATATCACAGGTATCCTCCTGCCGTCAAACCTGAAGAACATCCTGAAATCAACAGGTGGATTACGGCCCCTGTGAACGATCCGAATAAACTATGACAAAAGTATTCACTGCCAGCTCGATTCGGGCAAAGTCCGCTCGACTCGGCACTATCCTCACAAACTCGGACAGTGTCATCACGACTCAGCAATGTCAGCTCGACTTAGCCATGTTATCACGACTCGGGCAATGTCATCACGAGCGCAGCGCAGTGATCTCAGGGATTCGGTCACGGTTCTTATGACTCATAAAGAGATCGCTTCACACCCGATGGGTGTTCGCGATGACATAGGAAGGGTGTTCGTGATGACATAGGGCTTTTCCTCGCCACGGCTTTATGATAAACAAGAGGTGCATAATATCTGAATCACCCAACTCTTGAGCTAGGAGGACGTATGGATCCAGGGAACATTCCGGTTTTGAAGATCGAAGGAGACACCATCCCACAGGCGTATGAAAAGGCGATCCGGGAGGTATGGGAAAAAGGCACGAGCATCCGTACCGAGTACGACCGCCCGGAAGATCCCCCCAGCCGGGATGCCACTGTGATGATCGCGGTTCACCAACCCTTTGGACAGCCGCGCTTTCACCGCTCCTTTGCCGACGGGTTGGGCGGTCTGGCTGAATACGTCCAGGAAGTGGTGCACGGCGCCCATGACTACTGGGTCAAGCCGCTGGAGGAGATCCTCAAGGGCGCAGAAAGCCAGGACACGCGCTGGACCTACACCTACCACGGCCGCCTCTTCGACTACCACATCGAAGACAAGGTGGTGGACCAGATCGCCTACATGATCGACAAGCTGGCGGAGGCCGGCTACAGCCGCCGGGCCCAGGCCATCACCTGGAATCCCAAGCTGGACCCGCCTACGGAAGATCCCCCCTGCCTGCAGCGGGTGTGGGGGCGGTTGTGTGAGGATGAGCAGGGCGGCTTCGTGTTCAACATGAACACCCACTGGCGCAGCCGGGACCTTTTCAAGGCCTGGTTCGAGAATGTCATCGCCATCACCACCCTCATGCGCAAGATCGCGACCGATCTGGGTGAGAAGATCGGCAAACCCGTGCGTGTCGGCAGGTACGTGGACATCAGCGACTCCCTGCACATCTACGGCTCTTACTTCCGGGAGATCGAAGGGGATCCGGAGCGGGGAATCAAGAGCTTCTTTGAGCACCTGGAAAGCCGCAGCTTTGAACAGAGAACCTGGGATTCCGCGTTCGTGCGGCCCTATTTTATCGACGACGGCGTGGGCAAGGGATTGAAACCCATGCTGGAACGGGAAACCGAAATGCCGGTCAAGGTCAGGGAAGCTGTCGCGGCTGATCTGAAGGCCATGCAAGCAGAAGATTACGAGGTATAGAAGGAGCCAACCATGACAATATATGAACAGATCGCTGATGAAGTGCAGAAGGGAGACGCCGAAGCCGCCGGTCGCTTGCTCGAACAAGCCCTGGACGAGGGGGAAACCGCCGAGCGCCTCCTGTATGACGGGCTGGTGGAAGGCATGAACATCGTGAGCGAAAAATTCAAGAACAACGAATGCTTCATTCCCGAGGTTCTGGTCTCGGCCAGGGCCATGAATCAGGGACTGGACCGGCTGAAGCCTCTGCTGGCGGCGGCCAATGTGGAGCCCCGAGGCAGGGTCGTGATGGGAAGCATCCAGGGGGACCTGCATGACATCGGTAAAAACATCGTAGGCATGCTGCTGCAGGGTGCAGGCTATGAAATAATCGACTTGGGGGCTGATGTGTCCGTCCAGAAGTTTGTGGACGCCGCCAAGGAACGGGAGGCGGATGTGGTGGGCATGTCTTCGCTCCTGACCACCACCATGGTCAACATGCAGTCCGTGGTCTCCGGGCTGGAAGGAGCGGGGATCCGCCCGGATGTCAAGGTCATCATCGGCGGGGCTCCTGTGACCCCCGCCTTTGCCGAGCAGATCGGGGCCGACGGGTATGCCCCGGATGCCGCTTCGGCCATCGACCTGGTCGACGGCCTCCTCGGCAAACAGCCCAGATAGTGGGTTTCAGAGCACAAAGAAAAACAGGAAAGACATGTCATGAGTCTAGCCAAAAGAGTACCGATTCTCGGAATCCTGGCAGGAATCGCCTTGATCATAGTCGGATTCATCAACAAGAATAATGCTTTGTTGATAGTGGGCGCTGTGCTGATCGCTTTCGGAGTTTTCAGACAGTTCCAGAGGTGATCGACAGCGGGTGGTCGAGCCTCACCGGCCGTTGATCCCCGACCTACAGCTTCACGAGTTCGTCGATTTTAAAGGGCCGCCCCTGTTCTATGCTCCGCCGTGCGGCGATCCCGATCAGGATGGACAGTGCCCCCTGGCGGCTCCCGGCCCGTCTGGCCAGCGAATCCGGCAGCATATCTCGAAAGATCTGATCCTGCATGATGCCGTCGGCACCCCAGTGCCCCCCTCCACCCGCGCTGATGTTGGAGGTGCGGGAGGATCCGAAGTTCCGGGTTACGCGGAATTCGGCCAGGGCGGGGATCTCCCAGGGTGTCTGGTGATAGACCCGGGCATCCAGGCGTCCCTTGGTCCCGTTGAAACCCACAGAATAACCTTCGTAGGGCATGAAGGCGTTGAGTGAGTAGCTCATGGTCACCCGGTTGTGGTATTTAACCTGGACGTTCATGGTGTCCCAGATGTTGATCTTTTTTCGAAAGACGCAGGCGTCCCGCAGGTAGTTGTCCTCAGACTCGGCCTTCACATACAGGTTCATGAGATGCTCGTTGGTGGTGATGTCCCAAAAGAACTCGCAGGAATCCTTATGCGGACAGGTCATGCACCGCTGGGACCGGATCGTGCCGTTGTGCCCGTATTTACGCAGCGCCCCATGGGCATTTACCTCCAAGGGTTCCGCTGACAGCCACCAGTTCATGAGGTCGTAGTGATGGGTGGCCTTGTGCACCAGGAGGGAGCCGGAAAACTGCTTGAACCCGTGCCAGCGCCGGAAATAGGAGGCGCCGTGGAAGACATCCAGGTAGTAGTTGAAATCCACCGAGGTGACCTGGCCGATCTCCCCGGACATGAGGGTTTCCTTGATCTTGACCGCCTCCGGGCTGTAGCGGTAATTGAAGCTGACAGTGACCTTGCGGCCGGTGCGCCGCTCAGTGTCCAGGATGGCCTGACACATCTCCTCATCCGTGGCCATAGGCTTTTCCGTGATGACATCGCAGCCCAGCTCCATAGCCCGGCAGATGTACTTGGCATGGAAGCAGTCGGTGGTGGTCACGATCACGACCTGGGGTTGCGTCTCCCTGATCATGCGGTCAAAATCCGTGAAGGTAGGGCAAGCAGCCCCCATATACTGCTTGGCATAAGCCAGGCGCTTGGGATTGCTGTCGCAGAGGCCGACCATCTCCAGGACATCCGCATAGCGCTGGATCAGGGTCCGGCCCCACGTGGAGCTGCCGCGTATTCCGGTCCCGACCAGGGCCACGCGCAGTATATCGCCCTGTGCGCGGGATGCGAAAATACCGGGACTCCACAGGGGCAGGCTGGCAGCGCCCAGGGCTGCGGCGGCCGACGTCGACAGAAATTCCCTCCGGCTCCAGGGATTGGTCTTTTTCGTCATGGGGCCCTCCTGAATCAAGATTCCAGTGTGTGGTTCCTGTCTATCACATGCTTTCTCCTATGTCAAAAAGAGAGAGAGGAGTTATATTTGTCCTCACCGCGGACCCACCCATCCACCCCATGGGTTCGGACAAAAAATAACTCCTCAACGCAACCTACACCATGGGCATGGACAGATAAGAACGCCTCCTGGACAGGAGGATAAGGCCCGTTGATGCAACCACCCCATGGGCTCGATCAAGAATACGCTCACCAGCGCAACGAGCGTATGGGGTGGTTGGGTGGGTCTTCCACCTGGACAGACATCATCACCTTCCCTCTTGTTTCATGGAGAGGGCGATACGCCGGCGCTCAAGATCCACCTCCAGCACACGTACGCTCACCTTCTGCCCCACCTTGACCACATCCGAAGCCCTGGCCACGAAGCGGTCGGCAATCTGGCTGATGTGGACCAGGCCGTCCTGGTGGACACCCACGTCCACGAAGGCCCCGAAGTTGGTTACATT
>JAUWTO010000195.1 GCA_030614685.1 Candidatus Aminicenantota bacterium
AAAAGCCTACGAAGCCTGCCTGACCGCCGCCCGCTCCCTTTCCCCTGGGGGAAAGAAGGAATTGGTGAAGACCGCATTGGGGCGGATGGAATTCTATGACACTGTTCTGCGCGAGTTCGAGCACGTGGACCTGACCTTTGAGCTGACGGTTTCCTCCACCTGCTTTGCCCAGCTCAAGCGGCACCGTATGTCTACGCTGACCTCCCAACCCTATGATCCTGCTAGGGGGGTGGTTGTGCCCCCGTCGATCGATGAGGTGGGCGCCCGGGCCGAGTTCATGGCCGTTATAGGGGAAACAGAGACGCTCTTTGAAAGGCTCAGGGGACGCATAGATCGGAGTGCCGAATACGCCCTGACCAATGCCCACTGCAAGCGCGTGCTCTGGAAGACCAACGCCCGGGAATTCTACCACTTCTCCCGGCTCCGGGAGGATGCCACGGCCCAGTGGGATATCCGGCGGATGGCATCTGAGATGTCGCGCCAGGCGGTCGCGAAGATGCCTCTGACCATGCTGCTCATCGGGGGCAAAGATGCCTTCCCCGATGTGTATCACAGAGTATTTGGCAGGACACCTGACATGAAGCCGCCCCCTAACTGAGTTTGTAAGCAGCCTCGGCTCAGATTATGATTGACACTCTGGAAATGGGACATATAATATAATTTTGTGTATTATCTAATTTAATCAAATAATGAATTAAACAAAGCGAGCGATTCTTGATGCTTAAAAGGTGGTCAACAATGCGTAACTCGATCGATTCTGCCAGACTCGGAATTTTACTGATGACGGTGTTTTTCCTCCTGGCCGTTCCCATCGGCCTGCTGGTTTCCCAAGAGGCCCCGCAGGAGGAATACGAGCCCATCACCAGTGCGGACTGCATGACCTGTCATGAGAAGAGTAAACACGACACGGATTTTCGTGATGACCTGTCCCACTCCGCCCATGACGGGATGGACTGCCTGGACTGCCATCAGGACAGGGCCACGAATCCTCACCAGGCCGAAGAGGGATTTGTGGTGGGATGCCAGGGCTGCCGGGCGTGTCATGAAGAGCAGAGTGAAGAGTACCAGGCTCATGGGAGGGAGAGCATTGGAGCTTGCGAAGATATGCCCACCTGCGCCGACTGCCATGGGGATCACGGCGTCTTGTCCTCGAGCATCAAGAACTCCATGACCCACCCGGTCAATATGCCGCAGACCTGCGGCAGGTGCCATGAAGACCTGGACATCACCACCAAGTACGCGATCCTGATCGATCACCCTATCCAGATCTATAACACCAGCGTCCACGGCCAGGCAACCAAGGGGGGGATCTATGTGGCTGCCACCTGCAACGACTGCCATTCCACGGGAGATACGGCGCACAAGATATTCTCACCGGGGCATCCGGATTCCGCCATCAACCACTTCAACATCCCCAGGACCTGCGGGAAGTGCCACAAGGCTGTCGAACAGGATTTTTTTGAGGGCATCCATGGTCAGCTGGTTGCCCGGGGAGAGACGGATGCTCCCGTATGCACTCACTGCCACGGGGAACACGGCATCCTGTCCAGCAGCGATCCCGCGTCTCCGGTATCGTCTGCCAAGGTGGCGGAGATTACCTGTTCACCCTGCCACGAATCCATCACCCTGACCGAAAAATACGGGCTGACCGCGGGCCGGTACACGTCGTTCATCGACAGCTATCACGGGCTTAAAAGTAAGGCGGGAGACGTGCATGTGGCCAACTGCGCTTCCTGTCATGGCGTCCACCGCATCCTGTCCAGTACGGATGAGACCTCGACCGTCCATCCGGAAAACCTGCAGGACACCTGCGGGGAATGCCACCCCGGCATATCTACAGCCCTGGCCACGACTTCGATACACGGCATCGGAGGCGAGGGCATACAGACAAAGGCGGCGGGGGTCGTGAAGACTATCTACATCGTCGCCATCGTCGTGATCATCGGCCTCATGGCCCTGCACTGGATCATAGACCTCATCCGTCAGATCGTAATGGTGATAAGGCGGCCCCAGGTCCGACGCATGCGGCTGGGCGAGCTGTGGCAGCACCACCTGCTCATGTCCAGCTTTATCGTCCTGGTCATCACCGGATTCTCCCTCCGCTTCGCCGATTCCTGGATCACCAGCCTGTTCTTCGGATGGGATGGCGGATTCGAACTGCGCGGCCAGATCCACCGCATCGCTGCGGTGGTGCTGATGTTTGCCTCGACCTGGCACTTCATCTACCTCCTCACTCCGCGCGGACGGCGCTTCCTCAAGGACATGATGCCCAAAATCCGGGACTTCTTCGACTTCCTCCAGAAGATCCTCTATAACCTGGGCCTCAGCAAAAAACCCCCCCGCTTCAAGCGTTTCAGCTATATCGAGAAGGCAGAGTACTGGGCCCTGATATGGGGCAACGTGGTGATGATCGTCACCGGCCTCCTGCTCTGGTTCGACAATTTTATTGTCAGTATCTTCCCCAAGGGCGTGCTGGATGTCTCGCTGGTCGTCCACTACTATGAAGCCATCCTGGCTTCCCTCGCCATCCTGATCTGGCATATGTATGCCACGGTCTTCAGCCCCGAGGTCTACCCCATGAATCCCTCCTGGTTGACAGGCAAGATGCCCCGGGACATGTTCGAGCACGAACATCCGGATGCAGAGGTGGAGGAGGTTAACGCCTCAGATAAGAAGGGCGAAGAATCCGAGTAACAGCCGGATATTATTTGTATCCGAACAGCATGCTGTAGATGATCAGCACGATCAGGCTGATCCCCAGCGTCAGGAAGGTGAACCCGAAGATCCGGACCAGCAGCATCCGTTGCTTTGAGATCACTTTCAGGACCACGTCTTTCTTCAGCTGACCGGACTCCTTGAGGAAGCGGTATTCCTCGGGGCGGTCTTCTTTGTACTCATCCAGAGGAACCACTCCGGTGAAGATGACAGGATCCAGCGGGAAGGACTCGGGCCGCAGGTGCGTGTTGAAGAAGTGGATGGTGAAGATGAAACCCACGGCCAGCAGGGCCTCGTCGCTGTGGATGATCATGGCCACGTTGATGAACCAGCCAGGCAAAATCTTTGTGAAAAACTCCGGGAACCACAGGATCAGGCCCGAGAAGCCGATGACGCCGACTCCCCAGAAAACGGCCATGTAGTCGAATTTTTCCCAGTAGGTCCACCTCCCGTAGTCGGGCCGGGGACCCAGGCCCAGGAACCATTTGATGGAGCCGATGAAGTCCTTCAGGTCTTTCTTGTTGAACCAGAGGGAGCGGGGGCTGAAGATCATCCTCCGGACCGTGCTCTTGGTCTTGCGTTTGTGCTTGAACAGCTGGAACAGATGGAATGCGAAATATCCGAACGTGATCGCAGCTGAAAAGCGGTGGATGCGTCCTGCTGCCTCCACGCCTCCCAGCAGATCCGCCAGGAACCGGGCCCAAGGCATGCTCGCGAATTTCAGCATCATGCCGGTGAGGGCCAGACCCATGAAGCTCAAGATGACAAAAATGTGGGTGATGCATTGTTCCTTGTCGAAGCGCTGGATGTAGTAGCGCTTGTGTTTGTGCTCCGCCTCTGCGGCCCGTTTGACCTTGAGATGCTTGTAAGACCGGGGGAGCCAGAGCAGGGTATGGATCCCGAAGAAACCGAACACACCGATCAGAAGAAAGGTCATGGTCCAGAAGGTGAAATAGAGGACGGGGTACTTCTGTTTGTCATGATGGGTGGCGTGAGTCAGGTAGCCGGTGAACTGCCGGTTGGCCTCGGAATGGCATTTCTGGCATGTCTCCACGACATTGTTGAATCCGACGTGGGAATCAGGGTTGTTGACCCCCAGGATGTCGTGTGCACCGTGGCAGTCCGAACACTTGGCCGATTGAAGGTAACCCAGTGTGTAGGCTTTGCCGTGTATGGTCTCGGTGTATGTTTCTGAGAGCTCCTCGTGACAGGTCCCGCACTGGTGGGTAACTTCGGACAGGAACTGGTCCTGTTCGATATGCCTGATCTGGTGGGCGGAATGGCAGTCCTCACAGTTGGGGAGCCTTTCCCGGACCTCGGTATTCTCGATGTTGTGGATGCTCTCCACGTATTCTTTGTAGATGCCCTGGTGGCAGGTTGCACAGGTGGCCGGGATGTTCCTGAAGTGTGTGGACGAGCGTTCGTCCTCGTGATTCAGGATGAAATGCGTCGTGTGGCAGTCCGTACACAGGGCGCTGGGCAGCAGGCCCTTCCGGATCAAACCCTGGCCGTGCACACTGCCGGAGTAATCGACCATGACCTTGCTTTGTTCGGACTTGAGCGAGGCGGGGTGTCCCGGTTTCCCGTGGCAGTTTCCACAGAGCTGTGGGATGGAGGACCGGTAGATGGGGCTCGTGTCATCCTGGTGAGAGAGGACCGTGTGTTTCCCGTGGCAGTCCGTGCAGTAGGGGGCGTTGGAATCACTCTGAGCGTATGCCTGGCCGTGGCCGCTCTGGGTGTAATCCTCTGCGACCTGGGCATGGCAGTTGGAGCAGTCCACCACCCTCGCGGTCTCACAGGGACGGTCGAGGCCTGGTGTGACATCCACAT
>JAUWTO010000231.1 GCA_030614685.1 Candidatus Aminicenantota bacterium
AGCAGCTCGGGATCGCCGTATTCGCTGGTGTCCCGCAGTTTGAGGATGAGGGCGAAACCGTCGGAGCAGACCTCCATGAGGCTTTTCTTGTCCCCTCTCCTCACTTTCTGAATAACCGTATCCGTAGTGTTCATCAGACTTTCCTTTTGTCCTGAGCTAGGCGGAGCATCCAGACCACCGCTTTCGATCCTCTATCAATATGCAATCAGAGGGCATCAGGCTCTTCATCCGCTCAGACCGCGACGGCCTCGATGACGATGCCCCTCAGATCGCTGGGCACGAACACCGCCAGGCCCTGGCTGGCAACGATGGCATCCCAGAAGGGGCCGGACGGCTGCAGCTGGAAGTAGTAGCTCCCTTCCGTCATGGGCAGGACAGAAGGGGGGACGGAAGCATATTTGATCGCCAGCGCTGTCTGAAAGCTGCTCAGCACGGCATCGATCTGGTCGGGCGAGGCGACCCTCAGGTTGGTCGGGATTTCATCGATCATCTTCTTTTCGGGCAGGTCCCCGCTGGCCCGCAGGAAGATCTTCATCTCGTGAAACACCTTGGCGTCGCTCACATGGGCGGTGTAAAGAGATTCGCTTTTTTTCTCCAGAGGGATATTGAGGTAATTAGCCGAGGGCGCGATGCCGTCCAGCAATGCGCGTATCTTGCTGTCCAGCAGATTGAAACATTTGGACAGGTCGTTGTGATCATACGTCGGGAGCTCGCGGGGGTGAATGTTGAGTTCGGGAGAGAACGTGGTCAGCTGACCGGCTAAGGCCAGCAATCCGAGGTAGAGCCCCTCGGGATGGCCTTTTGAGATCGTGTGATAGTGGTTGAGCAGAGGAATGTTCATGTTGAGGGTCTGAAGCGCCCAGAATATGGTGATATCCTGAGACGTGTAGTCCGTCTGCCCCTTGAAGTGTCTCCCGGCACCGAGCGATGCACTCTTCGTTATCATGAGTTCCAGCAGCCGGCGCGTGATGGCCATAAGATTCTCAGAGGCATCGATGGTGAGGCAGGAAGGGATGAAGCTTCTGCTCAGGGCAAAGCTGCCATCCTGGGTGCGGACGATCTCCGCGATCTTGAGAGTGCTGAAGTCTTCATACGATTCTCCGGTAAAGCGGATCTGAAAGTTAGTCCGCCCCACCCCGATCTCCCGCTCATCGGCTCCGCTGTTGTCATCCGTCACCGCTTTCTTCTGGAAAACATACCGCGTCTCCCTGCCGGCTGCGGCGCCCTCCAGCCTACAGTTGTTGCCTCTTTCCCGCTCCACAGGTATCACCAAAAACACTCCTAGTTCATTCTCGGTAGCGGAAAAATAATCCTGGATGGCCCTCGATCTGGGGGCGGGATCATCCGTAGGTATACTGAACGCCAGCCCATCGGGCGTGACTCCTCTGCAGCGCAGGAGGTGAAACTGGCCGTTGACCAGGGCATCCTTGTCCACATCGATCTCTAGCACTCCCCAATCATAATGCGCGACCGCTCGAACACGGGAGGCAAGGGCCGATGTATGGTAACGATCCCACTGCTGGAAGTGATGGGGGTCGAGATTCATCCCCTCAAACCATACCACTTTTTGATTCTGTGACATGCGATTTCCTTTGGGCATTCCGCCAGGGGCAGCGCCTCTTTATTTATTGGATGTCAAGCCTGTTATACCCGATGACGATGTACAGCTGTTTGGGAGCCTTTTTTCCCAGAATGTAGACCTGCCGCCAGCCTTCCTTGTCGGGCTCGTTGAAGTCCCCCACCGCTCCGATAACCACCGTGTCTTCTTTGAGGATCAGAAAATCGGTCCGGCTTTCGCCCGGCACCAACTGATACTTGCGCTCCTCGACGATGTCGGCGGCGAAACTTTCCCGCCCCTGTTCCCAGAAAGACTCGAGCGACGCGTTCAGGAAGTTGGTGTCGCTGCTCAGCTGAAAGACATAGACCACACACGACTGCTGCTTATTCATCTCCTGTGTGCCCTGGAGGTTGAGGCTGATCTGCTTGGGCCCGCCGCATGCGGCAAGAGCCAGCATCAGCACCGGCAGAATCCCATGGGCCAACATGCGCACCGTCTTTGAAGAACCGAAAGGTGACTTTGGCATTTTCCTTTTCCCCATCCGTCCGGAATCAATCATTCGATCCCTCCTCCTCAGGCCCGGGAGTATGTGTGTCATCCTGGAGCCTAGCATCCATGCACCGGTTGTACCGCTTCACATAGTTGGGCCGGAAGTACTTTTTTTCGATGATGCTCTGGTCTTCCTGTGCCAGTTCACGGTAGATGCTGGCATACTGTTCCACAAGCTTCACGGCATTCAACAGAGGCAGGCTGGAAAGGGCGAGCTTCAGGCCCGCGATCGAGGTCTTTCTTTCGGCCAGTTGCTTTTTCACAACCTCCGGGTCGAAACGCTGGATGATCTGCTTGCTTCCGGCATTAACGCCCGATTTATACCCATCCAGAAGAGAGATCTGATGCAGCATCAGCTCACTCACCAGGCTCCTCAGCTGAGTCATCCTTTTCCGGGATTGATTGGGCGGGAGGTTCGGGTCGAAGAGAAATTTCTTCAGTTCCTCAGGAGTGCAGTTGTAGATAGAGAACGTCTTGGCGGACTTGATCATTGTTTCACCGATGAATTCCATCCGGAACTGCCTGCGGGCCTGGACCGTCTTGACGAAAAAATCCAGCAGCAGGTCCAGCAAGCCCTGCTCCTCCGATGCCGAGAGCTCTAAACGATCGCCCAACTCTTCTGTGGGAGGAACGGTGACGGGGAGCCCCGGCTGCATAGACTGGGCCATTATTTCGAGGACCTTATGCATCTGGAGGTTGGAGAACAGCTCTTGAAATGTTTCCTGCAGGGCTTCGTCCTTCCGGTCGGAATCTTCCTTGTCATACTTCGTAAAGATCTGCTTGAACAGGGTGGAGAGATGGACGGCATCCTGAAGAAAGGGATTGGGATATGCCAGGATCGTCCTCTCGGCGTATTTAGCGGTTTCCGGCTCCACCGGGGAAAACTGGATCTGGAAATCGCAGATCCGGATGATGTCGTCGTTCTTGAGGTTGTAATCGACATCAGCCTTGAGTTTCTCGTCATTCAGGAAAGTAAAATTGCGGCTGTTGAGGTCCTCGATCTGATAGGAGTCCCCCTGCTGCTTGATCTGGGCGTGACGCCTGCTCACTACGCTTTTCGAGCCCTCCAGCTGGAGATCGCTGTTGATATCTCTGCCGATTATGATCGTGTCTTTGTCGTACGTATATTCCTGGCGCCACTCGGGCTCGTCTTCTTTGGTGATGTGTAATTTAAACGGCATGATCCCTTGACTCCTTAGCCTGGTTAGTTACGAATCCGCTTCCGGACAGAGGGAGGCTAATGGGCAGGCTACCGCCCATGCGACTTGCGCTCAAAGAACATCCCTGAATCTCGATGTCAGTCTCTTAATGAACCCAAACTTCCCACACAACAAATATATCGACATGTTACATAAATTTTTTGCGCAATGTCAAACATCTCCAGGCTTAACATCTCTGATGATGACCTGGGGGTGCTCCGCCTTGACACGAGGTACACTCTCTGTTATATCTCAATCCGTCCTCATGCTGCTGGAGATGCACCGCATCCACAAGTCCTTTTCAGGGGTGGAAGTCCTCACCGACGTTTCCTTTGATCTCGAACCGGGAGAGGTGCACATCCTGGCGGGAGAAAACGGTGCGGGCAAGAGCACGCTCATCAAGATCCTGGCCGGGGTGCACACCGACTATCGGGGTGTGATCAGATTGGAAGGCCGGCCTGTCCGCTTCCACTCCCCCATACACGCAGCCCGCCACGGGATATCCGCCATCCACCAGGACCTCTCCTTGGTAAACGCGATGAGCATCGAAGACAATATCTTCCTGGGCCGGGAAAACGTGCGCAGCGGTTTCTGGATGGATCACCGATCGCAGCAGCGGCGAGCCAGGGAGCTGCTGAAACAGCTCCG
>JAUWTO010000382.1 GCA_030614685.1 Candidatus Aminicenantota bacterium
ACCGCGCCCAATGCGTTTGCCTCCGGCCGCAATCCAGAGAATGCAGTGGTAGTGGTCACGACCGGGATCCTGCAGAAGCTCAACCGTGCGGAGCTCGAAGGTGTCATCGCCCACGAGCTATCCCACATCAAGAACTACGACATCCTGCTCCAGACCCTGGCCGTGGTCATGGTGGGCATGATCATGCTTCTGAGCGACTGGATCCTTCGCACCTTCCTGTGGGGTGGGGGCCGCCGCAGGCGCTCGAGCAGCGAAAAGGGCGGGGGGAATGCCGGCACCATCCTGGTGGTCGTGGCGCTGGCCCTGGCTGTGCTGTCGCCCCTTTTCGCCCAACTGCTGCGCCTGGCCATATCACGCAAGCGTGAGTTCCTGGCGGATGCGGACGCTGCCCTGCTTACGCGCTATCCTCCGGGCCTGGCCTCGGCCCTGAGGAAGCTGGCGGCCGATAAGGAGCCTCTGGAGGCGGCCAACAAGGCCACGGCCCACATGTACATCGTCAATCCCCTCAAGGGCCAGAAGCACGGGGGAGGCGCCATGTCCCGATTCTTCAGCACACATCCTCCCATAGAGGAACGCATCGCCGAGCTCGAGAAGATGTAGCCCGAAATATTTTCCGCAAGATTCTCTCCTGAAACGACTAAACATTTGAGGGCTTAGTCTATGATTTTGCGGGAGGACATCTATGCATAACCCTGTCTGTCCGGATGAATCACACCAGAAAGAGCTGATGGAGCTGCATACGTGGCTGATCGAGCTGGAAAAACTTGAGATCAGAAGAGACCGAGAGAAGATCCCTGACCAGGCGTTCAAGAAAGAATGCCGCGACCTGATCGAAGGATCCGGGGAGAAAATCGGCATCATTCAGGACAGGCAGATCGTTACCATGACGTCCTCGTTGAGCAGCCCCCTGGGGTACTCTCCCGAGGAAATGGCCGGCACACCCTTTTCCCGCTATGTGCATCCGGATGAGCTCCCCAGGCTTGCCAAGTATTATGAACAGCGTCTGTCAGGACTTGATATCCCGGTCGTCTACGAGACCATCTTGATGCATCGCAACAGCAGCAATATTTATGTCAAGATCCTGACCTCGCTGTTCAAGTATCTTGGAAAGCCCGCAAACCTGGCGATCATCAGGGTTCTGGCGGAAACCAAAGAGGACGCGTCCGATGGATGACGCGGTCGCCTGCTCCTTTTGCAGCTCGGCCCATGTGCTGGAGCAGAGGCCGCTGACTGCTGCGACCCTGAGGGTCGATCACCCCTGGGATGAGCCTCGGGAAGTCGAGATCAAGCTTTACGCCTGCCGGGTCTGCGGCAAAATGTTTTATGATCTCTCCGCCATTTGAGACGATCGATTCCTTGATTGTACAGATGGCGGCGGCCGCAAAAGGTGTTGCACAATCTCGTTGAAATTCGTATAATTGGTGAACCCTTAGGTGGGGTCGTAGTTCAGTCGGTTAGAACGCTGGCCTGTCACGCCAGAGGTCGCGAGTTCGAGTCTCGTCGGCCCCGCCAGATAACACCCCTGGAACACCAATCACTTTCAACAACTTAGGTATAATTCTATATTCGGATTTGCCATCCAAGAATAAGCCAGAGTAAGTCATAATAAGTCCTGATTAGTCAAAAGTTACTGACCGAATTACTGACCGAGATCCACAGCTACTCTATCCAGCGCCCGCCGCACCGATCCCACCCTCCTCGCCTCCACTGACTCCCGTACTCGCCTCCAGAATCGATGATCCCCTGAGATGACTCGGCTGGGGTGAGCGATATCCGGATATCACCCGCCACAGTGATCCGTTACCCCCCT